>JANOCP010000095.1:0-21964 GCA_031412235.1 Polaromonas sp.
CATCACGCGCAAGATTCAGGAGCTCAATTTAGAGTGAATGTGGCCCCCACGTTTGCTCACTTCGTGTAGCTCTCTGCCCCCCATGGGGGCCGCTGCGCCTGCAGCCCGGCAAAGCCGGTTCTGCGGCCCTTGCTTGCGAAAGCCTTGCTTCGCTGGCGGCTACTTCAAGCCAGTTCTACCGTCACGGGTGCGTGATCACTCGGACGCTCGTTTTTACGCGGCAGCTTGTCGATCACGCAGCTCTTGACCTGCAGCTTTAGCGACTCACTTACCAGAATATGGTCAATGCGCAGGCCGCGATTGCGCCTGAAGCCAAACTCGCGGTAGTCCCACCACGAATAGCTTTTCTCGGGCTGCTCAAACATGCGAAAAGCATCTGTCAAACCCAGGTCAATCAGTGCCTGAAAATGCTGGCGCTCTTCTGTCGTGTGGTGAATGGTTTCACGCAGGCCTTCGGGGTCATAGGTATCGCGGTCATCCACCGTTATGTTGAAGTCACCCAGTAAAACCAGCCGTGGGTGCGCATCCAGTTCTTCGCGCAGCATGGCTCTCAGGCCGTCGAGCCATTTCATCTTGTAGGCGAATTTTTCGCTGCCGGGCGCTTGTCCGTTAACGAAATAGCCATTAACCACTCGAACCTCGCCATCTGGCGTGTCCAGCGTGGCGGCAATCACGCGTGATTGTTCGTCTGCAAAGCCAGTGATGTTTTTGACGACATCACGAGCTGCTGTGCGGCTCAAAATCGCCACACCGTTATAGGTTTTTTGCCCGAAAGCTACGCTGTGATACCCGGCGGCTTCAAGCTCCTTAAAGGGGAATTTTTCATCGCTGAGCTTGAGCTCCTGCAGGCACAGTGCATCAACCGGATTGGCGGCCAGCCAGTCAATGACCTGCGGCAGGCGTACGGCGAGGGAGTTGACGTTCCAGGTGGATATTTTCATGGGTGTACTACCTCAGTGGTGGCCAGAAGCCGGGTTAACGCAGCGGCAGGAATCTCTCGGCAGCCGCTTGCGTTCTGACCAGACCAGAGGGTAGAAAAATCATCGCGGCCGAGCAGCTCTGCGGCGGCTCGCAAGGGAGCGAGTGCCGCCGTAGCCAGCGGAAACGCGGGCGGCGCACTGCTTAGCGGACCCAGTTCCGTCATCAGCCGATTGGCTATGCCGCGGGCGGGCCGACCGGTGATCAGGTTTGTCAGCACGGTGTGCAGGGCACGCCTGCTTTTGAGTGCCGAGCGATGCAAGGCGCTGGTGTTAGCCTCGGGGCAAAGCATGTAGGCAGTACCCACCTGAACGCCCGCTGCTCCGAGCGCCATTGCCGCGGCTACGCCCTGCGCATCGGCAATACCGCCAGCTGCAATCACAGGAATGCTGACTGCCCGTACCAGTTGCGGTACCAGGGCCATGGTTCCAATCTGGGTCGTCAGGTCATCAGTCAGGAACATCCCGCGATGACCGCCCGCTTCAAGCCCCTGGGCTATCACGGCATCAACGCCGTGGGCTTGCAGCCAGAGTGCTTCGTCGACGGTGGTC
The DNA here is from genome assembly GCA_031412235.1 of Polaromonas sp. Taxonomy (GTDB): domain Bacteria; phylum Pseudomonadota; class Gammaproteobacteria; order Burkholderiales; family Burkholderiaceae_C; genus Polaromonas. The sequence continues at coordinate 1,530 of JANOCP010000095.1, forward strand.
GCTGACGACAGTATCTTGCTCCCCCAGGACTTCACACGGGCAAGCAGGGGCGCTGCGGGCAGTCCGAAATGAAAACTCACTACGGGCGGCCGGAAAGCTTCCAGCACGTCGGCGGCATCGTTGGTAAACGGCACGCGTCCGCCGCCTGCAGGAACCCCTGCAGGGTCCATTCCGAACTCTGCGAAGTACGGAGCCAGGGCCTCACGCCAGCGTGCTTCGCGGTGTGTGTCGGGCGCCGGTGGGGCATGGCAGAAAAAATTGACGTTGTAGGGCTTGTTGGTTTGCGCCGTGATGGCTTGAAGCTCACTGCGCAGTGTTACGAGGTCCAGCATTGCGGCCGGCAACGAACCCAGGCCACCGGCACTCGATACCGCTACTGTCAACGCGCTGCCCTGAACCCCAGCCATGGGCGCCTGGATGATAGCCAAATCAATGCCCAACAGTTCCTGCAATGTTGTCATGTGCATTTTCTAAGTCAGATAGCCCCCCGGCCCTTTATTAACTGGTATAGCGTGCTATTAAATATGTAGTACAGCGAGTGTCCCGAGGACGACACCAACGCCTGCCAGTGCAAACATGCCGTATTCAAGCCATTTTTTTCGCGTGAGCAGGGCAATGGCGGCCAGCGCAATTGACACCTGAAGCACGGTGGTGGCTTGTGCCCACCGGTGGTGCTGGTGCATTTGTTCGTCAGATGATTTGTCCCAAACGGCGGACTCGGCTTCGAGCTTTTCAGCTGCCAGCTTGATCTCACTCTTTTCTTTTTCGTACCGGTCGATTTTGGACTGGTACTTGTTTCTGACCGCTTCAGGCGACAGGTCGCGTGAGACTTCGGCCAATGACTGCTTGGTGCTTTTGGCCTGGAAGAAATTCCACTGGTTGGCAGCTTCGGTCTTTTTGATGGCGGCGTTGTTTTTATACAGACCAGCATTGGCCTGGGTGGCTCCGCCCATGTATGAAAAAATCGCGCCTACCGTGGCAATGATGGCTGTGATGACCGCAATCTGCGCGATCATGCCACCACTCTCGTGGCCGCCCTGCGCAGCATGCTCCAGCTCGTGGTCGTGCGGTCCGTGTACGTGAAATCCTGCTCCAGACATATCAGTCTCCCTTGTGTTTGTTGTAAGTTATAAAACTGAACTTCAGTCCGTTTGTCGAGACATGGTCTACGCGGGCTGCTTCATGCCACTGGGCTCCTAGCACGGGTGCAAACGCATCGCCCTCAAAGTCCTGTGCAATTTCGGTGACTTCAATACGCTGCGCCAAAGCTTCGGCCTGGGCGTAGATTTGCGCGCCGCCGATGATCCACACCTGCTGTGACGATTCGCAAAGTGTAATGGCCTCATTGAGCCCGGATGCGGTTTGCGCGCCCGGCGCCTGCCAGTCCAGCTGCCGCGTGATGACGATATTGATGCGGCCTGGCAGCGGACGAAAACGCGGTGGTAATGAGTCCCAGGTTTTGCGCCCCATGATGACCGGGCACCCACTGGTCAGGCGCTTGAAGTGGGCCATGTCTTCGGGCAGGTGCCACGGCAGGGTGTTGTTGTTGCCGATCACGCCGTTGGCGGCGCGGGCAAAGATCATGTTGAGTTGCATGGCGGCAATACGGCAATACGGCTATACGGCTATACGGCTACCGGCGCTTTAATCGCAGCATGGTGCTGGTAGTCCACAAACTCAAAGTCCTCAAACTCGTAGTCGAAGATGGATGCCGGTTGGCGTTTGATATTCAGCGTCGGGTAAGGGTGTGGCGTGCGGCTTAGCTGCAGCGCAACTTGTTCGGCATGGTTGCTGTAAATATGGCAGTCACCGCCGGTCCAGATGAAGTCGCCCACATCGAGTTCGCACTGCTGGGCCACCATATGCGTGAGCAGCGCGTAGCTGGCAATATTGAAGGGAACACCCAAAAAGATGTCGGCGCTGCGCTGGTAGAGCTGGCAGCTCAATTTGCCCTTGCCGCCTGCATTTGTCGCCGGTGCCACATAAAACTGGAAGAAGGCATGGCAGGGCATCAGCGCCATCTTGCTCAGATCGGCTACGTTCCATGCGCTGACGATGATGCGACGCGAGTCGGGGTTGGTCTTGAGCGTTTTGATCACGTCGCTTATCTGGTCAATATGGCCACCGTCGGGCGTCGGCCAGCTGCGCCATTGCACGCCATACACAGGGCCCAGGTCACCGTCCGCGCGTGCCCATTCGTCCCATATCGTCACGCCACGTTCCTTGAGCCAGTTGTTGTCACTCGACCCCTGCAAAAACCACAGCAGTTCGTGCACGATGGATTTAAGGTGGACTTTTTTGGTCGTCACCAGCGGAAAGCCTTCGGTCAGGTCAAAGCGCATCTGGTACCCAAACACGCTCTTGGTGCCGGTACCTGTGCGGTCAGCCTTGAAGACGCCGCAGGTATCCACATGGCGCATGAAGTCTTCGTATTGGGAACGGATGGGGGATTTTTTCAAAATATCTAACGGTGCCTGCATTTCAATAAGCTCCAAAAAGAATGTCAAGGGCACCGACAACAGCATTGGCCTGAGGCTTGAGGCTGACCAGGGGCTTCTTCAACTCTGATGCCGGAAAAGCCGCGAGGGCTGCAGTGTCCAGAACCACATTGTCACCAGCAATTTCAAAAACCGGATTCAAGTCATGCACAGGAAGGTCAAACTGGTGTGCAAGCCGCAGCGGTATCACGACCCGCGTGGCGATCCGCGCCAGGTGATCGTTTTGCACGTCCAGCAGGTAGGGCGTTTTTTTACGTAAAACGGTATCAGGGTGCGCGTAGACATCAAATCGAGCCATCTCAGAAACTACGGTACTGTGCGAGCGGCAGGCCTTCTTTTGCAATGCGCGCGTTGTAACTGTCGATGGCATCCTTGTTTTGTTCGTTCCACTGTTCCCAATAGAGGCGTTTGACTTCATCTTTCAGGAACGCATCGACTGTTTTTGAAAGATTCATGCCGATCTTTTTTGCAAGATCCAGGGTTGCGCCGTCAATGGACATATTGACAGCCCGTTTTTTGCCGGAAATTTCAGTCTGCATGATGCGCCCTTCATATGTTGAAAAACTATGCGCATAATATCATGTGGACTTTCAGAATCACATCCGAATCACCCGCCCTGGATTCATGGTGTTATGCGGGTCAAGCGCTTGTTTAATGGCGCGCATCATGCCCAGTGCAACGGGCGATTTGTGGTGCTCAAGCTTGTCCAGCTTCAAGCTGCCTACGCCGTGTTCGGCCGAGATGGAGCCTTCAAAACGGGCTACCGAGTCATAGACGATGGTGTTGACGTTTTCTTCCTGCTCACGCAGAAACGCCGCCATATCGCCACCTTCAGGGGCTTGCACGTTGTAGTGCAGGTTGCCGTCACCCAGATGGCCAAAGTTGACCAGCCTGACACCTGGGAGCGCCTGCTTTAGCAATGCATCGGTGGTTTCAACAAACTCTGGAATGCGTGACACGGCAATTGAAATATCGTGCTTGATGTTCAGGCCTTCTTCAGCCTGCGCCAGCGGAATGCTCTCGCGGATGTGCCACAGTTGGTGTGCCTGCGTCAGGTTTTCGGCCACTACTGCGTCTGTGACGCAGCCTTGTTCAAGCGCCATTTCAAGCAGACTCTCGAATTGTTCGCGCGCGTGGCTTTCTGATTCGTGGTCAGAGTTCTCAAGTAATACGCAAAAAGGGTTATCTTGCCAAAGCGGTACGCGCTGCTGCGTGAAATGCTTGGCTACCAAGCTCAGCGCAAACTGGCCCATGACTTCAAAGCCCGTCAGGCCCGCGCCAAGATGTTTGTGCGCCAAACCCAGCAGCGTAACGGCGTGCGCCATCGATGGCACTGCGGCCCAGGCGGTGAGCTGCGCTGCAGGCATGGGATACAGCTTCATGGTTGCAGCGGTGATGATGCCCAGCGTGCCTTCGCTGCCAACAAACAAATCACGCAGGTCGTAGCCGGTGTTGTCCTTGCGCAGGCCGCTCAGGCCTTGCCAGATGTCGCCCTGTGCGGTAACTACTTCCAGGCCCAGACACAGGTCACGTGCGTTGCCATAGCGCACCACCTGAGTGCCACCCGCGTTGGTGGCCAGGTTGCCGCCCAGGGTACAACTGCCTTCTGCGGCGAGACTTAGTGGAAACAACAAACCGGATTTTTCAGCGGTCTCCTGAAGTGTTTGCAAAATGCAGCCAGCTTCTACCGTCATGGTCAGGTTGGCTGCATCGATATTACGCACAGCATTCATGCGCTGCAGGCTCAGCACGACCTGATGGCCTGAGTCGTCTGGCGTGGAGCCGCCCACCAGGCCGGTGTTGCCGCCCTGCGTGACGATGCTGACGCCTGCTGCTGAGCAGGCTTTGACGATGGCTGAAACCTCTGCCGTGCTCGCGGGCCGTACCACCGCCAGCGCCTTGCCGCGTGCGCGTTTGCGCCAATCCAGCTCATAGGCTGACAGGTCACCGTCCACCAGGACTTGGACGCTGCCCACAATACCTCTAAGCTTGTCAATCAAATGCTGTTGCATGGTCTGGTCGCTGCTTAGTAGCTGCCCTTTGGTAATTTTGGAATACCTTTGAACCGAAGTTTCACATGCAGTGCACAGGCCGCAAACAAAATCAGGCAAAGCACAACTTCTGTCATGGCCAGGTAGTTGCCGGGCGCCTTGTCGCTCCAGGCGCGCACGGCCCCTTCGGTGAAGTAAAGCCACACCAACAGACTGATCCAGCGGTAGGTGTACATGCGGTTTTTCAAAATACCCGCCAGCGGCAGGCAAAGAGGCAATACTTTAAGTGCCAGCAGCGAGCCACCTGGCCGTATGGGTGCCAGCCACATTTCCCAGGCCAGGCCCAGCACTATCAGCCCCACCATGCTGCCCATGGCAGTCCAGCGTATCAATTCAATTTGGTTTGTCTTGTTCATGAAGAGTAAGTTTTAGTCTGAGGCATGATACCGGGGATGAAATTTCAGCAAGACCTGCAAGCCCTTTTGATCACCCTGTCGCGCTTTCCGTGGCGCGGTACCGCGCTGACCCTGCGTGACCGCTTTCGAGAAGACCATATGGGCCTGACGGCCAGCAGCCTGACTTTTACGACGTCCATTGCACTGGTGCCGTTTTTTACCGTAGCACTGGCTATTTTTACGGCCTTTCCGATGTTTTCAAAACTGCAGGGCGCGCTGCAGGGCTGGCTGATTCAGAGCCTGATTCCCGACAACATTGCGCGGCAGGTTCTGGGATATTTGACCCTTTTCAGTCGCCAGGCCAACAAGCTGGGTATTGCCGGGCTGGCCGTGCTGCTGGTTACCGCCATCGCACTGATCTTGACCATAGACCGCACTCTTAACGGGATTTGGCGTGTCAAAAAGACCCGGCCGTTTACCCAGCGCGTGCTGATTTACTGGGCCGCCATCACTTTGGGGCCGCTACTGCTGGCGGCCAGCCTGGCGCTGACGTCTTATGTGGTGTCAGCCACCCGAGGGCTGGTGGGTGCATTGCCGTTCAGCGTTCTTTTTCTGCTTGATGTGCTGCAATTTTTTCTGGTCGCTTTTGGCATGGCGGCGCTGTATCGCTATGTGCCCAATACCTATGTCAGATGGGCCCACGCCTGGGCTGGCGGTATTTTTGTTGCGGCAGGCATTGGGCTGGCCAAAAAGGTGTTGAGTGTTTACCTGAGCCAGGTACCGACCTATTCACTGATTTATGGCGCGTTTGCCACCTTGCCGATTTTGCTGGTGTGGATCTACGTCGCGTGGATCATCGTGTTGATGGGGGCGGTAATTACAGCGTATTTGCCGAGCCTTATGGTGGGCGTAGCCAGGCGCGGCGGTGGACACGGCTGGCAGTTTCAGCTCGCGCTTGAAGTGTTGCAGCAGTTGCATCGCCAGCGCGAATCAGCGCGGCGGGGATGTGGCGCATCGGCACTGGCGCAAGAGCTGCAGGTTGATGTGCTACAGCTTGAGCCCGCGCTGGAGACGCTTGAGGCACTGCAGTGGATAGGGCAATTGGTGGAAGAGGGTGACCAGGAATCACGCTACATATTACTGGCTGATCCCGATCAGACGCCGCTGGAGCCGCTCATGCAGCAGTTGCTGCTGGACAAAACCGATTCAACGCTGCCGCTGTGGACCCGGGCCAACTGGCATGCGCTGAATTTGCGGCAGGTTCTTTAGATTTTGACTTTACCCAGCCAGATATCCTTGTACATCACCCAGTCGCCCATAAGGCTGAACAGGGGGCGCTTGAAGGACGCAGGCCTGTTTTTCTCAAAGCCAAAGTGACCCACCCAGGCAAAACCGTAGCCACAGAGCAAGCCGTACAGCAGGTACTGTGGTTTGCCAGTCGCTATCAGCATGGCAAGGCACACCAGCGTCAGCGTTGCGCCTGCAAAGTGCAGGCGGCGGCAGTTGCGGTTGCTGTGTTCGGTCAAATAAAACGGGTAGAACTCCGCAAAGGTTTTGAAGGCTTTCGGGTCTTGCGTAGTCGCATTTGGCGTTGTGCTTTGCATGTTTGTCTCCTGTATATACCCGACGATTTTTGCAGTTTAGGTTACTGTAAAGGGCGCATGCAAGAAGCCCCTGAAACGTGCGCGACCGCCGCGAATTGGCGGGCCTGACAACTGATAGCCCGGAAAGCGCTGTAAAAACCGGCCAATGGCAATGCGTCCTTCCAGCCGGGCCAGGCTCATGCCAGCGCACTGGTGAATGCCAAAACCAAACGCCAGGTGGCGATTTTGTGCACGTTCAAGGTTTATCTGGTTGGGCTGGTCAAACTGGGCCGGGTCGCGGTTGGCGGCGCCAATACAAAGCGTCAGCAAACTGCCCTCAGCGATAGCCACATCGCCAATTTGCGTCGCCTTTAGCGCGCGGCGGTTGCTGAGCTGGTTGGACGACTCAAACCGCAGGAATTCATCGACTGCAAGGGTCAAATAGGCCTCAAGCCCAATATTTTCGGCTATCAAATGCTTCACGTTTAATAGCAGACCGATTCTTATATCCGGCCAGTCGTGCAGTGCCACCAGGGCGTTGCCAATGAGATTGGTGGTCGTTTCGTGTCCGGCGTTCAGGATAAAGACACAGTTTTGTAGCAGCTCGACCTCGCTGAGGTGTTCGCCCGCCGCTTCCTCGCCAATTAACCGCGTCAGCACGTCATGCTCAGGGTCGCCCGGTTGCTTGCGCCGCTGGGCGACAAGTGTTTTGAGGTAGTCGGTAAATTCAGTGACGCTGCGGTTGCCTGATTCGGCTTGAGCAGGCGTCAGGGTGGGTTCCAGCGCACCGAGTATGGCCAGCGACCAACCGCGCAGTGGCGCTCTGTCAGCGTGCGGCACACCCAGCAGGTTGCCAATAACCTCTACCGGAATTGCAGAGGCAAAATCTTCAATCAAATCACCGCAGCCCTTGACGGCAATGGCATCGAGCAAGTCGTCAACCAGCGCGACAAGGCCTGGTTCCATGTCAGCAATGGCCCGACGGCTTAAAGCTCCCATGATGAGCTTGCGCACCCGCGTGTGCAGCGGCGGGTCGTTAAACACCAGGCTGCTGGTGTGATGCTCGAAAAGCGCCGAGCCCCTGCCGTACTTGGGCTCAAACTCCACCCGCTTGTCAGAGCTAAAGGTTTGCGCATCGCGGTACACAGCCACCAGATCAGCGTGCCGGGTCAGAAAGTACGAGCCATCCGGCATGCGGTGAATCGGGTTCTGGGCACGAAGCACGTCATACACCGGGTAGGGGTCGGCGTAAAAGTCTGGTGGCAGTGCGCGCAGGTCAAACGTGTCCGCAATTTGGCGGGCGCGCGATTCAAGCATGGATGTCATCACTGCAAAAAATCTCGAATCGCAAACAGCGTTTCCTCGGGGGCCTCGGTCATCTGGTGGTGGCCCACCGCCAGGCTGGCAAGCTTGACTGTCTTGCCGCCTTTCGTTGCCGTGTCTATTAAAAGTTGTGCTGCTTTGGCTTGTGTCATCTGGTCTTGCGCGCCGAGCAAAAACAGCACCGGGCAGGTGATCTGGTTGATGGCTGCCTCCCCATTCGAATAGCTGTCGCAGGCCTTGAAGCCGCGGTGAAAAACATTGACCTTTGTGTTGCTTGCGAGCACGCGGCGCCCCAGCGCCATGCTGGCGCCATAAACCCAGGTACCGGGACCTAATGCCGACGGTGGCGCGGCCAGCGTGCTGCGTGAAAATACATTGATCATCTTCAGGGCTGCCATGGGCTCATTGAGCGATGCGTCCAGCAGGGCCTGTGACACCTTCATGGGGAAGGCTGTGCCCACCATGACGAGGTGCGTGACGCGGTCCTTGAGTTTCGACGCGGCTTCAAGTGCAATCAATGAGCCCCAGCTATGGCCGACCAGCGCGGCGCGTTGTATGCCAGCGGCATCCAGCAGTGCAGCAACAAAACCCGCCGCTTCTTCAACGCTGGACGGCGCTTCACCTTGGCTTTTGCAGTGGCCGGGCAAGTCAACAGCCAGCACGTTCCAGCCGTGGTTGGCCAGGTAGCGGCTTTGCAGACTCCACACGCTGTGATCGTTAAGTACGCCATGAATAAAAACAACGGTGGGTTTGCTGGCGTCAAAGGCTTTGCCGCCGGTGTAGCAATAGGTTTTGTGGGAGTTGACAGTGATGTACATGGCTTACCCCACGGCCTTTTCCGCAGCTTTTAAAGCCCGCTTCAAATCATCCATCAGGTCATCAGGGTCTTCAAGCCCGATCGACAGGCGAATGGTGCCCTGCGTGATGCCCGCACCCGCCAGTGCTTCATCCGTCATGCGAAAGTGCGTGGTGCTGGCCGGGTGAATCACCAGGCTGCGGCAGTCACCCACATTGGCCAGGTGGCTGAAAACCTTGAGTGTTTCGACAAAGGCCTTGCCCTGTGCGCGACTGCCTTTGAGGTCAAAACTGAAGACCGAACCGGCGCCACGCGGCAGCAGTTTTTTGGCCAGGGCGTAGCTGGTATGGGACTCAAGTAGCGGGTGACCCACGCGAGATACAAACGGATGACTAGCCAGAAAGGCCACCACCTTTTCAGTGTTGCCCATATGCCTTGCCATGCGCAGGCCCAGTGTTTCGATGCCCTGCAAAATCAGCCACGCCGTATGCGGGCTCATGCAGGCACCGAAGTCGCGTAGTCCCTCACGTCTGGCGCGCAGTAAAAACGCACCAATAGTGCTTTCCTCACTGAAAACCATGTTGTGAAAGCCGTCGTAGGCCTCGGTCAGCTCAGTGAATTTGCCCGACTTTTCCCAGTCAAAAGAGCCGCCGTCCACCACAACACCACCAATCACCGTGCCGTGACCGCTCAAAAATTTGGTGGCTGAGTGGTAAACCAGATCAGCCCCGTGGTCAAACGGTTTGATAAGCCAGGGGGAGGTGAGGGTCGAGTCCACCAGCAAAGGTACGCCGGCTTCATGGGCGATGCCGGACACCGCTTCAATATCGAGCACATCAAGGCCGGGGTTACCTACTGTTTCGCCAAAAAACAATTTGGTATTGGGCCGGGCGGCAGCGCGCCAGCCATCGAGGTCACCAGGTTTGACAAAAGTCGTTTCAATGCCGAAGCGCCGCATGGTGTAGTGCAGCAGGTTTTGCGAGCCGCCGTAAAGCGCGGTAGACGCCACGATGTGTGAGCCCGCACCCATCAGGGTGGCAATGCTCAAATGCAGTGCTGCCTGGCCACTGGCGGTGGTGACGGCGCCTATGCCACCTTCAAGTGCTGCAACGCGTTGCTCAAGCACCGCATTGGTCGGGTTGCTGATGCGCGAGTACACATGCCCGGCCCGTTCAAGGTTGAACAACGACGCTGCGTGGTCGCTGGACTCAAATACAAAAGATGTTGTCAGGTGTATCGGTACCGCGCGCGCGCCGGTTGTGGGGTCAGGCGATGCGCCTGCGTGCAGCGCAAGCGTGTCAAAGCCGGGGTCTGAGTATCCGGGCATGGGGTTGTCTCCATTAGAAAAAACGATATCGGCTTGCTGTTTCGAAGCCTGCTGGCTTATTGTGGGCTATATTGACAAATAACTTTCCCAAAAAATTACCGCTTGCTGCCTGCAGTGGGAAAATACAGGGACAGAAAACCCAGGAGAAAGCCATGAAAGTAGCCGACATACTTCGCGTTAAGGGCAATACGCTTTACACCGTTCAGCCCGATGAGCCATTGGCCATGGCGACGCAAATCATGGCTGAAAAAGACATCGGTTCGCTGGTGGTCATGGAACACGGCGACCTGGTGGGCATGCTGACCTTTCGCGAAGTGATCTTGTGCATCGTCAAAAACGGCGGTGAGATTGGTAGTACGCTGGTGCGTACCGCCATGGACGACCATCCGCTGACCTGCACGGCAGAAACAGAGCTCGATGAAGTACGCCGCATGATGCTGGACCGCCATGCGCGCTACATGCCGGTCATGAACCAGAAAATGCTGATGGGTGTGATCAGTTTTTATGACGTAGCCAAAACGGTCGTTGATAGTCAGAACTTTGAAAACAAGATGCTGAAGGCTTATATACGCGACTGGCCGGCAGAAGCCGGCAATGTCGACGACTGATCCCCTTCAAACAGGGGCCGCGGATCTGGCTTCGCCAGTCCGCAGGCGCAGCGGCCCCTCGGGCTGGAGCCTGCGGTTCCGAACCTGCTTGAGCAGGTTTGGACAGGCGACAGAAGCGAAGCCTCTGGCGAGCGGCGGCCTGCAAGGTGCAGGGAGCTACACAAAGTGAGCGACCGTGGGGCCTAAATACTACTGTGTATGACGTCCCGCACACGCGGGTAAATCTGCTGGTTCCACCTGCGGCCACTGAACACGCCGTAGTGCCCCACACCCGCCTGTAAATGATGATTTTTCATGTACGGGCGAATGCTGCTGCACAGGTCTTGCGCGGCTACGGTCTGGCCTACAGCGCAAATATCATCACGCTCACCTTCAACCGTCAATAAAGCCGTGCGGCGTATGGCCTTGAGGTCAACCTTGCGGCCGTGCCAGGTCAGCTCACCGCGCGGCAGGTCATAGGTCTGAAACACCTTTGAAACGGTTTGCAGGTAGAAGGGCGCAGGCAGGTCGTTAACGGCGAGGTATTCGTCATAAAACGTGCGAATGATCTGGGCTTTCTCAAACTCGCCGTCCCTGACGTGCTGGTACAAATCCTGGAATGACTTTTTATGCCGCTCCAGGTTCATGCTCAAAAACGCGGTGAGCTGCAAAAAGCCGGGGTAAACGCGCCGCATCATGCCCTTGTGTGGCCAGGGTACGTGGTGCACCAGGTTTTTTTCAAACCATTCAATCGGCTTGCTGTTGGCCAGCTCGTTAACCCCTGTCGGGTTGATGCGGCAATCTACCGGGCCAGCCATCAGTGTCAGGCTGCGCGGCTGGGCTGCGTTGTCGTCTTCGGCCATGATGGCCGTGGCGGCAAGGGCTGCCACGCAGGGCTGGCAAACCGCAATCATGTGACTGTCTGGCCCCAGCGTTTCCATGAACTTGATCAGGTAGTCGGTGTAGCTGTCCAGCTCAAACTCGCCGTGGGATAAAGCCACATCGCGTGCGTTGTGCCAATCGGTGATGTAGACGTCATGGTCGGCCAGCAGGGTGCGCGCGGTTTCACGCAGAAGCGTGGCAAAGTGGCCAGACAGTGGAGCCACCAGTAGCACACGCGGGCCGGGGCTTACCATGGCTTTCTTGAAGTGCAGCAACGTGCCGAAGGGCAGCTCGCAGACCTTGTGCTCTGTCACAGCGACGCTCTGGCCCGCAACCTGCACGCTGGGCAGGTCGTAGGCTGGCCGTGCATGGGTGAGTCGCAGCCGTGCCAGGACTTCGCAGGCGGCAGCGATTTTGCTGCTCGATTGGGACAAGCCTGAAAACAGTGATGGCTGGCTTGGCGAAGCGTCACTGCCTGCGCCAGATTTACCCGAGCCAAAGTGACCCGCACCAAAAGAACCTGCACCGAATAAAAGGCTTGCCTGCTCCGCAAACATCCGCAAGGGGGAGGTCATGTCAGTCTGCAACTGATAGGCTTGGTAAAGCATGGTTAATGCTGCTTTCTGGTTTAACTGCGGTGGCAGCGGTACTTCAAAGCCAGCAATTTACGGGCCACCTTGGTCCATGTTGGCACAGGGCTTGCACTGCAAGAGCGCACCAAAGTCATTTTTGGTGCAGCTGCGGCAACCAATTTGACTTGTTGCCTTTGCAAAAAGCCACCTGAAAGATGCCCTTATGTCTGAAGCAGTTCTTACCCTCAGCAGCAAAAATTACGGTGCGTGGTCTTTACGGGGCTGGTTGCTTGTCAAGTTTTCAGGGCTTGAGTTCACTGAAAAGGTGCTGCCGCCGGACGATGTGGATATGCGGGCCGAGATTTTGCTGCTGTCGTCCTCCATTTTGGTGCCCAGTCTTTTGCACAACGGCATCAAGGTCTGGGACACGCTGGCAATCGGCGAATACCTCAATGAGATCAAGCCCAAGGCCGGCCTGCTGCCTGCAGACATAGCGGCCAGGGCGCATTGCCGAGCCATTTGCGGCGAGATGCATTCGGGCTTTAGCTCGATGCGGTCGTCGATGCCGCTCAATATCAAGGCCATGTTTCCGAAGTTCAAAACCTGGTCGCGGGCCGATGCCGACGTCAAGCGCATCGTAGAGATATGGTCGGATTGCCTCACGCGTTATGGCGGTCCGTTTTTATTCGGTAAGAAGCCCTGCATGGCAGACGCAATGTATGCCCCAGTGGTGAGCCGTTTCAGGACCTATGACATCCCCCTTGACCCCCTGTGCGTTGCCTACGCAACCGCTATATGGAAGCTTCCCGCCATGCAGGAATGGATCGCTGCCGCGCAGGCAGAACCAGATGATTTTGATGAGCTCGATGCTGAGTTTTAACCCGGCACGCAGCAGCGCCTGATCAGATCACCATGAGTGAGGAGCGGGCACCTCACAAACAGGCTCCACATCAATGCTCTTAAAGTCCGCAGGTGAGACGATCTCAAGGTATTCCATGTCCGGTGAATAGTCGAACAGATAGTGGCTGATGCCCGGGCGCTGATGCACACAATCACCAGCCGACACCAGCGTTTCCCTGTCTTCATACATGAACTTGGCCCAGCCCTTGAGCATGATGACAATCTGGAAATCCGCTTCATGCCGGTGCCATCCGGTGCCTTTTTCTGGTGCCATATTGGCCTTGACCAGATGCGCAATAACCTTGCCGTGGGTTGCCTCGGCAATACCCAGATCGCGGTACAGAAAAAAGTCGCGCAGCCCATCGGTTTTGAAGCTGGTGTCTTCGGGTTTGACGTGCGAGAACAGGGTGGTTGTGCGGTCAAGCATGGGATGCTCCTTTGCCATCAAGGCGTCAACAGGGTTAGGGTGCAGCGCAACAAGCATGATCTGTTCCAGCAGAAAATGCCTTCCCGCTCGGGGATAATCAGGCTCATGAGCGGTAATACATTCGGAAATCTTTTCGCGGTCACCAACTTTGGTGAATCCCACGGCCCGGCCATTGGCTGCGTTATTGATGGCTGCCCGCCCGGCATGAGCCTGACTGAGGAGGATATCCAGATTGACCTGGACCGCCGCCGCCCTGGCACCAGTCGCCACGTTACCCAGCGCAATGAGCCCGACGCGGTTGAAATTTTGTCTGGCGTGTACCAGGGCAGAACCACCGGTACGCCGATTTGCCTGCTGATAAAAAACACCGACCAGCGCAGCAAGGACTACGGCAATATTCTTGAAACCTTTCGCCCCGGTCACGCTGACTACACCTACCTGCACAAATACGGCCTGCGGGACCCACGCGGCGGTGGCCGTTCGTCTGCTCGCCTGACTGCGCCTGTGGTGGCTGCCGGTGCAGTGGCCAAAAAATGGCTGTTTGAAAAGTACGGCACGACTTTTCGGGGCTGTATGACGCAGGTTGGCGACCTGGTGATTCCATTTGAATCATGGGAACACGTTGCCCATAACCCGTTTTTTGCTCCGGTTGCCGATGTCTCTAGCCTTGAAACCTATATGGACGAGTTGCGCCGTGCGCAGGACTCGTGCGGTGCGCGCATCCGGGTGACGGCGTCTAGCGTGCCGGTGGGCCTGGGCGAGCCGCTTTATGACAAGCTTGATGCCGACATTGCCTTTGCCATGATGGGCATCAATGCTGTCAAGGGTGTTGAGATTGGTTCCGGTTTTGCCAGCGTCGCGCAGCGCGGCACCACACATGGTGATTCACTCACGCCTAATGGATTTTTGTCAAACAACGCTGGCGGCGTTCTAGGTGGCATCAGCACCGGGCAAGACCTTGAAGTGTCGATTGCCATCAAGCCGACCTCATCGATTACCACGCCGCGCCAGTCGATTGATACCAGCGGCCAACCCGCTGAAGTGGTGACCAAGGGCCGCCACGACCCTTGCGTGGGCATACGCGCCACACCGATTGCCGAGGCCATGCTGGCACTGGTGGTGATGGAGCACGCCCTGCGCCAGCGTGCGCAAAACGCCGATGTGGTGGTCAGTACGCCCGATATCATGCGCGCACGCTAAGTCTGCGCTTTTTCATCAAGGCTCTGGCGGGGCGCCCCTGAACGGGTTGAACCCGGTAATCAGAGCGGTAGCCGCCAGTACCAGCACACAGCCGGGCAACATGCTGACGGTAACCGGTTCGCCCAGAAAAATCCCGCCCCAGGTGACGCCAAACAGCGGAATCATGAAAGCCGCCGAGGTGGTCGCACTTGCTGGAATCTCGCGCATCAGACGCATGCTGATCCAGTACATAAAGCCGCTGGTGATGGTGCCCAGCACAACAACCGCTACCAGCGCCGCAGCTGTCGGTTGTATGTACGGCAAGGCAATACCGCCCGGCACCAGCAGAATCAGCGCTGCAGCCACATGTACAAGCGCTGATGCGGACAGCGGTGAATGCGCCATGGTGGCGCGTTTCATGAAGATTGCGCCAAACCCATAGCAGGCTGCCGCCGCGGTACAGGCCAGCGCCGCCAGCACCACTCTGGTTGTGACGGCTACCGGGCCAAGCTGCACCAGCAGCGCCACCCCGGCAAAACCGACCGCACAACCCAGCAAGCGCCGGCTGGTCAGCTTTTCTTCACCCATCACGGCCGCCCCCAACACACCAAACAGTGGTGCCGTTGCGTTCAGCACGGCTGAATAACCTGACGGAATCACCAGCGCCGCCCAGTTAAACAGCACAAACGGAATCACTACCGTGACGCTTGCGAGCAGCGCCAGCCGTAGCCATGCGCTGCGCGCGGGCCACTTTTCTCTCAAGGCCCGCATCAGCAGCGACAACACAATCGCCGCCAAAATGCAGCGCCCGGCAGCCAGCACCCACGGCCCCAGCGCGGGGCTGGCAATACGCAGCAGCGGAAAAGACGCGCCCCACAGGGCAGACATGGCCATCAGTTGAAGAAAGTGTCGGGTTTGCATGAAGCTGAAGTCGATGGGGCGGGCGGTCAATAGAGGCGGGCGGTCAATGAGGTCAACAAGCCGCCAGCGCTAGCTGGAGCAGCTGGCCAGGCGGTTTAAGGCGCAGGCAGCGATTGTCTGTGGATTTCATTTTCATGGCTGCAGCCAGCGTACCAGGCATTTGTCGATGCTTAGTGTTGTAAGTAAATGCAACTAAGATACCGGCGCACTGCCTGCTTCAGTTGGCTTGCCTCAAGTTACGAGTCTGAAGTGGCGGGTCTGCCTTTTCGGGCTTTGCCCGGTCTTTTTCTGAATTTTTCCATGCACCACACCATTTTTGACACGCCGCTTGTCAACACCCTTTTGCGCTGGCTCTCAGTGGGTTTCTTGCGTCTGACGGGCTGGAAAGTCGTCGGCAGCCTGCCGCCGGGCGCGGCCAAAAGTGTGCTGATTGCGGCGCCGCACACCAGCAACTGGGACTTGCCTTACACCCTGATGGTGGCTTTTGCCCTGCGCCTGAATGTTTACTGGATTGGTAAATCGTCGATTTTCAGGCCGCCTTTTCGCGGTGTGATGATGTGGCTGGGCGGCATACCTGTTGACCGCTCTCAAAACAACAATCTGGTCGCCGCGTCCAGCGCCGCCATCAGCCGGGCAACCGGCCCGCTTCAGCTGATCGTGCCGCCAGAAGGCACGCGCAGCAACACCCGTTACTGGAAAACCGGCTTTTATTACATCGCTCAAGGCGCAGGTGTGCCCATCGTAATGGCTTACCTTGACTACGAAAAAAAGATCGGGGGACTGGGCCCGGTGTTTCAAACCACTGGCGACATTGATGCGGACATGCTCGCCATCAAGGGGTTTTATGCCGGGGTCAAAGGCAAAAACGCAGATCAGTTTGATCCGGGCTGAGCCTGAATGCGCGCAGGCCGGTTTTGCGCTTGGCTGGCCCTGTCTATGGGCACGGTAGTGGGGTTTTTAAGGCTAAATATGCCCTGTGCCCAATGAGTACGGCTATAGGTAGCTACTAAATTAATAGCAAATTATGAAGGCTCAGATCCTGAAGCCTCAAATCAGGTTGCGCATGGCCTGAGCCGTCTCGCTTAAAACTGGTAACACCCTGGCAACAGCGTCTTCACTCGACTCATGGCCCATGGGCATGGTCACGCTGAGTGCGCCCAGCACCTCACCGTGGCGGTTGCGCAATGGCACGGCCACACCGCGGTAGTTCAGGTCGAGCTGCTGCTCTGACATGGACCAGCCCTGAGCCCGCACGCGTACCATTTCTATGCGCAGACGGTCTTTGCTGGTAATCGTAAAAGAGGTGTAGGTTTTGAGCTCATGGCTCGAAAACCATTCGTCCTGCCACTCGGGCGGGCGCATGGCCAGCATCAAGAGTCCGGCTGCAGTCACCTGGGCCTGCACCCGCGCACCAAGAACATAGCCGGTGTTCATGGCGCGGCTTGAGCCATTGCGGGCGACATACACAATCTCGTCGCCGTCCATCACGCTCACATAAGCGCTTTCCTGCGTACCAGCGGTCACGCGATGCAAAAACGGCTGCACGATACGCGGCAGGCGCGCTGATTCAAGGTATGACTGGCCCAGCCGCAGCACGCGGGGCGTTAGCCAGAACAGTTTGGTGTCGCTGGCGACATAGCCCAGGTGTTCCAGCGTCAGCAGGTAGCGGCGCGCTGCAGTGCGCGTCATGCCGCAGCGGGCACCGGCCTGGCTGGCGGTCAGGCGCGGGTTGGCGTCGTCAAAGCATTCAATGATGGAAAGTCCTTTTTCCAGGCCGGCTATCCAGTCGCGTTTGTCAAGTGACGACGTTCTGCGGTCGGGCAAGGCCGATGTGGTCATCGGCTTGGCAAGGTCTGAAAGTGTGGCGATATTCATGGGGTAAACCCTTTATTTGATCGATTGTCGATCGAATGCGTTCGATTATCGCGCAATCTGCCCCTTAAAAGCTTTCGGTCAAGGCGATCAAACACTACAGTCCAGCCCAGTACACTGACTCGCATCGACTATCGAACAACTGACACCGCTTCGATGGGATCCTGAATGACCATGCCAATACCAACCACCGACCGCGAATCCATTCTTGACGCATCCAACCCGCTGGGGCTGGACGGTGTTGAATTTATTGAATACACCACGTCCAAGCCGCAGGCCCTTGGCCAGGTGCTGGAAATGATGGGTTTCAGGCCGGTGGCGCGGCATCGCTCGCGCGAGGTCTTGCTGTACCGGCAGGGCAGCATCAATATCATTGTCAATGCGCATGTGCCGGTGTTGCCTGATGGTGCCGCGCCCACCGACAAACCCGCCATTGCAGCCATTGCTTTGCGCGTACGCGATGCTTCCGCGGCTTATGGCCGGGCACTGGCGCGCGGTGCCTGGGCTGTGCCGCCCCGGGTTGAGGTCATGGAACTCAACATTCCAGCGATTCACGGTGTTGGCAAAAGCCGGCTGTATTTTGTTGACCGCTACGACAAGTTTTCAATTTACGACGTGGACTTTGTGCCAATTCCCGGTGTTGACCAGCATCCGCCTGCGCTGGCTGGCCTGCATTTTTTTGGTGTGGTGCAGTACATCGGCAATGACCGCGCCGAGGACTGGGCAGAGTTTTACAGCGAGCTGTTTGGCTTTACCGAACTGCCCGCCGACAAGCGCTTTGGCATTTTGCCCAAGGGCCGCATTTTGAGCAGCCCATGCCCTGCATCGTCGCGCTTTTACATTCAGCTAATAGAGCCCGAGGCCAGTGTGCTCGACATCGAAGGTGAAGAGAGCCTGCAGCGCATAGGCCTGGGTGCCCCCGATGTGTTGCAGGCGGCGGCCGAACTGGGCCGGGGTGGGGTTGAGTTTGTAGAGTCACGCGGCGTGCATACCGAAGACCGCGGGGCGCTTACCAAAACCTGGCTGGGCAGCGTGACGTTTGAGCTGGTGCACAACTCACGCGGCGTGGCGGGGTAAGCGCCATGACGATGCATTCAAGGGGAAGCATTGCCGACTTCGGCATGGACACCATATCGCTGGCCGGCCCGCTTGAGGCAAAACTGAAGGCTGTGTCTGACGCCGGATTCACGCAGATCATGCTGGCCGCCAAAGACCTGGTCGGCCACCCTGATGGCCTGCACGCCGCCGTGGCAGCCGTTCGCGCCAGCGGCCTGCGCGTGACCGGCTTTCAGGTGCTGCGCGATTTTGAAGGCCTGTCGGGCCACCTGCATGACTACAAGGTGGATATTGCCAAGTCCATGCTGGAGATGTGCCACGCACTCGACTGCAAGCTGCTGCTGATCTGTTCATCAACTTCAGTGCACGCGACGGGCGACACCAAAGCCCTGGTGCGCGACCTGCGCAAGCTGGCCATGCTGGCGATTCCCATGGGTATCAAAATCGCTTATGAGGCCTTGTCGTGGGGCCGCACCATCAATGAATTTCCGCAGGCATGGGACCTGATTTGCGAAGCCGACATGCCCAACCTGGGCCTGGGCTTTGACTCGTTTCACATGTTTGCCACCAACACCGCGCTTGAAGAACTCGACATGCTGGACCCTGACAAGGTTTTCCTGGTTCAGCTGGCTGACTTCATGTGGACCGAGATCAAGTCTGTTGAAGAGCGCATCGCCACCGCCCGGCATTTTCGCGTCTTCCCCGGTGAAGGCGTGCACAGCCAAGCACTGGCAGCGCTGGTCACCAAACTGCACAGCCTGGGTTACCGGGGCGACTACAGCTTTGAGGTGTTTAACGACGACTACCAGCAAATGCCTTTGCCGACAGTGGCGCAGCGCGCCTGGCGTTCTGCCCAGTGGCTGGGTGAAGACGTGTTGCGCCGCTCTGTGCCCCTACCAAACCAGATTCGGCTGAAACGCTAAACCTTTTCTTTGAAATCAACTTCAATAGTCACTGGACACCATGAGCAGCATTTTTGAAGGTTTTTTATCCACGCCTGAGGGGCTTGAAGCCTTCAGCGAGCGTAATTTTGTTCAGGCCATGCTGCGCTTTGAAGCCTCTCTGGCACGCGCGCAGGCGCAGGTCGGCCTGATACCCGAGGCAGCGGCGCAGTCCATCATCGGCACCTGCAAGGTTGATTTGTTTGACGTGGCCAAAATCGTGCGTGAAAGCGGGCGAGCAGGCAGCATTGCCATCCCGCTGGTCAAAAGCCTGAAGGAAACCGTGGGCCTGTTCAACAAGGACGCCGCTGGCTTTGTGCACTTTGGCTCGACCAGCCAGGACGTGATTGACACCGCCATGGCACTGGTCACGCGTGACGCGCTGCGGCTGATTGAATTTGATGTCAAAAAGGCTGCGCTGGCACTGCTGGGCCTGGCTGAGCGGCATGCTGCCGAGCCGATGCTGGCGCGAACGCTGATGCAGCCTGCGTCAGTCACCAGCTTTGGTTTGAAGTGCGTGGGCTGGGCTGCCCCGCTGGTGCGCAGCTTGCTGCGCTTGCAAACTGCATCAAGCAACGCACTGAGCGTGCAACTGGGCGGCGCTGTGGGCACGCTGGCGCAGATGAAGATGGACTCGCATGAAAAAGGTGCCGAGGTGCGGGCGCTGATGGCCACTGATCTGGGTCTGAATGACCCCGGCTACACCTGGCATACGCAGCGCGACGAATGGGTTTCACTGGGTTGCGAGCTGGGCTTGCTGGTGGGCAGCCTGGGCAAGATCGCCAAAGACATTGCCCTGATGGGCCAGTATGAAGTCAATGAAGTGGCCGAGCCTCTAGAGGCCGGGCGCGGTGGCTCGTCGGCCATGCCGCACAAACGCAATCCGGTGGCCTGCATGGTGGCGCTTGCCGCTGCCCAGCGCGCCCCGCAGCGCGTAGCCGCCTTGCTGGCAGCCATGCCGCAAGAGCATGAGCGCGCGCTGGGTAACTGGCAGGCCGAGCTGGCGGAATGGCCCAACCTGATGATGTCTGCACATGGCTCGGCAAGGGCCATGGCGCAGGCCTTGCCTGGCTTGCAGGTCGACACCCAACGCATGCGCGCCAATCTTGATGCGCTGCGTGCTGTGCTGCCTGCCAATGCTGCCGATGAATGGTTTAGCCCGGCGCTGGCACTTCAGGCGGCCGA
>JANOCP010000096.1:0-7727 GCA_031412235.1 Polaromonas sp.
GACGGGATCAAGCTGGCGTTGAAGGCGCTGGCTAAGTGAGGTTTCAAAATAATTTTTTAAAAGCAACTTAACCGGACTAAACTAATAAGACTTAGTCTACAAGGGTTGCCATGCAAACCGTCAATATCCATGAAGCCAAAACGCACCTGTCGCGCCTGATAGAGCGCGCATCGCAGGGCGAGTCATTCATCATTGCCAAGGCGGGCAAGCCCATGGTGAAAGTTGTGGCGATTGAAGAAATGCCGGTTAAAAAGCCACAGCGTCTGGGGTTCATGAAGGGAAAGATGCGCGTTCCTGAGGACTTTGACACCATGTACGCCGACGAAATCGCGCGTATGTTCAACGGCGAAGACTGAGCATGCGTTTGTTGCTTGATACACACCTGTTGGTTTGGGCGGTTAGCGAGCCTTCTCGCCTGCCTGCCAAGGCTAGGGCGCTGATGAAAGACGAAGCCAATCAGCTCTTTTTTAGTGCTGCAAGCATGTGGGAAATTGCCATCAAAGCGAGCTACAAGCGAGAAGATTTTGTAGTCGATGTGCCCGATCTGTACAGTGAATTGCTGCGCAATGGTTATTGCGAATTAGCCGTAGCCACGAGTCACACCTTTGCGGTAGTTCATTTGCCCCATCTGCACAAAGACCCGTTTGACCGGCTACTCCTTGCTCAGGCCATGCGCGAAGATTTAACGCTGGTCACTGCCGATGAAATATTGGCCAGTTATCCCGGTCCGATTTTGAAGGTTTGAGTACATGACCATCCAGACCGATGACTTCAACCTGGCCGACCTGCCGCCTTCAAGGCGCGTCATCTCCAGCGCCCCGGACTCGCCCAAAGAAGAGGCGATTGAGCGCGCCCTGCGGCCGAAGTTGTTTGACGAATATATCGGCCAGACCAAGGTGCGTGAACAGCTGGAAATTTTTATCGGTGCCGCCAAAAAGCGCAGTGAGGCGCTTGACCATGTGCTGCTGTTTGGCCCGCCCGGCCTGGGTAAAACCACGCTGAGCCACATCATTGCGCATGAACTGGGCGTGAACATGCGGCAAACCTCTGGGCCAGTGCTTGAAAAGCCCAAAGACCTCGCAGCGCTGCTGACGAACCTCGAAAAAAACGATGTGCTTTTTATCGACGAAATTCACCGCCTCAGCCCCGTGGTGGAAGAAATTTTGTACCCTGCGCTTGAGGACTACCAGATCGACATCATGATTGGCGAAGGCCCGGCGGCGCGCAGCATCAAGCTTGATTTGCAGCCCTTTACGCTGGTGGGCGCAACCACGCGTGCCGGCATGTTGACCAACCCGCTGCGTGACCGCTTTGGCATTGTGGCGCGGCTGGAGTTTTATACGGCTGAAGAGCTCGCCCGCATCGTCAAGCGTAGCGCCGGGCTGCTCAATGTTCCGACGGATGAAGAAGGCGGCTTTGAGATTGCCCGCCGTTCACGCGGCACGCCGCGTATTGCCAACCGGCTGCTGCGCCGCGTGCGTGACTACGCCGATGTCAAAGGCGCCGGCGTTATCGACCTGGCCATTGCCAACAAGGCGCTCGCCATGCTGGATGTGGATCCGCAAGGTTTTGACATCATGGACCGCAAACTGCTTGAATGCGTGATTCACCGCTTTGACGGTGGCCCGGTCGGGCTCGACAACATTGCGGCCAGCATTGGCGAAGAGCGCGACACGATTGAAGATGTGATTGAGCCTTACCTGATTCAGCAGGGCTATTTGCAGCGCACACCGCGCGGGCGTATTGCCACGCTGGCGGCTTACCGGCATCTGGGTGTTGCGCCAACCCGCCAAAGCCAGGATTTTTTCGGCAACGCGCTTGAATAGAAAATGCTGGTCCTGGCCAAGTCTTCGCAGCTGGTAATGCTTGTGCATGGCATTCAGGTACGGTATCAGCCTCCTGAGGTCTGTGTCTCGCCGGGTAAAGCTTATTGATGCGAAAAGATTTATCTACGTCGCTTTGACTTTGGTACGCGCTGCGCAACGCCCCGTAGTTTGTGATGAGCGTCATTCGCGTGGCCCGCCGCATTGTTTGTCTCACCAATATCTGTGCTGTGGGTTCAAAAGTAGCCTGATGGAACATCACTATTCGACTGCAATAGCCTCACAGGAGCTGAGCGTCCTAAAAAACCGCGCCTTCTGAGCTTGGCCCTGGGTTGCGGCAAGTTTTATATCTGCAACCTAACAAAAAAACACTACCCAATTTGTAAGGCTTTGCGTATGGCACGCACTGGCCCTAAGCCGTGAGACGGTAGCGTGCCCCGATTTGTTGCTTCGACTAATCCCGTAAGCCCGCGCAGGACGATGTTGCGGCGGCAATTTGTCGTACTTACAACAACCATGCCTGAAGCTTTGTTGACAAATCAGATTACTCCAGCACAAAATATTTTGTGTAAAAGGTTGTAAAACCTGTGTTTTCAGTCTCAAAACAGCACGCTTATTCAACTTCACTATTCGGAGAAATTACTTTGCAACTAACTCTCGCACAGTCCAAGCACGCGATCATCGTGGCCTCCCTGCCTGCATTTTTCCTCTTTTGCAGTGCTGCTCATGCGCAAAGTTTTCCTACTGGCAAGCCGTTTGATCTGGCCGTTGGTGTGGGCTCAGCGTATCAGCCAGCAAATGACGTCATTGTGGGCGGTATTCAGTCACCGACAGTGGGTTTCACTACGATTTCTGATTTGTTTGACAAGGCTAACACCGCTGGTTTTTCAAGTATCAACAGTTCTTATACAAATACGTCTGCCTCCGTCATTCGCCTAGGCTACCGGGGGCTGCCGCTCACTATCACCACCAGTGCGGCATCGCCGGCGGTCACTTTCATGGTGCCGGTGCTAAATCAGACCCAAGTATTCAATTCGAAGCCTACGCGCGATGAAAACGTGGATGATCTGCGCCAGTTTCTCAAGAGTAGCGGTGGCGACCTGCTTAACCAGATTAATCAGCTGCTGGCCAAGTCGTCTCCAATCGACCCGCTGGCAGGTAATCCAAATTCGCTGCAATCACAAATGGTTGCTGGGGATTTTGAGCGCAACTTCACGTCGTTTGCGACCAATATCCGAGAGTCGGGTGAACAGACTTCCAACCTGATTGGCGTGGGGGCCAGTTACGGCCAGTATCGGCTGGGCGGTCTAACCAGCAAGTCTTTCACGCTGCCGTTTTCGTACACGTTTCGGTCTGACCTGGATCCGCGCCGCCAGCTCACGATATACGCCCCCATATCGGTCAATACTGTGTCAGGCGCTCGTAGTTTTGCGGGCAACCTGGGGGTGTCATACCGCGTGCCCATTAATGACGAATGGGCCCTTACCCCCGGCGTAGGATACGGTATTTCAGGTAGCGCTGACCTCGGGTCGGCCGCATCGATGCTGGCGGCCTCAGTCACGAGCCAGTACACGATCCGGCGCGACGGCTATGACATCGCAATTGGCAACACGCTCGGCATGTACCAGTCACAAAAATTTAGTGTGAGTGGTTATTCCTTCGATCCCAAAATCAAAAATACGGTGCTTCGTAGCGGTGTGCTGCTGTCCATTCCTACCACGGCCTTTAATCAGAAGATGTCCTACGAAATTTCATATATCAATACCCTCTATACCGGCACCGACCTTTATTCCAAAAAATACAACGAACTCGGACTTACTCTCGGCACCAACAAAAGCGCTAACAGCGCGCGAGGTTACTTGCGTGCTGGGCTTAGCTATCTGCAAGGAGAAAACGGGATCACAGGCTTCCGGGCTAACGTCGGCTACTGGTTTTAAGCGCTTTTGGGCTGATCTCTAATGCGGTACTTGGCATGTGGGTTGGTTCGGGCCAAGGCCTTAACGGTTGCCACAGCGCTGTTCGTCGCTTCACCGGCAGCAATAGCGCTGTCGGGGAACGCACAAGTTGCGCTGGCCGGCGCTGGCAAGTTTGACGAGCTAGCTGCAGGGGTGGAAGCTATGGTCGGTAAGGCGCCTATGAAGGCTGCAGATTGGCATGCTTTATGCTTTGCGTATTCGCGTACAAAACGCTATGCCAAAATTCTAAGTTGTCTGGATGAACTGGACAAAGCCATGGCAGGGCGTGACAAGCGCACCCGCCTTTTTGGACTGGACGACGGCACAGCGACTGCTTACTTAATGCGTGCCGAGGCACTGGTCGAATTGGGAGAGTACCCCGACGCGTTGGCGCAAGCCGAACGTACCATCGACTGGTACAAGCGCGAAAAAAGCGACGACAAAGACATCTTAATCAACGCATTGGCGGTCAAGTCACTGGCTATGCTTGCTATGAATCGCAGGTCAGATGCCGAAAAGAGCTTTGCCGAACTGGGGAGCCTGCCTCTGGGCATGATGGGCATTGATTTCATCCCCATTAAGTCATTGGCAATGGCCCGTGTCAGCATGGCCCTCGGCTACTGGCAAAAAACGCTCGACGCGCTGGCACTGGATAAAACCATAGCCCTGCGCAGCTTTCTGGACAATCTAGCCACCGGCGCGTATCTGAAAGGCCTGAACAACTGGGTCTGGATAGAGTTGCCTCGCGGACTCATGCAGACCAAGGCCTTGATGGAGTTGGGTCGTATCGAAGAGGCTAAAAAAGGCTATGACGCTCTACTGTCCGTGCCACAAATTGTCGCCAACGGCGAGATTTACTGGCTGGCCCTGTATGACCGCGGGCGCATCGCCGAAATGCAGAAACAGCTAGACGTGGCGGAGCAGTTCTATCTGCGCGCAGCCGCTGTGATTGAGCGTCAGCGAAGGTCCATCAACAGCGAAGCCAACAAAATCGGTTTTGTGGGTGACAAGCAGGCGGTGTATTCGCGTCTGGTAGCTGTACAGTTTGAACAAGGCAAGTATGCGCAGGTCTTTGAGAGCACGGAACGCGGTAAATCACGTGCGCTGGTGGATATGCTGGCATCCCGGAATGGTGACGCACTTGTGCCGAAGGATCCAGGTAACGCGGACAAAGTAGCGGCGGCCCTGATAACCATGGAGCGTATGCGCCAAGCCGATATTGAATTCCAGCGGCAGGATGAAGCCCGTATCGCGGCATCGCTCAAATCTGACGGTGGATCGCAAAGCCGCAGCCTTTCCCGCGAGTTGCCTGGTGCGTTGGCATCTCTGGTCAGCGTTTCCGGCATGGACGTCAAAGAGGCGCAGAGCCTTATAGGCAACGACGAGGCGCTATTGGTTTATTTCGGGTCTGGTCCGCTGTTGTATGCGACCTTGGTCCAACGCAGCGGGATCCATGGGGTGGTGATTGAGGCTCGTAACCTGGAGCAGGAAATACGTAGCCTCAGGCAGGAAATGCAGGCTGTCTCACCTGCCGCACAGCTCAGATTGCTGAGCCTGCACAAGCTGCTAATTGCACCTGTGGAGCCTCACATCCGCGCCACCCGGCTCACAATCGTGCCGCAGGGTGCCTTGCATTACTTGCCTTTTGCAGCGCTGAATGACGGAAAAAACGACTTGGTGGATAAGTATACGGTGCGAACACTCCCAAGTGTTTCGGTACTCAAGTACCTGCGGCCATCGCGCTCTACTGCCGTGGAGCAGATGCTGGTGATGGGCAATCCGGATCTGAACAATCCAAAATACGATTTGCCCGGTGCTCAGGTTGAAGCTGAAAAGCTCGCAAATCAGTTTAAGGCACCCCGACTGTTGCTACGCAAAAAGGCCACCCGCACCAGCTTTCGTGAGCTGGCCCCGGTGGCAGATTTCATCCATATCGCCTCACATGGGGAATTTGATGCAGAAAAGCCATTGCGGTCGGGGCTGATATTGGCATCGGACACGTCAGAGGGTGGATTAGACGCGGGCCGACTCACCGTGTCGGATCTATACCAGCTCAAACTCGATGCCGAGCTCGTTACTTTGTCAGCGTGTGATACTGGACTAGGCAATGTGGTCAGCGGCGATGACGTGGTTGGCCTGACCCGCGGCTTTTTGTACGCCGGCGCCAGTACCGTGGTGGCTTCCTTGTGGCAGGTTGACGACGATGCCACTGCCTTCTTGATGCTTCGCATGTATGAACACCTGCAGCGGGACGGCCGGCGTGACGCGCTGCGCAAGGCGCAATTGGAAACGCGGGCAAAGTTTCCACACCCGTTTTTCTGGGCGTCGTTTTACCAGACCGGGCTGAACTAAAGTTTGGATCGGCCTTATCAGGTCAGGTCAACGCCCCGCGCCCATCAACCGTAATAATGCGCTCCACCACCCCCTTGAGCAGCCCGCCGCGCACGCCAATCAGTGCATCGTGCAAATTCACCGTTGGGTCGCAGTGCCCTGGAATCAGCCACAACATGCTGCCCAGGCTGGGCAGCCGCGTACTGCCCGCTGCCGGCCGGAGCACGCCGTGCTCATCCCCGCCGTTTGAGTAGTCAAGCTTGCTGCGGCTGCTGAAGGCATGGACTTTGGGCAGGCCCGAATCAATCGCGTGGCTCTTGTGCCCTGCGTCGCACACCACGTGGTCGGCGTGCGCGCTGATGACCTGGGTTTTGACGAACAGCGCATGTTCAAAACGCGGCTGGGCCGGGTCGAGGTGATTGGCGGCGTAGTCGGCGTCCATAAACAGGTAGGAGCCCGCCTGCAACTCACCGTAAACCTTGCTTGCCGCTTCAAGTGCCGCTGTGCCGGTGCCAGCGCCTGTGACCAGTGCCACCTTGATGCCCTCGGCTTCTATCAATTGGCGAGTGTTGTCGACTGCCTTGATGGCGCTGGCGATGGCCTCGCGCCGCTCGGCGGGGCTGCGCAAATGCTGGGCTTTGCCATGGTAGGCCTGCAGGCCCGCAAAATTTAACGCAGGGTGCTTGCGGATTTCCAGTGCCAGCGCTACGGCTGGCATGCCGGGCTCGACACCGCAGCGGTTTTGCCCGACATTGAGCTCAATAAAAACGTCAATTGCGCAAGCCACGCCAGACGACAGGCGCGCCTCGTTCATGCTGGCCGCCAGGCGGCTGATACCTTCGACACTGTCAACGCAAATGGCTATCTGGCCGCCCAGCGCTGCAACGGTTCGTGTGAGCTGGGCCACACGCGCCAGTTTTGACGGAGCAATCACCTCGTTGCTGATAAAGATGTTGTAGATGCCGCCTGCCACTAGAGCTTCAGCTTCAGAGGTTTTTTGCACGCATACACCGACTGCGCCTGCGGCAATCTGCAGTTTGGCAAGCTCTGCACTTTTATGCATTTTTGCGTGGGGGCGCAGCCTGACCTGGTGCTGGCTTGCAAAGCTTGCCATGGCTGCCAGGTTGCGTTCCATCGCATCAAGGTCCAGCACCAATGCCGGGGTGTCTATGGCAGCAACGGGCCGGCCAATCAAATCCTGCAGAGTGTTCATGGTGAGGTCAAAAGATAAACGTCATAAGAATCAGCGGGCTGTTGTTTCGTCAAGCACTTCGTTGTCCAGATGACGCGTGTCAGCCCAGCCCACCAGCGTAAAGCCTTCAGGTGTCCAAAGCAGGCGGTTGATGGCTGCGTTACCGAGCGCCCAGCTGCGTGGTGCCTGAATGTCCAGCCGGGTAGCTGCGCGGTAAAGCACATCCATCACCCCACCGTGGGCTACCATGGCAATCAGTTCGCCCGGATGTCTTGCAGCCAGCTTCTCGGCGGCATCGAGCACGCGCTTGCGCAGAACAATCAATGACTCGCCACCAGCCGGGGCAAAACCCGGATCACGCTTGCGCCAGCGTAGCGATTGCTCGGGCAGCCGCGCCTCAACCTCAGCAAAAGTCTTGCCCTCAAA
>JANOCP010000097.1:0-24678 GCA_031412235.1 Polaromonas sp.
CAGTAGTGGCGGCCAGCGTGAAATGGTGCCAGTTCTTGCACGTGCGGCCGTAGCCGTGGGTGTGGCCGGTCTTTTCATGGAGACCCATCCTGACCCTGCCAAGGCCATGAGCGATGGGCCAAATGCAGTGCCCCTCAAGCACATGAAAGCCCTGCTGGAGACGCTGCTTGCGCTTGACCGTGTGACCAAGAAAAACGGTTTTCTTGAAAATATTTTTTAATTGAGCCTGACAGTAAGAAATATGAGCGCCGCCTACATCATTGTTGACATGCAGATCTCCAATATGGAGCAATACAAGCAGTACATGGCTGTTGCACCTGCAGCAGTCGCTGCAGCAGGTGGCGAATACCTGGTGCGAGGCGGTCGGTTTGAGACCATGGAAGGCCAATGGGAGCCAGCCCGCATCGCCATGCTGCGCTTTCCAAGCTATGACGCTGCCAAAGCGTTTTACGACGGCGAGATGTACAGCGAAGCACGGGCCAAGCGCGCGGGTACCACCGAGTTTTTCAATATGGTTCTGGTCGAAGGCGTCACTGCCCCGGTCTGAACGTTTTTACCCTTCTGAAGGAAAATAATGAGCGCAATTGTTGATATCGTCGGCCGCGAAATTCTGGACAGCCGTGGCAACCCCACTGTCGAATGTGACGTGTTGCTGGAATCCGGCGTCATGGGGCGCGCCGCCGTGCCGTCAGGTGCATCCACCGGCTCGCGGGAAGCCATCGAACTGCGCGATGGTGATAAATCGCGTTACCTTGGCAAGGGCGTACTCAAGGCGATTGAGCACATCAACACCGAAATCTCCGAGGCCGTGCTGGGCCTGGACGCCAGCGAGCAGGCTTTTCTGGACCGCACGCTGATTGACCTGGACGGTACCGACAACAAATCACGGCTGGGCGCAAACGCCACGCTAGCAGTCAGCATGGCCGTAGCCCGGGCTGCGGCCGAAGAAGCTGGCCTGCCGCTGTACCGCTACTTTGGCGGCAGCGGCGCCATGCAGATGCCTGTACCCATGATGAATGTGGTTAACGGCGGCGCACACGCAAACAACAACCTTGACCTGCAAGAGCTGATGATTATTCCGGTAGGCGCGCCCAGCTTTCGTGAAGCCGTGCGCTACGGCGCCGAAGTGTTTCATGCGCTCAAGAAAATCCTGCATGACAAGGGCATGAGCGTGGCGGTTGGCGACGAGGGCGGTTTTGCACCCAATGTGGCCAACCACGAAGCTGCGATTCAAATGATTCTGGAAGCTATCGACAAGGCTGGTTTTGTTGCAGGTGAGCAGATTGCGCTTGGCCTGGACTGCGCTGCAAGCGAGTTTTACAAAGACGGCAAGTACGTATTGGGTGCAGAGGGACTGAGTCTGGACTCCACCGAGTGGACCAATATTCTGGCTACCTGGGTGGATAAATACCCCATCATCAGCATCGAGGACGGCATGGCTGAAGGCGACTGGGATGGCTGGAAGGTCCTGACTGACCGCCTTGGTAAAAAAGTGCAACTGGTCGGCGATGATCTGTTTGTCACCAACACCAAAATCCTCAAGCAAGGCATTGACATGGGTGTGGCAAATTCCATCCTGATCAAGATCAACCAGATCGGCACATTGACCGAGACTTTTGCGGCGATTGAAATGGCCAAGCGCGCCGGTTACACCGCCGTGATCTCGCACCGCTCGGGCGAAACCGAAGACACCACCATTGCAGATATTGCTGTGGGTACCAACGCGGGGCAAATCAAGACCGGCTCACTCAGCCGGTCTGACCGAATGGCCAAATATAACCAGTTGCTGCGCATAGAAGAAGACCTGGGTGATATCGCGTCGTACCCAGGTCGTGCAGCCTTCTATAACCTGAGATAAATGACCCCCACGCTCGTCACTGCGTGTAACTCGCTGCCCCCCGAGGGGGCGCATTTTTTCTTGGGGCGGCCCGGCGAAAAAATAGTGGCGATGCCGGTCCCTCATGACGTTTGAATCGTCATGAGTTCTCGCTTCATCCCCGCCATACTGATTGCGCTGCTGGTGCTTTTCCACGCGCAACTCTGGATGGGTCGGGGCAGCATTCCCAACGTACGGGAGCTGCAGCACAAGCTCGATGAGCAACTGGCAAAAAATGCATCTGCACAAATTGGCAATGACCAGTTAACGGCAGAAGTCAGGGATCTCAAGGAAGGCCTTGAAATCGTCGAGGAAAAAGCACGTAGCGAGCTGGGCATGGTCAAGCCTAATGAAATTTTTGTGCAGATCACAAGATAGTCAAAGCGCGTGACCGCTTTAAAGATTGCATTGCTTGGCGTACTGGGTACAGGTACATCACGACTTGCTACAGGCCTGAATCAAAGCCTGCAGGCATCCAGCTGGCCTGCAGCGGTACTTGCTCCTCTGGCACCGACGGGGCAGCAGTTCGACCTGATTTTTTTAATGGGGCTGGAATCAGCGACTGCCGACATGCAGCGTGCAGACAATGCCATCCGGGCGGCGCTAATGCATGACCAAACGACCTATCAAGTGCTTTATGGTTCTGAATCAGAGCGTCATGCGCAAGTCATTGGTGCGGTGGCAAAACGCCTTGGAAAAAACAGCACATCCGGCAAAAAAGGCGGCTCCTGGGTCTGGACATGCGACAAGTGCAGCGACCCGTATTGTGAACACCAGCTGTTCACCGATCTTCTGGGAAAAAGAAACGCTACAGCCGCAGTTATTGCAGCGTCGCAGGCGGCGGTTGCTGGCGATCAGGGTGGGTAAAGATCTGCGCAGCATCTACCGGGTCAAAGT
This sequence comes from Polaromonas sp., assembly GCA_031412235.1. Lineage (GTDB taxonomy): Bacteria > Pseudomonadota > Gammaproteobacteria > Burkholderiales > Burkholderiaceae_C > Polaromonas. The sequence goes on from JANOCP010000097.1 coordinate 2,774, forward strand.
TGTACTGCGCGCCGCAGAACTCACAGGTCACGTCCACGCTGCCGCGCTCGGCAATCACGCTTTCAATTTCTTCAGTACCGAGGCCACGCAACATGTTGGCAACACGCTCGCGCGAGCAACTGCAGGCAAAGCTTGGGGTCAGGGGCTCAAACCGCGTAATAGGTTCTTCCCAGAACAGGCGGCGCAGGATGGTGTCGGCATCCAGCGTCAAAAGCTCTTCACGTTTCAGCGTTGAGGCCAAAATTGCAATCCGTTTGTAGTCTTCGTTAACGCCAATCTGGTCTTCATTGGCATCGCTGTCAATTTTTCCTTCAAGGTTGCCTGAGCCCTTGACGGGCAGACGCTGGATCAACAAGCCCGCTGCAATATTGCCGTCTGCTGCCAATATGAGTTTGGTGTCGAGTTGCTCACTTTGCAGCATGTAATGCTCAAGCACCTCGCTGATTTTTTCAATTTTTTCCCGGCTATCGCCAAACAGCGGCACCACGCCCTGGTAAGCCTGCTGGCCTGGCAGCTTGTCTTGCGGGTCAAGAGTGATGGCGCAACGCCCCTCGTTATTGACGTTGACCAGCTGGCTTAGTGACGCACCGGCATCTACAGTGCCTGTAACTGTTGCGGTGGCGCGCAAACTCAGGTCTGCTTGAACTTCTGCAACTGCAAGCTTGACGGGTCCATCACCAAATATCTGTAAAACCAGTGCCCCGTTGAATTTGATGTTCCCCTGCATAAGTGCGCCTGCAGCCGTCATTTCACCCAGCAGGTGCATGACTTCAACCGGATAGCAGCCTGCGGCTTCCCTTCGCTTGAGGATTTCCTGCCAGGAGTCGGTCAGGCGCACCAGCATGCCGCGTACGGGCAGACCGTCAAAGATAAATTTATGGAGTTCTGACATTAAGCCCCCACGCTTGTCACTTCGTGTACTGCGCTGCCCCCCAGGGGGGCGCTGCGCCTGCGGTCTGGCAAAGCCAGTCCCACGGCCCCTGCTGGAATGAGAGTTTTGGCTCGGTGTCTGTACTTGTGGGGTTTGGTCATATTTTGGGTACCGTTCAGGCAATTTTCTTGAGGCCTGCCTTATAGCGATTCGCATTATCTACATAGCGCTTCGCGCTCACTTTTAAACCCTCCATCTGATCCGGCGACAGTTGCCGCACCGCTTTGGCCGGGCTGCCGATGATCATGGAGCCATCGGGAAACTCTTTGCCCTCGGTCACCAGTGCACCAGCGCCTACCAGGCAGTTTTTACCAATTTTTGCGCCATTCAGAACCACTGCAGCAATGCCGATCAACGAATTGTCGCCAACCGTGCACCCGTGCAACATGACCTGATGGCCCACGGTAACGTTTTCGCCAATGGTGAGCGGCATACCGTAATCGGCGTGCAAAACGCTGTTGTCCTGGATGTTGGAGCCGCGTCCTACTGAAATGGCTTCCGTGTCACCCCGTATGACCACGCCAAACCAGACGCTGCTGTCTTCGGCCAGCACAACATTTCCCATCACCTGCGCGCTGTCAGCAACCCAGGCAGATTCATGAATGGTAGGGCCTGAATTGTCCAGTTGGTAAATAGCCATGCTTGTCCTGCGGTAGATAAAGTCTTGATCGGGTTAATGCACGATTGTAAGGAAGCACTCCTTCATGGCTGACAATTGGGCCATGCCTACCTTACCGCATGAACCAGAACTTCGCCGACGGGCCCTGGAGGCGCTTGCAGCGCCAGATTTTGATAGAAAAGTGCTCCTGGTCCAATATTTACGGTCACAGAAAGCTACTATTTTGATAGCGTTTGACGATCAGATTGAAGACCCAGGCAGCCTACCAGGTAACCCGCCCCGGCCAGAACTACGCTCACACCTGGATGTACCAAAGCGCTCTCCCTTCACAACCGAAGGCCTGGCGGCCCTGTTGCACGCCGTGGCGCACATAGAGTTCAACGCCATCAACCTTGCGCTGGATGCCATCTGGCGTTTTGGCGACATGCCGCGTGACTATTACCTTGACTGGCTGAAAGTTGCGACTGAAGAGGCGCATCACTTCAGCCTGCTGCGGGCGCACCTGCAGGGCATGGGTTATGACTATGGAGACTTCCCTGCCCATACTGGTTTGTGGGACATGACCGAGAAAACCACCAGCGACGTGCTGGCGCGTATGGCGCTGGTGCCGCGAACGCTTGAGGCGCGCGGGCTTGACGCAACGCCGCCCATGCAGGCCAAACTACGCAAGGTAGGTACGCCCGATGCCCTGCGAGCGGTTGAAATCCTGGATGTGATCCTGCGCGACGAGATTGGCCATGTGGCGATCGGTAACCATTGGTACCGCTACCTGTGTGCCCAGCGCGGCCTGGATCCCGTGGCAACCTATGCGGTGCTGGCAAAGCAATACGGCGCCCCCCGAATCAGGGGGCCGCTAAACCTCGATGCGCGGCGTGACGCTGGCTTTGATGATGTAGAGCTTGCCTTGCTTGCGGCATCAGCCTGAAGGCGGGCCGCCCGCACTATCCGCGCGGGTGGTGTTCTCCGTGTATTTTCTTCAGCCGCTCCCTGGCGACATGGGTGTAAATGGTGGTGGTTGAAATATCGGCGTGCCCCAGCAGCATCTGTACCGCCCGCAGGTCTGCGCCATGATTGAGCAAATGGGTGGCAAATGCATGCCGTAGCGTGTGTGGCGACAAAGGCGAGGTGATGCCAGCCTGGAGCGCATATTTTTTAACCAGCATCCAGAACATCACACGACTCATGGCGCTGCCACGACGGGTCACAAACAGGTCTTCGGTTTGCTGCCCATTGAGGATGTCGGGCCGGGCTTCAGCCAGATAGCGCACGATGGCTTCGCGCGCGATTTGCCCAAACGGCACCAGTCGCTCTTTGTTGCCTTTGCCCATCACGCGCAGCACGCCTTCGTTCAAACCCACATGAAAGGTCTTGAGCCCCACCAATTCGCTGACGCGCAGCCCGCTGGCGTACATCAGCTCCAGCATGGCGCGGTCACGCTGGCCCAGCGCTGTGGTGTCGTCAGGCGCGGCAAGCAGGGCTTCAACCTGCGCCTCGCTCATCACCTTGGGTACCCGCAGGGCCTGTTTGGCCGATTGGAGCTTGAGGGTCGGGTCAGCGGTGATGAAGCGCTCGCGCAAGGCCCAGCGAAAGTAGCGTTTGAAAACGGTCAATCTGCGGTTGGCCGATGTAGCCTTGGTGTCACTGTGCCGGACCGAAAAGTAGTTGCTCAGATCGCTTTCAAGGCTATCGTCAAGTCGACGCTTGCGCTGGGTATCCTGCCCTAACCAACTTGCATACAGCGACAAGTCCCGCCGATAGGCGGCGAGTGTATTTTTACTCAAGCCGTCTTCCAGCCACAACGCATCAATGAAACTGTCAATACTGGACCGGCTGTGTACGTGCATGGGTAAAAGCATGTCCGAGACGATAACAAAAAAAGCCGCCTTGAAGAGGCGGCTTTTGAGCTGGATGAAGGTGCAGGATTAATTATTCAAGCTTAAGCCTGGCGGTTTCAACTACTTTCCGGTAAACCGCCAATTCCTCTTTCATTTGCTGCGCAAATTGCTCCGGAGTGTTGCCCAGGACCACAGAACCGGTGTCTTCGATGCGCTTGCGTATGGCAGGGTCTTCCAGCGCTTTGCGGGTCGCGGCATTGACTTTGTCCACCACATCACGTGGCAAACCCTTGGGGCCCAAAATCCCGTAATAGGCCATACGGTTAACGGGCTCCAGGCCGAGCTCTTTAAACGTGGGAACGTCTGGCAAAGCAGCCAGGCGCTGCGGCGCGGCCACGGCCATCGGTATCAGGCGGTTGGCCTTGAAGTGCGGCAAGGCCGAAGGCACGTTGTCAAAAATAATTTCTACCTGCCCTCCCACCGTATCACGCAAGGCAGGGCCGGCACCGCCATAGGGAATATGCGTCACAAACACGCCAGCCAGTCCCTTCCAGAGCTCGGTTTGCAGGTGGCCGATGCCACCAGTACCAGACGATGAGTACGAATATTTTCCCGGAGATTTCTTCAGTACAGCAATGAATTCCTTGTAGTTCTTGGCTGGAAAACTCGGATGAACTGCAATCACATTGGGCGTTGCCGCTATGTTGATGATGGGAGTGAAATCCGTTTCGGCGTTGTACGGCATCTTCGGATTGATGGCCGGGTTTGCGGCAGTGGTGGATACCGTTGCCATGCCAAGCGAGTAACCATCGGGTACGGCACGCGCAGTCTCTGCAGCGCCCACCACACCGCCACCACCAATCTTGTTCACGACGACAACCGACTGGCCCAGCGCTTTGCCCAAGGGCTCGGAAATAATCCTCGCCACGATGTCGGTGGTGCCGCCAGGCGCAAAGGGTACTTGCAGCTGGATAACCTTGTTCGGGTATGCCTGGGCAAAAACGCCACCCGACATTGCAAAAAGCGCAAGCGATGAAAGTGTGGTTTTGGTGATGAGATATCGACGTTGCATATTCAAATCCTTCAAGTGAAAAACAACCGAAATGGTACGCGCAAGACGTGTTCCCGCAAGCTGTGGAATACGCATAAGGGCAAACCCGTAATATTTACGGTTATTCTTGGCTGGTGAATTACGCCCAACTGCTTTTCCCCGACTTTTCCCTTATCGTTTGCGGCTATCTGGTCTGCCGGTACACCGCCCTTAACCGCACCGTCTGGGAGCAGGTTGAAAGCCTGGTGTATTACTTTTTGTTTCCGGTATTGCTGTTTCACTCCATCGTTAAAAGCCCACTCGACCTGGTGGCGGCGTCAAGCCTGATCAGTGCCGGTTTGCTGATGGGGCTGACCGGCATTGCACTGGCTTACGGCCTGCCGTGGTTTCCGTGGCTGGGCAAACGCATTGACCGGCGTGAGCATGCCGCCAGTGCGCAGGTAGCCTTTCGATTTAACTCCTTTATCGGCCTGGCGCTGGCGGAGCGGCTGGCGGGCAGCGAAGGGCTGCTGCTGATAGCTGTGCTGATTGGCGTGTGCGTGCCGATGTTTAACATCGCTGCCGTGTGGCCCATGGCCAGGCACGCCCAGCGTGGCTTTTTGCGCGAGCTGGTTCGTAACCCGCTGATTCTTGCAACGGCAACCGGCCTCGTTGCCAACCTGCTCGGCTTTACCCTGCCCGTCTGGCTGGAGCCCACCGTAACGCGCATTGGGGCAGCCTCACTCGCGCTGGGCTTGATGGCGGCCGGTGCGGGCATGCAATTTGCGCACTTGTCGCAGGCCAAGGCGCTGGCCGTGGCCGTGCTTTCAATTCGCCATTTCATACTGCCCCTGGTGGCCATCGGGTTGTCCAGGGTTTTTGGCCTGACGCCGGTGCAGACCACCATACTGCTGGCTTTTTCAGCCTTGCCAACGGCCTCAAGCTGCTATGTACTAGCCGCGCGCATGGGCTACAACGGGGGTTATGTGGCCGGACTGGTGACGCTTTCAACGATGCTGGGGGTAGTTAGCCTGCCGTTTGCGCTGGGCGTTTTGAGGTAGCGACTTGCCAGGATTCACGGCCCGGGACAACTCCTGAAACAATCCAGAATACTATACTTTTAATAGCATTAAGTAACCGTAAATATTGGGCTAGAGCCAATTTTCATTGAAAAACTACTGAAATCTGGCCCACGCGACATGTTCTCGAACCACTTCACTGGCGTGCTCGCTACGCGCGACCAGCGCATCACGTATGCCCTCGTCAAAACCGGCGCTCAGGGCATTGCCCATCGCCACTGCGATGTTGCGCAGCCAGCGCTCATGGCCGATACGGCGTATGGCGCTGCCTTCGGTAAAGCGCAAAAACTCTTCTTCGGTCCAGGCAAACAGCGTTACCAGTTGCTGGCCCGTCAAACCCTCGCGTTCGTCAAAGTCCGGCAAGGCGCTGCGCTGGGCAAACTTGTTCCAGGGGCAAATCAGCTGGCAGTCATCACAGCCGTAAACACGGTTACCCATCAGGGGCCGCAGTTCTAGCGGAATGGCGCCTTCATGCTCGATCGTCAGGTAAGAAATGCAACGCCTCGCGTCCAGCCGGTGCGGCGCAATGATGGCCTGTGTGGGGCACACGTCAATGCAGGCGCTGCAGCTGCCGCAATGCGGCGTCACCGGCGCGCTGGGCGGCAAAGCCATATCGACATAAATTTCGCCCAGAAAAAACATCGACCCGGCCTCGCGGTTCAGCAGTAGCGTATGTTTGCCGCGCCAGCCCTGGCCGCTGCGAGCAGCCAGCTCAGCCTCAAGCACGGGTGCAGAGTCTGTAAAGGCTCTGGCACCCAGTTTTTCCACATGCAGGCCAATTCGCTCACCCAGTTTTTGCAGGCGCTTGCGCATGACCCTGTGATAGTCCCTTCCCCGCGCATAAACCGACACAATGCCCTCCGTGGGGCGATTGAGGCGACTGAATTCAACCGCCTGCCATTCACCGCCATTTGCCGCAGTAGATGCAGGCAAATAATCCATACGCGCCGTGATGACGCTGACCGTGCCCGGAATCAACTCTGCAGGCCGGGCACGTTTAAGCCCGTGCGCAGCCATGTAATGCATGTCACCATGAAAGCCTGCGGCCAGCCAGGCTGATAATCCGGGTTCTGCTGACGATAAATCAACGTCGGCAACACCAATTTGCGAAAATCCAAGCTCGCGCCCCCAAGTTTGAATTTGTTCTACGAGTTGATGATCCAATTGATGATGACCAGGTTTCACCCCCCGATTGTAAAAAGTATTGCCTGGCAGGACGAGGCAGCTACGCAGGGCTTTGCCGACGCCCTGGCGAAGCGACCCGCCATACGCAACGCCCTGGTGGAATTGCGTGGTGACCTGGGTGCGGGCAAAACCACATTTGTGCGGCATCTGCTCAAGTCTCTTGGGGTGCAAGGCCGCATCAAAAGCCCGACCTACGCTGTGGTGGAACCGTACACAATAAGTGCTACAAGCGCAGGCGATGCTTTGAGCATCTGGCACTTTGATTTTTACCGGTTCAATGACCCGCGTGAATGGGAAGAAGCCGGGTTTCGCGATATTTTTGCGAGTCCGGGCCTCAAGCTTGTTGAATGGCCCGAAAAAGCCGGTGAATACCTGCCCCAGCCAGATCTGCTGATCGCCATAGAAACCCAAACCGATGAGTCACGTACGGTAGCGCTAAGTGCTTGCACTTCTACGGGCGAGGAACTGCTGGCATGAGCACGCCATCGCCAGGAAAGCAGGAGCGCCTTGATCGGATTAACCGCCGTGAGGCACTGCAGCTCGGCAGCCTGGTGCTGCTGCTGGGCGCGCAGCACATTGCCCGCGGTGCGACGATTGTTGCGGTGCGCGTATGGCCGTCCAAAGACTACACGCGCCTGACGATAGAGTCGGATGGGGAAATAAAGGCCCGGCAGTTTTTTGTGGCAGACCCACCGCGCCTGGCGGTGGATATTGAAGGCATCGACCTGATACCGGCCCTGCGCGAACTGGTGGCCAAGGTTAAATCAGACGACCCGAATATTTCGGGAATACGCGTCGGGCAAAACACACCTGGCGTGGTACGGCTTGTCATGGACCTGAAGCGGCCGATGCTGCCTCAGGTATTCACCTTGCCGCCGGTTGCGGCCTATCAATACCGGCTGGTGTTTGATTTGTATCCGGCGCAGGCGGCAGACCCACTGGAGGCGCTGATTGCCGAGCGGCTTGCCGACAAACAGGCGGCTGCGGCTACGACCGCGCCTTCTGACGGTAGCGCCCGTTCAAAAGCCAGTCCACCCGTTGATCCGCTAGGCGACTTGATGGCGCAGCAGTCTGGCAAACCGGCCTCCGGCAAACCCGCTGAAAACAGGCCTGCGCCAACTCAGGCGGCAGGCAAACCACTGCAAGATGCCCCTAACGCTGCCGCAAGCGCCGCGACTGTCAACCCGGCGGGCAAGACGGACCGGCTGGTGATTGTGGCCCTGGACCCCGGTCACGGCGGTGAAGACCCAGGCGCAATAGGCCCGGGCGGCACGCGCGAAAAAGATGTAGTGCTACAAATTGCGCTGCGGCTGGCCAGCCGTATTAACCAGCAGCCCAATATGCGGGCTTACCTGACGCGCGACGCAGACTTTTTTGTTCCGCTGCACATCCGTGTGCAAAAGGCACGCCGCGTGCAGGCCGACCTGTTCATCAGCATCCACGCTGACGCATTTTTTACCGCCAGGCCGCAAGGTGCCAGCGTATTCGCGCTTAGCGACAAGGGCGCATCAAGCAGCGCTGCACGCTGGATGGCCGACAAGGAAAATTCAGCCGACCTGGTGGGAGGCATCAACGCCCGGGCCAAAGATACACAGGTCCAAAAAGCCCTGTTGGACATGAGCACCACGGCACAGATCAACGACAGCTTGAAACTCGGTAGCGCCATGCTTGGTGAAATCGGCAACGTCGGCAAGCTGCATAAGCCCAGGGTCGAGCAAGCTGGTTTTGCAGTGCTCAAGGCGCCGGACATACCAAGCGTGCTGGTGGAGACCGCGTTCATCAGCAACCCTGACGAAGAAGTCAAACTGCGCAGTGACGAGTACCAGGTGCTGCTGGCTGATGCATTGATGCGCGGCATTACGCGCTACTTCGCACGCAACCCGCCACTGGCACGCAATCGGCAGCTCTAAACCCCTCCGCATCATTCCTGCGTGAGCCGACAGGTTGCGACGGCCTTATCCTACACATGCCAGATTGATCCCCGCCTACATTGGAGTCACAGGCAGCGCCAAGGCAAAACAGGTCAACCGACCCGTATGTCGACAAGCGAAAGAGCCTGAGACTCTTAGCAAAAAAGGTGAACACTATGAACTCGAAAATCTTGATGTCAGCAGCAGCTTCCGTAATTGCACTGTCGGCTTTGGTCGGCTGCGGAACCAACCCCACCAATGCACAAATCGGAACCGGCGTTGGTGCCGTAGCGGGCGGTGTTGTTGGTAACGCCGTATTCGGCAGCACACTCGGTACCGTAGGTGGTGCAGCAGCTGGTGCCTTGATCGGCAATGAAGTCGGCAAGAAAAAATAACAGGTTTGCGCCGCGACTTGGTTTGCTGACTGAGTCGGCGGGTCAAGCAGGTGAGTTGAAGATCAACTTGCCCTCGCGCACACAAAAGCGGCCCCTGAGTTTCAGTGGGCCGCTTTTTTATGCGATTCTGAACTGCGCGTTCAAGTCAGATGGGGTAAATGAGCGAGTTCAAAATCATCTCGCTGTCATACACCGCCACGCGTGACTTGAACTTCAGCGCACCATCAACGCGTACCAGTTCATCCCTGTAACGACCGACGTTATAAACCTCGCTTACGCCGCCAGGCCGGGTCCGAAACACCGCGTAATTTGCCTCGGCGTAAATTACGTGGCCATTACTTGACAGTAAACGCGAAGGGCTGATCACATGCCGCATGTAATAGGGGCCGTGGTAAATGGTTTGTGTCACGCCATAGACGCGGTCTTTCATCATGCCCTGGCTCTCAAGCGCCATCAGCGCCAGCGGCAAGCCACGGTCGAAGTTTTCGCGTGCCTGAAGTTTGTAGTGTCCATCTTCAACAAAAAACAGCGGCCAGTCATCGAATCGCTTTTCATCAAGCGCAGCCGCATAGGCCGCATTGAGTTGATCGATTTCATGGTGAATGACGAGGGTATCAAGGCTGATGCTCATTGCGCCATCACCTTGCGCCAGTAGGCATACATGCTGCGAATCAGGGTTTCGGTCACCATATGCTCGGTGGCCTCGGTCCCGATGCCTCCCAGCTCACACAGGGTCGATCCCGCATCACCGGCCTGTTTGAAACCGCTCTGGCTGAACTCGATCACCTCGCCATCATCAGCGCTGACAAACCCCGCCGGACCAAACAGGTTGGCCTGACGCAGGCGACGCTGGGTCATCTCTGGCGTATCGTCGGCAAAACCAAAATGCGTCCATACAAAGTCGAACTCACCCTCCCCGCGCGGCACGATATGGCGCGTGCTTAATGAGTTGACCTGCTGCTGAATGATGAGGCTGGGGAACAGCGTGATCATGGTTACTGTAGGGGTGATGTCGCAACCCGGATTTGATGGGTCGTCCACCTTCCACCAGGCCTCTGGCACGACATCCAGCAGGCGGTCGTCATGCAGCGTCATGTTGGACTTGAAAGAGGTCACGCCCTCAGTTACAGCAGCGTTTTGCCCGCCCTCATTGCGGCGTGAAATCATCACGGCATGGCGGCCATGCGCATCCATCACCATGCGGCTTTTCTGGTCAGCACGCCACAGGCCAAAGGTCACAAACCAGGTGTGCAGCAAACCGGGGTGATAGGGGTCCTTGATGTTTTCCATCATCAGCTTCCAGTTACCCGGAATCCGCTGGCGGTTGTAGCCCAGCAGCGTCAGCTTTTTCGTGCCCTTACCATCTTCGCCAGCGCCTTTGAAAATACGGTTCAGCCACGGCATGATGCTGGGGCCAAGGTAGTCTTCAAGCGGCTCGGTGCTGTCACTGAAAGTCGCAAACACCAGGCCATGCAACACCGCTACGCGCAGTTTGGTGAGGCCGTGGTCCTTGATGTCAAAGCCTTCGGGCATGCCGCCGTTAATGCAATCACCGTCCTTGACGCCATCCTTGAACGGCAGGCCCGCCAAGTCACCATTGAGCTTGTAAGTCCACTGGTGATAGGGGCAGACAAAGCTGCGCGCATTGCCGTGGCTGGTCTGGCAAAACCGCACACCCCGATGCGCGCAGCGGTTTTCTACAACCCTAATGCCATGATCAGCTGCGCGGTCTCTGGGTGCGATGCGGTCGCGCACCATCAGTACCTGTCGCTCGCCTACGTGGCTCAGTTTGTAGTCGCCCGTGTTGGGGATTTCAACTTCAAGACCCACATAGCACCAGTGCGCGCCATAGAAGATTTTTTCAAGCTCGCGCTGATACAGCTGGGCGTCGGTGTAGGCCCAAAACGGTACGCGGCTGGAGCCTGGCTGGGTCCAGCGGGAAAGCTCTGCGGTTGAAATTTGCGGCGCGTTCATACATCCTCACACGGCGTTAAGCGAACGTAAATGATACGCTTACTTATTAATTTTCAACACTCGGGGTTTTCGCGAGGTTACGCACCCGGCGTTGATCCGCGCCTTGCTTTCCAGGCCCCAAACAGCACGACAAGGCCGGGTATCAGGATCATGGCCCAGATGATTTTGTCGAGGTTGGCCTTTACAAAAGGCACATTGCCGAACAGGTAGCCCGCAGTAATAATGCCGCCGACCCACAGCGCACCGCCACCAATGTTGTAGGCAATAAATTTAGTGCGCGACATTTGCGCAACGCCCGCCACAAAAGGCGCAAAAGTACGCAAGAAGGGCATGAAACGTGCCACCACAATAGTGATGCCACCATAACGCTCATAAAAACCATGGGCCTGGTCAAAAGCCCTTTTATTGAAAAACCTGGAGTCTTCCCACTGAAAAACCTTGGGGCCAAAGTAACGCCCCAGGCTGTAATTACACTGGTCGCCCAGCACGGCTGCAACAAACAGCAAAGCCACCGCAAGCGGATAACTCATCAGACCGACGCCACACATGGCACCCACCACAAACAGCAGCGAGTCGCCGGGTAAAAAGGGCATGACCACCACGCCGGTTTCTACAAAAATAATCAGAAACAGCAGGGCATAGACCCAGGCCCCGTAGCCAAGCACAAATGCCTCAAGGTGCTTGTCGATATTAACGATGAAGTCGATAAGAAAGGTAATGATTTCCATGCGGGGGATTTTGACAGGTCTTGAAGGCCAGCCCGGCTCTAAAATCAGGTCAATGAATTCCCCCAGCCAAGCCCGCCGTCCAATACGCGACCTGCCTGATGAACTGGTCAGCCAGATTGCCGCAGGCGAGGTCGTGGAGCGGCCCGCATCAGTGGTGCGCGAGCTGCTCGACAACGCACTCGATGCCGGTGCCACCCAGGTTAACCTGCGCTTGCTGGCGGGCGGTGTACGGCTGATACAGGTAGAAGACGATGGCTGGGGTATTCCGCGTGAGGAGCTGCCTGTGGCGCTAAGGCGTCACGCCACCAGCAAAATCGCCTCGCTGCAAGACCTTGAATCGGTTGGCACCATGGGTTTTCGGGGGGAGGCGCTGGCTGCCATCAACTCGATTGCAGACATGAGCGTGATCTCGCGTACTGAAGCATCCGAGCACGCCTGGCAACTCGACGGCCATTCTGGTGAGCTAAAGCCTGCTGCACGCAACCGCGGCACCAGCGTTGAGGTGCGCGAGCTGTTTTACGCCACACCTGCAAGGCGCAAGTTCCTGAAAACGGATGCCACCGAACTGGCGCACTGCATTGAAGCCGTACGCCGTCACGCGCTGGTACGCCCGGACGTCGGCTTTGCCATCTGGCATGAGGGCAAACTGGTCGAACAATGGCGCGCCTGCACTGGCGAATCGGCGCAGCTTGCGCATGACCAGCGCCTGGCTGATGTGCTGGGCAGCGAGTTTGTGGCGCAGTCCATCGCCGTCAACTATGAAAGCACAGCGCGCAGGCTTGATGGCTTGCCCGCTGTGCGCGTGTGGGGCCGGGCAGGCATACCTGACGCAGCCCGCTCGCGGGCCGACCAGCAGTTTGCTTATGTCAATGGCCGCTATGTGCGCGACAAGGTGCTTACCCACGCCGCACGCAGCGCCTATGAGGACGTGCTGCACGGCCACCGCCAGCCAGTCTATGTGCTGTATGTCGAGATGGACCCGGCCCGGGTTGACGTCAACGTGCATCCAACAAAGATCGAAGTGCGGTTTCGGGACAGCCGCGAAGTGCACAGCGCGGTGCGCCACGCCGCCGAGAATGCACTTGCCGTGCCGCGCTCTGTCACGTCGGGACGAGCTGTTGCGGATGGTACAGAAGCCGGAATCCCCGCTTCAAACCCGTTTTTAGAACAAAATGTGCCCGTGGCCCAGCATTTATGGGCACAGCCAGCTATTAATTTTGTAGCAAATAAGAATCAGCCGTACAAGTCTTACGTCTCCGACTTTGAGGCCATGTGGCCGACTCAAACAAGCACAGGCGCCGCAAACCCGGTTCAGCCCGCTGCCAGTACCTATGCCGAAAGCACCCTACCACCAGGTGACTGGCCACTGGGACGCGCCATTGCGCAATTGCAGGGCATCTACGTGCTGGCCGAAAACACCAGCGGCCTGGTGATCGTCGATATGCATGCCGCCCACGAGCGTATCGTTTATGAGCGTCTGAAATCTCAAATGGAAAGCAGTACTGGCACGGTGGGCGGCAGTATCGCCAGCCAGCCCCTGCTGATTCCTGCCACGTTTGCTGCCAGCCCCCAGGAGGTCGCCACGGCAGAGTCTAGCGCTGACGTACTGGCAACGCTGGGCCTTGAAATCACCCCGTTTTCACCCAAAACACTGGCGGTGCGGGCGGTTCCGACCAGCCTTGCGCAAGGTGATGCGGTCGAGCTGGCGCGCAGCGTATTGGCCGAGCTGGCCCAGCATGACGCCAGCACGGTGATACAGCGTGCGCAGAACGAGTTGCTGTCTACGATGGCCTGCCACGGTGCAGTGCGCGCCAACCGCAAGCTCACGATTGACGAGATGAACGCCCTGCTGCGCCAGATGGAAGCCACCGAGCGGTCTGACCAGTGCAACCACGGCAGGCCAACCTGGCGGCAAGTCAGCATTAGAGAGCTGGATGCGCTGTTTATGCGCGGGCGCTGAACTTTTCGGGCAATGACTGCTCAGTCATGACGATGAAACGCTCACATCTTGCTGGAATTTTTGCATCGATTTGCCTGGCTTTGGCCAGTCTGGCGGGTTGCGCCACACTGGACGAAAAGCAGCGCGCCTGGATTTTTCAGCCCAGTGACCGAACCTGGAGCGGCGGTTTGGCCGCAGCTGAAGGCATGCAGGACGTGTCAATCGAGTTCAAATCCAGCGTCGATACACAGCCGGTGCAGCTTCACGGGCTATGGCTTGCCGCAGACGGGGCAGCCAGCCATAAGGATGCCGACGCACCCATACTGCTCTACCTGCATGGGGCACGTTACAACGTCACCGGCTCTGCCCCGCGCGTTCGCCGCATGCAGGAGCTGGGCTTTTCAGTGCTGGCCATTGACTACCGGGGTTTTGGCAAAAGCACGCAAGCCCTGCCTTCAGAAGCATCGGCCGCAGAAGACGCCCGCGCGGCATGGGACTGGCTGGCAGAAAAATACCCGAACCGGCCACGCTACATTTTTGGCCATTCACTGGGTGGCCCGATCGCCATCAGCCTGGCTGCCGATGTGACCGATGAACGCGGCACCATTGTTGAAGGCACTTTCACCTCCATTGCCGATGTGGTCAGCACGTCGCAATGGGGCTGGATGCCGGTGTCACTGCTGATTACCCAGCGCTTTGAGGCGGTGCGCAAGGTCGGCAAGATTGGCTCGCCCTTGCTGGTGGTACACGGCGACCAAGACCGCATGATCCAGCCCGACCTGGGGCGAAAGCTTTTTGAGGCAGCGGTTGAGCCCAAAATGTTTGTGCTGGTGCAGGGGGGCTCTCACCACAACACCAACCAGGTAGGCCAGCCGCAGTACAGACAAGCCCTCGCCCAGCTGATGAATATCAAATAATTCCTTTCCCAAACCATCCCTGCCGTTGTTGCATCGCCTTGCCGTGCTGTAGCACTGCCTACGGCTCGACGCCTGGGCAGAAATGATTTGGAAAAGGAATTAGAAGAAAAGAATACCTACCGCGACGCCCCCTGCCCGGGCTTCGAAACAGGCAATCTGATACGCTCAGACGGATGTCCATCACGCCGATTTATCCGACAAAAACAAGCTTGGCTACCGCTACCACCACCCGGCAGCCCATGAACGCCGGACTGATCGTTCTGATCCTGTCCATGCTGCTGGGCATTCAGCCCGTCACCACCGATTTATATCTGCCTGCGCTGCCAGCGCTGACCGAGAGCTTTGCTGCGCCCATGCCATTGGCACAGGCCACGCTAAGCGCCCTGCTGCTGGCATTTGGCTGCTCACAGCTGATCTGGGGGCCGCTGTCTGACCGCTTTGGCCGGCGACCCGTTTTGCTGTCTGGTCTGGTGGCCTACACGCTGGCCTCGGTGGGCAGTGCGCTGGCACCATCGATAGAGCTGCTGGTGGTGTGGCGAATTGTGCAGGGCGCTGCGATGGGCGCAGTGGTGATGTGTGCGCGCGCCATTGTGCGCGACCTGTACCAGCCCCTTGACGGCGCGCGCATCATGTCCAAGGGCCTGAGTGGCCTTGGCGTTCTGGCCTGCATATGCGCACCGCTGGGCGGGCTGCTGTCAGAGCTGTTCGGCTGGCGTGCAGCCCTGATGGCACTGGTGGTTTTTGGCGCAGGCGCACTGGCAATTATTGCCCTGCGATTTCAGGAAACCCTGCCGCAAAAAAACCTGCGGGCACTGCAGCCCGCCGCACTGCTCAAAACCTGGGCGGGTATTTGCAGCAACCGCACATTTCTCGCATTTACTGCGCTCGCGGTAGCATCTTACGGCGGCCTGTTTACCTTTCTGGCGACTTCATCCTTTGTGTTCATCAAGGTTCTTGGCCTGAGCAAAACGCAGTATGGGCTGGTGCTGCTTTTCAGTGCATTTTTCTATATCGTCGGCACCTTCGTCTGCAGGCGCCTGATAGTACGGGTTGGCGTACGCAAGTCGGTTGCCATTGCCGCCGCGCTAAGCCTGTTGGGCGGCACGCTGATGGCCGGCCTGGCCTGGCTGGGCATCAACCAGGTTTGGGCGCTGCTGCTGCCGCAGGCGCTTTACATGATTGGCCATGGCGTACACCAGCCCTGTGGCCAGAGCGGCGCGGTAGGGCCGTTTCCGCGCTCGGCGGGTGCCGCATCGGCGATGAACGGGTTTTCAATGATGGTGGCAGCGTTTGCCATGGGTGCCTGGCTGGGCACGCACATGGACGGCACGACAGGGCCATTGGCAAACGGCATGTTGTTCTGGAGCGTGCTGATTGCGCTGTCTGCGTGGACGCTGGTCTGGAAGTACGGCGAGGTTGCGCACAGTGCCCCGCTGGTAGCCACGGCCCAGCCTTGAGAAAGGCGCAGTCCAGTGAATAAAGTCAGGCCAGAATATATCGCCATTGCCGGGCCAACCGCGTCAGGCAAAACAGCGGCAGCGCTGGCCATCGCGCAGCGCGTGCCGCTTGAAATCATCAGTGTTGACTCCGCCCTGGTCTACCGCGGCATGGACATCGGCACAGCCAAGCCGTCGGCTGCAGAACTTGCAGCGGTGCCGCACCACCTGATTGACATTCGCGACCCGCTGCACGCCTACAGCGCGGCAGAGTTTGTGATTGACGCCAGGCGACTGATTGAAGACATCAACGCCCGCGGCAAGCTGCCGCTGCTGGTTGGCGGCACCATGCTTTACTTCAAGGCGCTTTTTGAAGGGCTTGATGACATGCCCAGGGCGGACCCCGAAGTACGCGCCGCCATTGCAAGTGAAGCACTTGAGAAAGGCTGGCCCGCGCTGCATGCTGAACTGGCAGTGGTTGACCCGATGACCGCGACACGGCTGGCCCCAAACGATTCGCAACGCATCTCACGGGCACTTGAGGTTTTCAAAATTACAGGGCAAGCGCTGTCCTTCTTTCACCAGCGATCAGCTTCCAAACCCCTGGCTGATGCATCAATAGATACAGGGGCAGATATAGGGGCCAGTTGCCTTATTTCCCTTGAGCCCACAGAACGCAGCTGGCTGCATGAGCGAATTGCCCTGCGCTTTGACGCGATGCTCTCTAGCGGGTTTATGGATGAAGTCAAAGCCCTGCGCGCACGCGGCGACCTGACGCCTGATTTGCCGTCCATGCGCTGCGTTGGTTACAGGCAAGCATGGGAGGCACTCGACGGCACATCACCCATGAATGAGTTGCGCGACAAGGGCGTTTTTGCCACCCGCCAATTGGCCAAGCGCCAGATCACCTGGCTTCGCTCCATGCCGCAGCGGCGCGTGGTGGCCTGCGACGACCCGACAGCGCTGCAGCAGGTGCTTGACCTGGTTGACAAGATGCTTGACCGCCCTGCCAACGGTTTACAAACATGACCCTTCAGCTAAAAAACCTGGCTAAACGCTATGGCGACAGCGCTGTGTTCAGCAACGTGTCGCTTGAGGTTGCATCCGGTGAGTTCGTTGCCATCGTGGGCGAGTCTGGCGTGGGTAAATCAACGCTGCTTAACTGCATGGCCGGGCTGGATAGCTGGGACGAAGGCTCAGTCACGCTCATGGGCACAGACCTTGGCACCCTGCCAGACGACCAGCGCGCCCTGCTGCGGCGCCAGCATGTGGGTTTTGTGTTTCAGGCTTTTCACGTGTTGCCGCATCTGGATGTGGCACAAAACGTGGCCCTGCCCCTGCTGCTTTTGGGGCAGCCGGACGATGCGCGCGTTCAGGCCATGCTGGATGCAGTGGGGCTGCAAGGCCTGGGTGCACGCCTGCCGCAGCAGTTAAGCGGCGGGCAACTGCAGCGCGTGGCCATTGCACGCGCCTTGGTGCACAGGCCTGGCCTGCTGCTGGCAGATGAGCCCACCGGCAACCTCGACCCGACTACTGCCGCCAAAGTCATGGACGCGCTGATTGCGCAAACTCGTGAGCACGGCGCATCACTGGTGCTGGTAACGCATTCGGAAGCCGCCGCAGCGCGGGCAGACCGGGTTTTGCATTTGAGCAGTCATGGCATCGCCGGCTAGCGTATCTGCATCGCCTGGATCGTCTGGATCAGCCAGACTGGTGTTGAAGCTGCTGCGCCAGCTTTCATGGCGCGAACTCATTCACCACCCGTGGCGCAATCTGGCGGCTGTGGTTGCGGTCATGCTGGGTGTGGCGCTGGCGTTTTCGGTGCAATTGATCAATGCTTCGGCACTCAGTGAATTTTCACAGGCGGTGCGCTCTGTGAATGGCCAGAGCGACCTTGAGCTGCGCGCCGTGCAAGGCAGCTTTGACGAAACGATTTTTGAGCGTGTTGCCACTCATCCGCAGGTGGCTGTCGCCAGCCCGGTGCTTGAACTGGCAAGCTTTGCGCTGACCACAGCAGACAAAAGAATTGCCTTGCGTGTGGTGGGCCTGGACGCACTGGTGATAGCCCAGCTTGCACCCGCCTTGATGCCGGTGCCAGCCGCAGATACCGAACGTTTTGCCCTGTTTACACCCGGCGCGGTTTTTTTAAATCCCGCCGCCCGTCAAGCCCTGTCGCAAGCGACTTTCAAGCTGCAAAGTGGTTTGAAGCTTCTCGATGTCAAGGTGGCGGGGTCAGTAAGTGCCAGTGGTGCGGCACTGGCCGTGATGGACATTGCCGCCGCGCAGGATCTGTTCGGCAAACAAGGGCAGCTTTCGCGCATCGATATCAAGCTCAAACCCGGCGCTGACCGTGCTGCTTTTATTCAGTCGCTGCAATTGCCTGCAGGCATCACCACAGCCGAGCCGGGCGATGGCGCCCAGCGCATCAGCAACTTGTCGCGTGCTTACCGTGTCAATCTGACGGTACTGGCGCTCGTGGCGCTTTTTACCGGTGCATTTTTGGTGTTTTCAGTGCTGTCGCTGAGCGTAGCCAAACGCGCGCAGCAATTTGCGCTGCTGGGCGTGCTGGGCTTGACCGGGCGCGAGCGACTGCTGCTGGTGATGGCTGAATCGGGCTTGCTGGGCCTGGCCGGTAGCGTTGCCGGTATTGCACTGGGCACCGGCCTGGCTGCACTTGCCCTGCGGCTGCTGGGTGGCGACCTGGGTGGCGGTTACTTTGCCGGCGTTGCGCCCAGCCTGCAATGGAGCGCGCCCGCCGCCTTGATTTATGGCGCACTTGGCGTTGCAGCGTCGCTGGTGGGCGGCTGGTGGCCAGCCCGCGCTGCACAAAAGCTGCCGCCAGCGCAAACCCTCAAAGGCCTGGGCGCTGCGCCGGGTGACGGGAAAGGCCACTGGTTCAGTCTTCTGTTAATCGTGGGCGGTACGCTTTTGGCGTTAACCCCGCCGGTGTTTGGTATTCCGCTGGCGGCCTATGTGTCGGTCGCGCTGCTGCTGGTAGGCGGCATCACGGCCCTGCCGCATCTGATTGCGCTACTTTATGACCGTCTGAGCCCGTGGGTAGCGCACAGCCTGCTGCCACTGCTGGCTGTAGAGCGCGCGCGCCGCGTGCGCGAAAGCGCTGCGGTTGCCGTTAGCGGTGTGGTCGCGTCACTCAGTCTGGCCGTAGCTCTCACCGTGATGGTGGCCAGTTTCAGGGATTCGGTCACGCACTGGCTTGATGTTGTCTTGCCCGCAGATTTATATATGCGCACGGCACCACCATCGGGCTCAAGCGCCGCCAGTGACACGGTTTAT
The DNA here is from genome assembly GCA_031412235.1 of Polaromonas sp. Lineage (GTDB taxonomy): Bacteria > Pseudomonadota > Gammaproteobacteria > Burkholderiales > Burkholderiaceae_C > Polaromonas. The sequence continues at coordinate 22,046 of JANOCP010000097.1, forward strand.
TTCACACCCGAGCTGGTCACAGCCATAGCCAGCGTCAAGGGCGTGAAGCAGGTAAGCACCCTGCGCACAACATCGGTGTTGCTCGATAGCAGCCAACCCGCAGTAGCCCTGATTGCGCGTGACATCAAGGACCCGGCCAGCACCCTGCCCATGGTGGGTGCTGCCTTGCCAGTGCCTCCAGGCCATGTGGCGATTTATGTGAGCGAGGCCATGGTCGATTTGTATGGCGCACGCCCGGGAACGGTCTTCAAACCGCTTTCGCAGGCATTTTTACAGTCATTTAGCGCCGGAGCCCAAGCTTTACGGCTTCAGTCTGCTACAAACTTAATAGCAGAACAGAATTCGACCCTGTTTTTTGTAGCTGGCGTCTGGCGCGACTACGCCCGCCAGTTTGGGGCCATCACCCTCGACAAACGCGACTTTGAAAGGTTGACAGGCGACAGGCGCGTCAATGACCTGGGCATATGGCTGGACGCCGATGCCAGTAGCGAAGATGTCGAACAGGCCGTACGCCGCGAGGCAGACCGGGTGGCTGGCGCAGGTGCCCTGATTGAATTTGCATCAACTCGCCAGATCCGCGCCATATCGCTCAAGATTTTTGACCGCAGCTTTGCCGTCACCTACTGGCTGCAGGGCGTGGCGATTGCGATTGGCCTGTTTGGCGTGGCGGCCAGCTTCAGTGCGCAGGTGCTGGCCAGACGCAAGGAGTTTGGCCTGCTGGCGCATCTGGGTCTGACGCGGCGGCAGATTTTGACGGTGGTGGCGGGTGAAGGTGCGGCCTGGACCTTTATCGGCTCGGTTGCCGGTCTTGCACTGGGGCTGGCCGTAGCTTTGGTGCTGGTGCATGTGGTCAACCCGCAGAGCTTTCACTGGACCATGGACTTGGTGCTGCCCTGGTGGCGCCTTGTGGGTTTGTGCGCAGCGGTGGTCATAGCGGGCACCGTTACCGCCTGGCTGGCGGGCCGCGCGGCGGCGGGCAAGGATGCAGTGCTCGCTGTCAAAGAAGACTGGTAATTACAAAGTTTGCCATCACGCTGCGTTATGTGCGGTGCCACACACGATCAGTCTGCTGATGTTGATGGCCGGTTTCGATTGCTAACCAAAGTCTGGTTTTTAAGGTCGAATTGTCATTACACAGGCACATCCAGGGCCTACGATGAATGATTCAATCAACGGAGCAATCGACATGACATCCGCTCACTACCGCATTGAAAGCAGAGAGCCGCTACTCGGCAAACTGCTACCGGCCGCCATGTTCAGGCGCTTGTACGCAGACCCGTCACTGGCTGTTGCGGTGGCAGTCAAAAGCGTTGTAGACCCGACCCGGCAGCAGGTCAGGGTTGTAGATATTAATAACGGCGAAGTGGTTTTTGATACTGCCCCTGCACCTTTGAAATCCTGAGTCATCACGGCCCTGCCTTCCTGCGAGAATCAGGGGCATGACCCCTATAACGTACCCGCGCGCTGTTGTCAGCGAATCATGGCTTAACGAAGCAATTGCCCGGATAGAAGCCGACTTTCAGCGCAGCGCCGATACCCACCTGATAGCTCTGCCCCTGCCCGAGTTTGCGGCACATGGCATAGACCTTTACCTCAAGGACGAGTCCACCCACCCCACCGGCAGCCTGAAGCACCGGCTGGCGCGGTCGCTGTTTTTGTACGCGCTGTGCAACGGTATGATTCATGAAAAGTCCACCATTGTCGAAGCGTCGAGCGGCTCAACGGCTGTCAGTGAAGCCTACTTTGCACGCCTGCTGGGCCTGCCTTTTATTGCCGTGATGCCGCGCAACACATCGCCTGAAAAGGTCGCGCAAATCGAGTTTTATGGCGGCCGCTGTCACTGGGTGAGCAGCGCAGCCGAAGTGTATGAAGAGGCTGGCAAACTGGCTGCTCAATCAGGCGGCCACTACATGGACCAGTTCACCTACGCCGAACGCGCTACCGACTGGCGCGGCAACAACAACATTGCCGAAAGCATGTTCAGCCAGATGGCACGCGAGCGGCACCCGATACCGCGCTGGATTGTGGTGGGCGCCGGCACCGGCGGCACCAGCGCCACCATTGGCCGCTATGTCCGCTACCAGCGACACGCCACGCAACTGTGTGTGGCCGACCCCGCAGGCTCTGTGTTTGGGCAATATCACCGCACCGGTGACGCCAGCATTACCGGTGCAGGTTCGCGCATTGAAGGCATAGGCAGGCCGCGTGTTGAAGCCAGCTTTATACGCACCGTGATTGACCGCATGATTGAGGTGGCTGACGTGGATTCACTGGCGGCCATGCAGGCGCTGTCAAGCCTGCTGGGTCGAAAGGTAGGCCCGTCAACCGGCACCAACTTTGTCGGCATGCTGACCCTGGCCCACGAGATGCTGGAACGCGGCGAGCAGGGCTCGATTTTGTCGCTGCTGTGCGATTCAGGCGAGCGCTATTTGCCCAGCTATTACAACCCCGAATGGGTGCTCGGCAAGGTGGGCGACTGTAGCCACGCGCAGCAGCATATTGCACTGCAGATGCGGCCACGGCCTGCACGGCTGACTATCTGACATGCTAAAGCTTCACAACCCGTTCAGGCGGCAATGGCTGGCGCAGTCCATCAGCGCAATGGCAGGAGTGGCTGGCATGGGCTTCAACAG
>JANOCP010000098.1:0-6008 GCA_031412235.1 Polaromonas sp.
TCGGGCGAATTGCTGCACTGAGCGTCAGCGAACACGTAGCATTCGGCGGTGCCTATCCTCATGCACACAAGTGCATTCCGGTGTCCTGCGCTCCGGGCGCCTTGCACTTCATCCCGAAAAGCTGAATTTCTAGACGCTCCCGCAGCGTCTTAAGGAAGACATGTCCCAACAACAAAATCCCTCAAAACTCCAGACGCTGATAGGTGCTGGTGTGTTGCTTATTGGCCTGGGACTGGCGGCGGGGGCTGTCAGCATTCCGTCGGCGGCGGGCTACGGTGGCGTCGGGCCCAACTTTCTGCCCTGGCTGGTGGCTGTGTCGCTGGTGGTGTGCGGCCTTTTCATGGTCTGGGAGGCGCGTACTGGCGGTTTCCGCGAGATGGACGACTCAAGCGGCGGCCCTGCGGCCTATTGGCCTGGCTTTGTCTGGGTGTCTGCGGGCTTGTTGGCCAACGCGGCGCTGATTACCACTATTGGCTTTATTTTGAGTTGTACCCTGTGTTTTGTGCTCGCGGTTCAAGGCCTGCGTGGCGCTGAGGGCAAGGCAGATTTAAAGCCCGCCACGCTCATCAAAGACGTATTGATAGGCATGGCGATTGCGGCCCCGGTGTACTGGATGTTCACCAAATTCCTGGCGATCAATTTGCCCGGTTTGACTTCTACAGGGTGGCTTTAAGCCTGAAAATTTATGGATATCTTCAGCCAGTTAATGCAGGGCTTCGTCACTGCAGCCACCCCGGTTAACCTGCTGTGGTGTTTTGTCGGTTGTGCGCTCGGCACAGCCGTTGGCGTGCTGCCTGGCATCGGGCCTGCGGTAGCGGTGGCCATGTTGCTGCCGATTACCGTCAAGGTTGAGGCCACAGCTTCCATGATCTTTTTTGCCGGCATCTATTACGGGGCCATGTACGGCGGCTCTACCACCTCAATTTTGCTCAATACGCCCGGTGAAACCGCGAGCATGGTCACGGCGATGGAGGGCAACAAAATGGCCAAAAGCGGGCGTGCAGGCGCGGCGCTGGCAACTGCGGCCATTGGCTCTTTCGTTGCGGGCACCATTGCCACCGTACTGGTCACGCTTTTTGCGCCCATCGTGGCTGATCTGGCCGTCAAGCTTGGGCCACCCGAATACTTCATGCTGATGTTGCTTGCGTTTACCACCGTCAGCGCGGTGCTGGGTAAAAGCACCTTGCGCGGTATGGCGGCGCTGTTTATTGGCCTGGCCGCAGGCCTGGTGGGGCTCGACCAGATTTCAGCCCAGGCGCGCTACACGGGCGGCGTCCCCGAGCTGCTGGACGGTATTGAGATCGTGCTGGTCGCCGTGGGCTTGTTTGCCGTGGCCGAAGCGCTGCACGCTGTGCTGTTTGAAGGCAAGGTGGTTGATTCGCAGAACAAGCTCAGCAAAGTGCATATGACGCGCAGGGACTGGAAGCGCTCGTGGCCAGCGTGGCTGCGTGGCACGGCAATTGGCGTGCCCTTTGGCTGCATACCGGCAGGCGGCACCGAGATACCGACATTTTTAAGCTACGCGACCGAGAAAAAGCTGGCCAAAGACTCCGACGCCAAAGGCGAGTTTGGAACCAAGGGTGCCATTGAGGGGGTTGCGGGCCCCGAGGCCGCCAACAACGCCACGGTTACCGCAGCCATGATTCCGCTGCTCACCCTGGGTATTCCAACCTCCAACACGACGGCAATTTTGCTGGGTGCTTTTCAAAACTACGGCATCCAGCCTGGCCCGCAGCTTTTCACCACGTCATCAACACTGGTGTGGGCGCTGATTGCGTCGCTGTACATCGGCAACGTGATGCTGCTGGTGCTGAATTTGCCGCTGGTTGGCCTTTGGGTCAAGCTGCTCAAGATACCGAAACCCTACCTTTACGCGGGCATACTGATTTTTGCCACCGTGGGCGTTTACGGCATGCGCCAAAGCGCGTTTGACCTGTTTTTGCTCTACGGCATTGGCGTGCTGGGCGTGGTGATGCGGCGCTTTGACTTTCCGACTGCGCCGGTCATTGTCGGCATGATCCTGGGGCCATTGGCCGAAGCGCAACTGCGTAACGCCATGTCGATTGGCGAGGGCAGCGCGATGGTGTTTTTACAGCGTCCTGTGTCGGTCATCCTGATCTTGGTGGTGGTGGCCGTGCTGGTGCTACCGCGACTGGCCAAAGCCTGGTCTGGTCGGCAGAAAATGGCATGAAACACGTAAATTTATAGTCAAAAGTGCTCTGTGCCCAAGTAATACGGTATCAGGCAGCTATTAAAAAAAGAGCGTTAAAGATCTGATCAGGCCGCTCGTTGCGCCTGCCTGATCTGGCAGTTGATGCCGCGCGTTAACATCCGCTGATGGAAAAAACGGATTCATTGCCGCGCGACGCGCAGAGCATTCTGGAGCTTGCCGCACGGTCAATGTTTGACCTGTTTGCCAATGCCAGTGAGGGCATGATGCTGGTGGACAGGCAGGCCCGGGTGGTCTGGATCAACGACCAGTACAAGCGCTATTTGCCAGCACTCGGCTTTAGCCGGGCTGAAGACTTCATCGGGCATTCGGTCGCCAGCGTGGTGCAAAACACCCAGATGCATCAGGTGCTGGAAACCGGCAAGCCCATCCTGATTGACTTGCTGACCAACCGGGCAGGCACGTTTGTCGTGAGTCGCATACCGTTACGCGACAGCTCAGGGGAAGTGATCGGTGCGTTGGGCATTGTGCTGTTTGATCATGCTGAAACAAGCCTGCAGCCGTTTGTCGACAAGTTTGCCTTGTTGCAACGCGATCTTGATGATGCGCGGCGCGAGCTGGCTGACCAGCGCCGCCAGCAAACGGGGCAGCGCCAGTCCAAATATACCTTTGCGAGTTTTATCGGCACCAGCCCGGCTGCAGTGGAGGTCAAGCGCCAGGCCAGGCGGGCCGCCCAGACCTCAAGTCCGGTATTGCTTTTGGGCGAGACGGGTACGGGCAAAGAGCTGCTGGCCCACGCTATTCATGCCTCATCAGCGAGGGCGCGCGGCCCGTTCATCAGCGTCAACATAGCTGCGGTGCCCGGCACGCTGCTGGAAGCTGAATTTTTTGGCGTGGCACCCGGTGCCTACACCGGTGCAGACCGCAAGGGGCGCGACGGCAAGTTCAGGCTTGCCGACGGCGGCACACTTTTTCTCGATGAAATTGGCGACATGCCGATGGAGCTTCAGGTCAAGCTTTTGCGTGCGTTGCAAGAGGGTGAGATTGAGCCGCTGGGTTCCAATAAGCTGCAGCCCTTTGATGCCCGCGTGATTGCCGCAACCTCGCGTGACCTGACGGCGCTGATGCGTGAAGGCAAGTTCAGGGAAGACCTGTTTTACCGGCTGAATGTGCTGCCCATACGCGTACCGCCCTTGCGTGAGCGCCGCACCGACATCCCTGCGCTGCTTGAGGTACTGGGCGAAGAAATGGCGCACCGCAGCGGTGACCGCCAGCCCGATCTGGCGCCTGATGCCCTGGCGCTGCTGTCGGCGCAAACCTGGCGCGGCAATATCCGCGAATTACGCAACGTGCTGGAGCAAACCATGATGCGCAGCGACTCGCTCAACATCAGCCGCGCGCAGTTTGAAGAGGTCCTCAAAGAGTCGGGTATTGAACGTATTGCGCCCGAATCGCTGCCTGAAGCTGCGGACGAAGCAGACCCGCTGCGTCCGCTGGCCGAACAGGTCGCGCAGGTAGAGCGGCGCGCTATTGCTGCAGCGTTGCTGGCTACTCAGGGCAACAAACTTGCAGCTTCACGTTTGCTGGGCATCTCACGCGCTAAGCTCTACGAACGTCTCGTTAACCCTGTTTAATAATCAGACAGATGTCTGAAATACACACATATTTATTGCCTCAATAAAATACACATTAATACGAAATAAAAAATTATTCATGTATATCAATAACTTACAAGTTGGCACGACATATGCAATCTCGGTGCAAGAGAATTACAACAGGAGACAAGTCATGCATCGTCCAATTCTGGCTGCAATTGCTGCCGCTTTGGTTTCCAGTGTCGCCTTTGGCCAGTCCGGGGAAATCCGCATTGGCCACATCTACAGCAAAACCGGGCCACTTGAGGCCTACGGCAAGCAGACGGCCACGGGTTTCATGATGGGGCTGGACTACGCCACTAAGGGGACCATGATGGTCGCTGGCAAGAAGCTGGTGGTCATTGAAAAAGACGATCAGGGCAAGCCTGACCTGGGTAAATCTTTGCTGGCTGCGGCCTATTCGGACGACAAGGTCGATGTGGCTGTAGGCCCGACGTCATCGGGTGTTGCGCTGGCCATGCTGCCCGTAGCTGAAGAGTACAAAAAAATCCTCCTGGTCGAGCCCGCAGTGGCTGACTCGATTACCGGCGACAAGTGGAACAAGTACATTTTCAGGACGGGCCGTAACAGCTCACAGGACGCGATTGCCAATGCCGTTGCGCTGGACAAAGCCGGTATCAACATTGCCACGCTGGCGCAGGACTACGCCTTTGGCCGCGATGGGATCAAGGCCTTCAAGGATTCCATCACCAAGGCAAAGCTGGTACATGAAGAGTACCTGCCCACCAACACCACAGACTTCACCGCGGGGGCTCAGCGCCTGATAGACAAGCTCAAGGACTTGCCGGGTCGCAAGGTGATTTTTATCCTCTGGGCAGGCGCTGGTAATCCTTTCAAGATTGCTGATCTTGACCTCAAGCGTTACGGAATTGAAGTGGCCACTGGCGGCAATATTTTGCCGGCGATGACCAGCTTCAAGAACTTCCCCGGCATGGAAGGTGCAGCGTATTACTACTTCGGTATTCCCAAAAATGCTGTCAATGAAGCCATGGTTTCACGCCACTACAGCCAGTTCAAGTCGCCACCTGACTTTTTTACCGCAGGTGGTTTTTCTGCTGCCATGGCTTTGGTCACCGCTTTGCAAAACAGCAAGGGCGATGCATCTGCCAATACGCTGATCAAAACCATGGAAGGCATGGGTTTTGACACCCCCAAAGGCCGGATGACTTTTCGCAAGGAAGACCATCAGGCCATGCAGAGCATGTACCACTTCAAAATAAAGGTAGACCCGGCTTTCGCCTGGGGCGTACCCGAGCTTGTGCGCGAAATCAAACCGGACGAGATGAACGTGCCCATCCGCAACAAGCGGTAGCGGGACGATCAAAAGCAGCGGGGTGCAAGGCCCCGCATTTTCAAAAGAGGGTGGATGAAAAGTTCCGGAAACACGGAGCCTGAGACGAGTTTTGCCCAAAAACGACCAGGAGACAAAAAACCATGACTTTCAAGCTTTTAAAAACCTTTGCTGTCATCGCGGCATTTACCTGCGGTGCAGCAACGGCAGCTGTTAATTTGCCATCGCTCAACATCGACAAAACCCAGACCACGGTGTCAGGCCTGTCGTCCGGCGGCTTTATGGCGGCCCAGCTGCATGTGGCGTACTCAGCCACGTTCAAAAAAGGCGCGGGCATCGTGGCCGGTGGCCCGTTTTACTGCGCTGAGGGGTCAATCACCAATGCCACCGGGCGCTGCATGGCCAGCCCCGCAGGTATACCCACCAGCAGCCTGGTCACCACCACCAACAACTGGGCCAGCCAGGGCAGCATTGACCCGGTGGTCAACCTGCAAAGCTCCAAGGTGTACCTTTTTTCAGGCTCGATTGACAGCACGGTCAAGCCGGGCGTTATGGATGCGCTGAAAACTTACTACAACAGCTTTGTACCGGCCGCCAATGTGGTGTACAAAAAAGATATCGCTGCCGAGCACGCAATGATTACCGACGACTTCGGCAGCACCTGCTCGACCAAAGCGTCTCCCTACATCAATGACTGCAACTTTGACCTTGCTGGCACCATGCTGGCGCACTTTTACGGCACCCTGAATGCCCGCAATAACGGCACACTGGCTGCAGGCAATTTTGTCGAATTCAACCAGAGCCAGTTCATCACCAATCACGGCATGGCCCCTACGGGCTGGGCGTATATCCCCGCAGCGTGCACAAGCGGCACGCAATGCCGCGTGCATGT
>JANOCP010000099.1:0-2351 GCA_031412235.1 Polaromonas sp.
CTTAACGCCGAAAAACCCACCAGGCGGCGCCAATGACCAAAATCAGGCTGACTGGCAATGCTACGACTGCTGCAATAAAGGTTGTGAGGTGAGATACGGGGTCTGCCATGCGTTGCCATCCTTTACTTGCGTAATATGAGGAGAGTTGCTGGCGAGCTTGATGTGGGCTGTTGGGCAGCTTGCACTGCACTGCGCCACAACGTCACGGGCACAACCTTCGCACTGCCCGCACTGGGTGGCAACACCCAGTTCAAGCTGAATCTCGTCGAAGCCCATGCCTGCACGGGCGTGACGGGCAATTTCGCGGTCAGAGATTCGGTGGCAGACGCAGACGATCATGGTGGATTGGCTTGCTGGTTGGATGGGGTAACTGATTAAGGTTGACGTTCCAATTATAAATGCGAATCTATCGCATTTGCAATTGAGGGGGGCTTATTTTTATTCTGCAGCTAGTCCAGGCGACTCAAAATGCGTACGCATCAGGGGTTTGAGTTGGCTCTGGTACCAGGGCGCGGCGACGACTGATGTTTTCGGGTCAAATAGCCCGAAAATATGACGAAATCAGGCTTGAGCCCAATATTTAAGGCTATCAACAGCTATAGATTTTATAGCGTTTACAGCGCAGGTTCGGACTTAGACATCCGCCCACATGCGCAGCAGGTTGTGGTAGCAGCCCGTCAGGCGAACGATTTCGGGGCTTTCCGGCTTTGTTTCATCATTGCCTCTGGTGTTCCAGTCTTTTTGGCGTAATCCGGTAATCGCCATGTCCATTTCGTACAGCAGACGCCGCTGGGCATCGTGCCTGACCATGCTTTCAACCCAGAAAAAACACGCCAGCCGCTCGCCGCGCGTTACCGGTTCAACCCGGTGCACAGATGTGCCGGGGTACATGACCAGATCACCCGCCTCGAACTTGATGCTTTGCTCACCATAGGTGTCCTGCACCACCAGTTCGCCGCCGTCGTAGCTTGCTGGCTCACTTAAAAACAGCGTGCATGAAATGTCGGTACGCACATGCCGCGCCGTGGCGGCGTGGGTACGAACCGCATTGTCGACATGGCTGCCAAATTCATTAGCCTGACCGCCGTAGCGGTTAAAAAGAGGCGGGTAAACAGATTTGGGCAGGGCACCGGTGACGAAGCTGGGGTTACGCGCCAGCGCGACAGACACGATATGCCGGGCCTGCTGGGCGGCGGGCAATTCTTCAGGCAGCTGCAAATTGTTTTTGACCGCGCTGCTCTGACTGCCCGCCGTGATGCGGCCATTGGCCCAGTCAGCGGCAAGGATGAGCTGGCGAACCTGTGCGAGTTCATCTGGCTTGAGGGCTTGAGGAATACGAAGCAGCATGGTGGGGATTTTCAGAAAAGAAAAAAGGGCAGCGCCACTTTCATGAGGCTGCCCGCAGTTTTAAACGCAGTGTTTTTAAGGAACTGGAGCCTAGAACTTGCTGGTCAGGGTAACTTTCAGGCTGCGCTCTGCGCCGGGCGCTGCAAAGCCGCGATACAGCGTGTTGTAGTAGAGCTTGTCAAACAGGTTGTCCACGTTCAGCTTCACGGTGTTGTTCTGGTTGACCACGTACTCAAGCAAGGCATCTGCCTTGACATATCCAGGGGCCCGATTGGTAGACGTGACGCTGTTGGCGGGTTTGTTCTGGCTGACGGCAGTAAGGCCGCCGCCGACTCGCCATTTGTCGCCAATACGGTAGGTGGTGAACAGGGTGGCCTGGCGGCTGGGGCTCAGGCCCGGGTTCTCGCCGACTTCGAGTTGACCGGCAGCGTTCGAGCCTGCCTTGTCAATGACTGCTTTGAGAAAACCAATACCCGCAAACACCTCCCACTGGGGCGTGATGCGGCCGGCCACTTCAACCTCCAGCGAGTCAGTATAGCGCTTGCCCGACAGCAGAAACGAGTTTGTTGCGGTGTCGATGTCGGTATTGCGCTCGTTGTACTTCTCGGTGCGGGCCAGTGAGGTACGTACAGACAAATCACCGTCATATAGCTCCCACTTTGCGCCGATTTCCATGTTGCGGCTGCTCTCGGGTGCGGTGTTGGCCGATTGCGGGTCAAACTGGTACAGGTCGCCCGATGTGTTGAACGAGGTACCGTAGGCCGCGTAGTAGCTGACCTCTGGAGTCGGCTGGAACATCAGGCCCAGGCGTTTGCTGAGCAGGCTGTCGGAGCGTGACAGCGGCGTGTTGGCAGGTGCCGCTGCACCCGGACGCTGATAGTCAGCGCTGAAATGGTCTACACGCAGCCCGCCAACCAGTTTCCAGTAAGGTGTCAGCTCAATCGTGTCCTGCATGTACAGGCCCAGGGTCGTGGCCTTGAATTCTGTCTCCAGCTTTTGCGTCA
>JANOCP010000100.1:0-4875 GCA_031412235.1 Polaromonas sp.
ATCAAGCTGACCCGCGAAGCCCTCAACTGGCCCTACGCGCCGTTTGAAATCCCGAAAGAAAGCTACGACGCCTGGGACGCTAAAGCCAAAGGCCTGGCAGCTGAAGCGGCATGGGACGTCAAATTTGCGGCCTACAAAGCCGCCTTCCCCGAGCTGGCCGCTGAACTCACACGCCGCATGAAGGGCGACTTGCCCAAGCGCTTTGCGCAACTGGCCGTTGACACCGTCGTTGGCGCGCACACCAAGGCCGAAACCGTGGCCTCGCGCAAGGCCTCGCAGCTGGCACTTGAAGCCTTTACCGCCGGCCTGCCTGAAATGCTGGGCGGCTCGGCAGACCTGACCGGCTCCAACCTGACCAACACCAAGTCAACGCCCAACCTGCGCTTTGACATGAATGGTGAAGTCGTTTTGACACCCAATGCCGACGGCATTAGCGCCGGTGGCCGCCACATCAACTACGGCGTGCGCGAGTTCGGTATGGCTGCCATCATGAACGGCATTGCGCTGCATGGCGGTTACATCCCTTATGGCGGCACCTTTTTGACCTTCAGCGACTACAGCCGCAACGCCATCCGCATGGCCGCGCTGATGAAGACACGCGTCATCCACGTCTTCACGCACGACTCGATTGGCCTGGGTGAAGACGGCCCGACCCACCAGTCAATTGAACACGCCGCCAGCCTGCGTTTGATCCCCAACCTTGACGTGTGGCGTCCGGGTGATACGGCTGAAACCGCCGTCGCCTGGGCTGTCGCATTGCAAAACAAAAACAAGCCGACAGCGCTGCTGCTGAGCCGCCAGAACCTGCCCTACGCACCCAAGGACGACCTGGGCCAGATCAGCAAGGGCGCCTATGTGCTGTCAGAGCCCACAGAAGTCGGCCTGAACAAAAAGATGCAGGCCGTCATCATCGCCACCGGTTCTGAAGTGCAGTTGGCGCTCAAGGCACAAGAGCTGCTGGCCAGCTACAAAATCGCCGTGCGTGTGGTGTCCATGCCCAGCACCACCACTTTTGACAAACAAAAACCGGCCTATAAAACCGAAGTGCTGCCAGAAGGTATTCCGCGCATCGCGGTTGAAATGGGTGTGACCGACGGCTGGTGGAAATACGGCTGCGCCGCCGTCGTCGGCATTGACAGCTACGGCGAGTCAGCCCCTGCACCTGTGCTGTTCAAGCATTTTGGCTTCACGCCCGAGAACGTGGCCGACACGGTGCGCAAGGTGTTGAAGAAATAAGAAGTGAAACAAGAAGCGTAGTTTTTATGCCGCTCATATCGTCCTTTTACGGTGTCCTGATTTATATGTATTTCATGGATACCCGACAGCACAATACGCCGCATATTCATGCGATGTATCAAGGGCATGAGGCCGTGTTTGCAATCGACACGGCTGATTTGATGGATGGAAAATTTCCACCCAAGCAAACCCGGCTTGTGCAGGCATGGATTGAACTGCGCCGCGAAGAGCTGATTGCTGACTGGTCGCTTGCTGTCAAAGGCCACCCAGTTGAACGCGTGGAGCCGTTGCGATGAACCCGCGCGTTGTGTCAGTGACACCTATGCCTGATTTGTTACTACAGTTGGAGTTTGTTGACGGACGCCGCGCAAGATTTGACGTCTCGCCTTTTGTCAATCTGCCGGTGTTTGAACGCTTGAAGGACCCAGCGTATTTCAACCGGGCGGTCGTGAGTCACGGCACCGTTGAGTGGCCCGGTGGTATTGATTTTGATCCAGACACTTTGTATCTGGATTCACACGTTTTTTAATTCTCTATTTCCATTTCATAACAAGGAAGACACCATGGCAATCAAAGTAGGCATCAACGGTTTTGGTCGCATTGGCCGCAACGTCCTTCGCTCGGCAGTACAGAACTTCAGCGATATTGAAATCGTTGGTATCAACGACCTGCTGGAGCCCGACTACCTGGCCTACATGCTGCAGTACGACTCGGTGCATGGCCGCTTCAAGGGCGAAGTCAGCGTTGAAGGCAACACCCTGATCGTCAACGGCAAAAAAATCCGCTTGAGCCAAGAGCGTGACCCTGCCGCCCTCAAGTGGAACGAAGTCGGCGCAGACGTGGTGCTTGAATGCACGGGCCTCTTCCTCGACAAGGCCGGTGCCGGCAAACATCTGGCCGCTGGCGCGAAAAAAGACATTATTACGGCCCCGTCCAAAGACGACACGCCGATGTTTGTATTCGGCGTGAACTGCAAAACCTATGCGGGCCAGGACATTATTTCCAACGCATCATGTACCACCAACTGCCTGGCACCTGTAGCCAAAGTGCTGAACGACAAATGGGGAATCAAACGTGGCCTGATGACCACCGTGCACGCTGCTACCGCAACGCAAAAAACCGTTGACGGCCCCAGCAACAAGGACTGGCGCGGCGGCCGCGGCATTCTTGAGAACATCATTCCGTCATCCACAGGCGCAGCCAAGGCCGTGGGCGTAGTGATTCCCGAGCTCAACAAAAAGCTCACCGGCATGTCTTTCCGCGTGCCAACGTCTGATGTGTCGGTGGTTGACCTGACCTGCGAGTTAAGCAGCCCCGCCACCATGGCCGAAATCTGCGCCGAAATGAAAGCGCAAAGCGAAGGCGCCCTCAAGGGCATCCTGGGCTACACCGAAGACAAAGTGGTCGCCACCGACTTCCGCGGTGACACCCGCACGTCAATTTTTGACGCTGACGCCAGCATTGCACTGGACAGCACCTTCGTCAAAATCGTCAGCTGGTATGACAACGAGTGGGGCTATTCAAACAAGTGCCTGGAGATGGTTCGCGTCGTTTCGGCCTGATAAGCCTTGGCAATGCAAAAAGCGCCTCAGGGCGCTTTTTTTACGCTATTTATCTATTCATTAAATAGACACGTTTGCCAAAATTTCCTATGATGACGCGTGAACATATCTATTCATTTATTCATTCATATACGCATTCATAAATTTACCCCGTGGCAAACCCTTCCAACTCCGTCGATCTGGTCATCCAGGCCCTGCGCGCACGCGGCGGCGTAGCCACCAGCCTTGAGCTGCAAACCCAGCTGGGCCTGAGCCAGCCCACGGTTTCACGCGCGCTGGCCCCGCTGATCGCGTCTGGCGAGGTGCGCAGCCTGGGCGCAGCACGCTCAAGGCGCTACCTGCTGCCGCGCGCGGTTGATGGTGTGGGCCGCGACGTGCCCATCATGCGTGTGGACGAGCGCGGCGTGGTCACGCCCTTTGGCCGCATGGTGCCCCTGCCGGGTGGCCGGTTTTGGGTGGACGAGGCAGACGGCGTCAGCCAGCCGCATGACGGCCTGCCCTGGTTTTTAAACGATATGCGGCCCCAGGGCTTTATGGGCCGCACCTTTGCCGCTGCCCACCCCGAGCTGCAACTGGCCGCCGACCCGCGCCGCTGGAGCGACGACGACGCCCTCAAAGCCATGGTGATGTTTGGTGACGACCTGCCCGGCAACCTGATCGTGGGCGAGCAGGCTTTTGAGCGCTACCACGGCCTGGCGCAACGCGCATCGCGCGCCCAGTCGTGGCAAGACTACCCCACGCTGGCAGACGCCGCCATGCAGGGCGGCCTGCCCGGCTCGTCTGCAGGTGGCGAGCAGCCCAAGTTCTGCACCATCAACAATGGCCGCCACGTGCTGGTCAAGTTTTCACCCGCCAGCGACACAGCCGTCAGCCAGCGCGTGCGCGATTTGCTGGTGTGCGAGCACCTGGCGCTGCAAACGCTGGGCCAGGCCGGCCACCCGGCCGCAACAACGCAGATCTTTCAGGCAGCAGGCCGCGTTTTTCTGGAGTCAGAGCGCTTTGACCGCACGCCCCAGGGCCGCATAGGCATGGTGTCGCTGGAGGTCTATGACTCTGAATACGTGGGCAAGGCCGACAACTGGGCCGCCACTGCCAACCGCATGGCCGAAAGCCGCCTGCTCACACCTTTTGATGCCGCACAACTGCGTTTTCTGGAAGCTTTTGGCCTGCTCATCGCCAACACCGACCGGCACTACGGCAATATCTCACTTCTGCTAAAAGACGACGACTGGTACCTGTCACCCACCTACGACATGCTGCCCATGCTCTACGCCCCCATCAACGGCGAGCTGGTCGAAAGGCAATTTACCGACCGTCCGCTATACCCCACAGCATCCACCCTGAAAGAGTGGCCAGCCGCCAAAGAGCTGGCAGCAGTGTTCTGGCGTGCTGCTGCGGCGCATGAGTTGATTTCTGAGGATTTCAGGGCGATTGCGGCTAAAAATCTGCAGAGTTTGATGGTGCTTTAGCTTTTCTCGAGGCTGATTTTTCTAGCTTCCCGTTGCTCTTTCTGTCCTCTCGAAGCCGATCCGTGATCCACCTTAAAAAAAAGAGCTGACCGGCACTAGCTGGAAGCTCGCCATTTGCCGAACGACTTTGAACTGACGCGGTTCAAGTCCTGCAGTTCGATGACCGCTGGGCGCGTAAGCACTAACGCCGAGTGACCTGGACTTAGCTGCGACCGTTTCGCAGTTCCGCTGTTTTTGGTCTTGGCGCTGGGAGGGTTGATCCCAACGTCCCCTTGATGTCACACTAGGTTTTATTCATGCGTCAGACGCAACAAAACCCCACAAAATTGCAATTTACAGCTACGGCGCTTTAAAAGATGATGAACACATCAACAGGAGACAAGACACATGAAAAGACGCGATCTGCTCACCGCAGTTTCTGCCGCCTCGGCCACTATCGCCTTGCCCGGGCTGTCGCTGGCCCAGGCCTGGCCGACCAAAACCATTCGCTACATCGTCCCTGTTGCCGCTGGCGGTGGCAACGACATGATTGCGCGCGTGGTTACCGAACGCTGGGGCCGGGCCCTGGGGCAAAGTTTTGCGGTCGACAACCAGAGCGGCGGCGGTGG
>JANOCP010000101.1:0-1834 GCA_031412235.1 Polaromonas sp.
CACCCGGACGCTGATAGTCAGCGCTGAAATGGTCTACACGCAGCCCGCCAACCAGTTTCCAGTAAGGTGTCAGCTCAATCGTGTCCTGCATGTACAGGCCCAGGGTCGTGGCCTTGAATTCTGTCTCCAGCTTTTGCGTCATGTTGCCGCCAATGCTGGTGATGCTGGGGTTGCCAACTGTTGTGCCGGGTTTGGCTGGCCCGCCCGCCGCCACTGCCAGTAGCGGGTAACTGAAACGAACGGATTTCTCCAGAGCATATTCGGCGCCCACCAGCAGGCTGTTTTTGCGCCCAAACCACTGGGTCGTCGTCAGATAGTCGGTTTGCAAAAAGGTGTGGTGTTCATCGCCCGCTTTGGCATTGCCCACGCTGCTGGCGCCGCGGCTCACCACTGTGTTCGGGTTCAGGTTGAAGATGGTGGTGCCTGCTGCAAAGCTTGCCTGGGTAGCACGCAAGTTGCGCGAGTAATAGCCATCGCGCAAGGTGGTTTTAAGGCTGCTGCCGTCCGTCCAGCGGTGGGTATGGCTGACGGTAAGCGCGTCGGCCTTGTCATTCTGGAAATCGCTTTGCAGGCCATACCAGTAATTGTGGGTGGGCGAGGGCGCAGGGCGGCTATTGAGCCAGCCAAAACCCCAGTCAGGCTTGTCGTTGTAATGCAGGTGGTAGTAGCTGACTTCAAACTCGTTGGCTGTGCCTATGCCAAAGCGGTAGTCCAAAGCCAGGCCGCGGCGGTGCGTCGATGCGGATGCGTTGTCGCCGCGCCCGTCGCCGTCAATCGTCATGGCATTGATACGAAAAGCCGCGTCATCACCCACCTTGAAGTTGAAGTCACCCTGAAAGCGCTGGTAGTTGTCGCTGCCCAGCGTTGCATTGACCTCATGCTCTGTGATCGGGCGGGCCTGTTTGCTGACCTGGTTGATGATGCCGCCGGTAGACCCCCGGCCAAACAGCATGGACGCAGCACCGCGCAGCACTTCAACCCGTTCCACATTGAAAGTGTCGCGGTTGTACTGGGCAATGTCGCGCATGCCGTCCAGGTAAATGTCACCGGCGGCACTGAAGCCGCGCAGGCGGATGTTGTCCCCCACCCGGCCGCCTTCACCAGCCTCAAAGGTGATGCCGACCACGTTTTCAAGTGCGCTTTTAAAGCTGTCTTTGCCCTGGTCATGAATCAGTTTTTCATTCACCACAGTCAGTGATTGCGGAATGTCTTTGGCCGCTACCGGCACTTTGCCAACACTTGTAACCCCGCTCTGATAAGTCTGGGCGGCGCGGTCACGCGTGCCGGTCACCGTTACCGGGGCCAGGGTTTTGCCGTCGGTACTGGTAGCAGAAGATGTGGTGGTGCCTGCGGCCGTGCTGGGGCTTGGCGTTGTGCTCTGGGCCAAGCCAGATACAGATACGGCCAGCATCAGCGCCCCCAGGGGTAGCAGTGCCTTTTCCGATGCAGGAACTGCAGCCTTTGGGCCGACGGAAGGCAATAGATTGTTTTGCGCTGCATTTGCAGATTGCAGCGAGCGGTCATGAGTTGAACGGGATGAGCGGTGTGCCAAAGGTGGACTCCAAGCGGGCTTATGCCGCGCAGGGCCATAAACCGGGTTTCAGGAATTAGCTTGGCTATGCTCGAAATGGTCGTCAAGACCGTGAGGGTGGCTGGCTTGTAAAGTTTCGCAGCCAAGTGTATCTCAAATGATAATGATTCTCGTTATCAATACAAGCTTAATTTGCCTGAAACAAAAAAGGGAACCCACCAGGTTCCCTTTCTACCGCTCGCAGTGCCGCTTAACTCAGCTCGCCCATCTGGCTTTGCAAGTAGTTTTGCAGGCCAACTTTGC
>JANOCP010000102.1:0-8090 GCA_031412235.1 Polaromonas sp.
CTGGTGCGGCTGGCGGGGATCGAACCCACGACCCTTGGCTTCGGAGGCCAATACTCTATCCACTGAGCTACAGCCGCAACGCTATGAGGTGACACGCCTTCATGCCAACTTTGAATTCTAACAGCCGCCCACGTATGCCCACACCCGCTGAGCCAGCATTTACTGACCCACAGCTATAATGCCGGGGTGCTGCGTAACTGCTGCTCCAGCACGATAGACAGCTGGCCACAGCCTGCGATTCGCCCCCCGATTTTTAGTTTTTTGAGGACGCCATGAGCGCTAACGACCACACTACGGCCCACGAAGAAGCCCATACCGGCCCCATCAAGACCCCAAAGCAGTTACTGGCAGCGGTGTTTTTCTCTTTCGTCATACCGATTTTCGCGATCATCGGGCTGGTTTACTACGTCACCTCAGCCAATAAGACGGCCCCGGGCGCCGTGGACACTGAAAAAGCCGTGGCCATGCGCATCCAGAAGGTTGGCTCGGTTGAGATACGTGACGCCAACCGTGCACTCAAGTCGGGTGAGGAAGTCTACAAAGCCCAGTGCATGGCTTGCCATGCTGCTGGGGCGGCTGGCGCACCAAAGTTTGGTGATGCTGGCGCGTGGGCACCGCGCATCAAGACCGGTTTTGAAGCGCTCTGGAACTCATCGCTTAAAGGCAAGGGTGCCATGGGCGCGCAGGGCGGTGGCGATTTTGACGACATCGAGATTGGCCGCGCCGTGGTCTATTTGACGGCAGCTGCGGGCGGCAAGTTTGCCGAACCAGCAGCGCCCGCCGCTGCAGCACCGGTTGCCGAGGCTCCGGCCGCCGCACCCACGGTTGCCGCTCCAGTGGCTACGGCACCTGTTGCAGTGGTGGCCGCAGCCGCAGCACCGGCAGCTGCCGTCAAGGTTGCTGCAGCTGGTGGTGCTGGTGAGGCGCTTTACAAGCAAGTTTGTACTGGTTGCCATGCGCAGTCAGTAGCAGGTTCACCCAAATTTGGTGACAAGGCCGCTTGGGCACCGCGCATCAAAACCGGCCTGGACATGATGACTGCAAGCGTCATCAAGGGGAAGGGGGCGATGCCACCCAAAGGCGGGTCAGCGGCTTCGGATGCTGACATTCGCTCTGCCGTCGAATACATGGTTAACGCTGCCAAATAAATAGACAAACAGACGCTCAGCAGTCGCCAACAAAAACGCCGGTCTTCACCGGCTTTTTTGCATTCTAAAGCCATGTAATTCGCGTTGATGTTCAAGGAAACCGCCGGTAACCTGGCCCAGCGCGCCGACACCCAAACCGCTCCCGCCTAAGGGTGTGCGTGGACCGCCTCTGCCGATCTGGTCAAAAACTTTCAGCCTCGGAGAGTGGCACGCGCCAATCTGCTGGCCAGGGCGGCTTGGCAGACACCGCCTACCGCACGGCCATAGGCCTCAGTACGCAGCAAAAAGTCAAAGACTATCTTGATCGGGTCAGGGCTGCGCTGCCGGACTGAATGCGGACCTGAAAACCGCATTTATCATACCCAAAGTGCTCTGTGCCCAATGAATACGGCTTTAGGTAGCTATTAGTTCGATAGCGATTAAAGCGTCGCTTGATTTACAGCCTGCGGACTGCGAACATAGCCAAACCGCGCTTGCAGGTCTTTGGCCAGCACATCCTGCGGCACCCAAAGGCCTTGTTCAATGGCGTCGGCGGCGTTCATCATGTCCTGGGTGTGAACCAGGCCAAAGCCAAGTTCGGTTTCAAGATAAACGCGGCCATGCTCATCTAGCAGGCAGCGCTGGGCGCGTGCTTTTTCGCCTGAATGTGCGGTAACTGCAAAATCAGGTGCGGCGTCAATTCGCCAGACAAAGGGGGTGGCTTCAAGCTCAACATAAACGCGCTGCGGGCCATTTTGAAAAAACCACTGCCCCTGCGCGTTGCTGGCGTAATTGCGCTGGATGAATTCAATCAGCTTTTCGTGCTTTAAAAGCGATCCTTTGCTGGCAGCCTGCCTGCCGGGCTCGTTTGAAGGTGCGCAAAACGGCCCGGCCGCCTGGGCCTGGTCGTCGCGCATATACCAGTTACCGCGCGCGTCCAGCCCCAGCCAGCCGTAGCAGTCGGGTACGTTGGGCCATTTAACGAGTGCCGCCTTGACGATGTCATCCATGCTGTGATCTTAAAGGTGTGCTGCAAAAAAACCGGTAACCGCCTCTGGCATGGCCCGCACATAGCCCGGAAAAGGCCCTGACGGAAAACCCACATGGCCGCCCTGTGCCGGTTGCCACAGGGCCACGCTGTTGCTGACCTCTTTTGCCCTGGGCAAACTCCACGCCGGAATAAACGGGTCATTCAGGGCATTGAGCGCCAGCGCAGGCACGCGAATGCTGTGCAGGTGCGGCTTGGCCGACGCCCTTGACCAGTAGTCCTCGGTGTTTTTAAACCCGTGCAGCGGTGCGGTAACGACGTTGTCAAACTCATAAAGGTCGCGCGCCGCCAGCAAGGCCTTGCGGTCAAACAGGCCGGGGTGCTGCTCAAGCTTTTGCAGCGCCTTGGGCACCATCGAACGCAAAAACATGCGGGTGTAGACCTGCCGGTTAAAGCCGCGGCCAATTGCCCAGCCGCTGGCTGCAAGGTCAAGCGGCGAGCAGACCGAAGCCACGCCTGCCACCACGCTTGCCGCGCTGTCGCCCATTTCACCGGCCCAGCGCATCAGCGCGTTGCCGCCCAGCGATATGCCCACAGCCAGCACCGGGCCCGCGTGCTGCGCCCTCAGGCGCCGCAGTATCCAGTCAATCTCTTCAAAATCACCTGAATGGTAGGCGCGCGGCGCGTGGTTCAGCTCGCCTGAGCAGCCCCGAAAATGCGGCACGGCGCAGGCCCAGCCGCGCACCCGCGCTACATCGGCAAGCGCTTCTGCGTAGTGGCTGCTTGACGAGCCTTCAAGGCCATGAAAAACAGCTAAAAGGGGCGCGTCCGGCTGGCTGGTGTGTTCAGCAAAATCAACATCGACAAAATCATGGTCAGGCGTGGTCCAGCGCTCACGCCGAAACACGGGTTGCGGGCCCATGAAGCGCTGGGCACGCACCGCCGCCCAGATGGTTTGCAGGTTGCCACCGGGTAGCCACCAGGGTGCCGTGTAGTTCATGCGGGCAATGCCATGTCAGTGGAGCACCTGGGGGCTGTCGGTAACTTCAAGCATTTCACGCGGTGTGCCTGGGCTGGCGTGATGCGCAACCATGCGCCAGCCTTGCGGGGTTTTTTGGTAAACATTGGTGGCAATGACGTAGGCGTGGCGCGGGCCGGCTTCAGTCAGGACTTCAATGCGTTCGAGCACGCTATGGACGCTGGACCCCAAAGACTCAATCGTATGAACTTTTTCAGGCCTGGCCTGGATGCTGCCGTTGGCAAACATGGCGTCAAAGGTGGCGCGTATGGCACCTGCACCCAGCAGGCGCGCACCGCCGGGGTGTACGCAGACAATGTCGTCTTCGTCGGCCCAGCAGGCCATGAGTTTGTCAATGTCACCTTTTTGAAGCGCGTCATAAAAAGCGGCCTCGGTGTCGTCTGCACTGCCGCTGTCGACCGGAGGGGCTTTGGTTTTTCGCATGGGGTCATCCTGAATTTTACGAAGCCGGAAATCTTGTGGATTCAGTTCTGCTTCAGTGTTACGTTTTCCCGAGTATCAAGCCACACCTTAACAAGCGTGTGAATATTGCCGCTGGCAGCACTGCCCTTCAAGCCCTCAGCCGCGTTTGCAGCCTGCCATAGCAGTTCGGGTGAGGCCACATGCGCTCCCGGCGGCAACACACGCAGCGCGGCTTCAATAAACGCTGCCAGCCGGCTTGGCCTGAGGGCTTGCCCGGTCTGCGGAATCATGTAGCTTAAGGTAGACAGCATCCAGGCGGCGGTTTTATTCAGGAAAGCCGCCTGCGCTGGCGGTGTTACTTTTTGCGCTGACCACACCAGCAGCATGCGCTCAAAAACCCAGCGCTGCCACCGCATGTTCGTCAAGGTTGGCCAGGCCGCACTTGAGGGCGTCGGGCAAGCGGCCCTGGGCATACGGAATCACCACCGCCAGCGTGTGCACACCGCAGCGCCTGGGGAACGCGAGGCAGCGTGGATTGCGGACGATGCTTGATTACTCATTTATTGATAGCTAGTGATAGCCGTAGTTATTGGGAAAAGAGGCGCTTTTATATAAAAATGACCCGAAAATCTGTTGGTTACCCGCTTTCAAGCTCCGGCAGCGGCCACACGGCATGCCCGCCGACGGCGTACAGGCGCAAACCCGCTTGCGGGGTGACCTGCCAGCCGCCGGTGAATTCACCGAATGCTGGAAGTATGGCTTGCCGGTCTTCAAAACAGAAACACGGCAGGCGCAGGCGGTCACGCGCCGGGCCGCGCAAGCGCAGCGCAGGGTGCAGGTGCCCGGCAATGACGGCGTGGGTCGGATGCATTTGCGGGTGATGACAGGCGGCAAACGGGCCGATGAGATACGGTTCATCGACCACTTCGATCTGCAAGTCTGGCGGCGGGTCTCCGGCTCTCGAGTCGTGGTTGCCGCGCACCAGCACGCAGTGCAGGCTGGCCAGGCTGGCGCGCCACGCAGTCAGCGCCTGCAGCACCGAAGGCGTACGGGCTTGTACAGCGTGTAAAAAGTCACCCAGAAACACCAGCTGCGCAGGCTGGTAGTGCTGCACCAGCTGGCTCAGGCGGCGCAGGTTTTCAAGCGTGGTGCCGCTGGGTACCGGCTGGCCGAGTGCGCGATAGGTGGCCGCCTTGCCCATATGCAGGTCGGCAACAAACAGCACGCGCTGCGCAGGCCACCACAGCGCGTGCTCGGGCAGCAGCCAGACGGTTTGCCCGGCGTAGTCTACGGCCAGCGGTTTCCCCATTGCAGCTATTGCGGGCATGGCGGGCTCGTTCAAACGATCCTTCATGTCCGCTTGCCCCGTAACCGCTGGCGATCACGTTTTGGCGCTTTGGAAGCTGCCAGCGTGTCTTGCCCAAAAGCCAGCACAGCACGTACTTTTTGCGCCGCCTGGTCTGCATCGTCTACACCTGCTGAAGTCTGCCCGGCCGCTTTTTCAAGCTGCTGCACCATGCGCGCGATACGGTCGGCCACGCTTTCGCTCGACAGCTGCTCGCGAAAGCGCTCAACCATCAGCGGAAACGAAAACGGCGTGGGCCTGGCCAGCACCTTGAGCACCAGTTGCTGCGTTTCAATACGCTCCAGGCTGCTGCCCAGGCGGCCGATTTCAAGCTCCTGCGCCAGCAGTTCCTGCTCTGACTGCAGCAGCAGGCGGTTGGCCGGGTCGTACTTGCGAAAAACTTCGTAAAACAGCGACGACGATGCCTGCAGCTGCTTGTTGCTGCGCTTTTCACCCGGATAGCCCTGAAAAATCAGGCCCGACACGCGGGCGATTTCCCTGAACCGGCGTTGCGCAAGTTCGCTGGCGTTCAGGCTGGCCAGCACTTCTTGCAGCAAAGCGGCCTGGGAATGAAGCACGCGCGGCAGCAGCGCGGGCCAGTCCACCTCGCTGGCACAGAGCAGCTCAAAACCATAGTCATTGACCGCCATTGAAAACGTCAGTGGCGCATGCTGCGCTACCCGCCAGGCGATCAGGTTCGCCAGCCCCAGATGCACATGCCGCCCGGCAAACGGGTAAACAAACAGGTGCGTGCCTTCACGGGTTTGAAGCACCTCTGCCAGCAAAGTCTGTGGCGTGGGCAGGGCTGACCAGCTCTGCTGCAGCTCCAGCAGCGGGCGCACGCATTGCAGTTCGGGTGAGTCAAACTGCCCGTCGGCGGCCAGCGCCAGCTGCTGCACCATGCTGTCGGCCAGCGTGGTTGACAGCGGCATGCGGCCCCCGCTCCAGCGCGGCACGGCTGCGCGTTTGCCGGTGCTGCGCCGCACCCAGGCCGTCATGTCATGGGTACGCACCAGCTCCAGCAGGCGGCCGCCAAACATAAAGCAGTCGCCGGTTTTGAGCCGCGCTACAAAGCTTTCTTCAACACTGCCAATCTTTGCGCCGCCCAGATACTGCACTGCCATGCTGGCGTCGCTGACGATAGTGCCAATATTCATGCGGTGACGCCGCGCCAACCGTGCATCAGGCACGTGCCAAACCCCTGCATTGTCCGGCACGGCGCGCCGGTAGTCCGGGTAGGCCGATAGCGACGGCCCGCCCTGCTGCACAAATGACAGGCACCAGTCCCAGTTGTCACGGCTCAAGCCTGCATAGGCTGCCGTGCTGCGTACTTCGTCATACAGCGCATCAGGCACAAAACCACCGCCAAGGGCCACCGTGACCAGGTGCTGCACCAGCACATCCAGCGGCTGTTCTGGCGTGCTGCGCGCCTCGATCTTGCCGGCGGCAATGGCTGCGCGCGCTGCAGCGCCTTCAACCATTTCGATGCTGTGGGTAGGCACCAGCGTCAGGCGCGACGGTCTTCCAGGCGCATGGCCCGATCGGCCTGCGCGCTGCAGCAGCCGCGCTACGCCTTTGGGCGAGCCAATCTGCAGCACGCGTTCCACCGGCAAAAAATCCACACCCAGGTCAAGACTGGAAGTACAGACCACCGCCCGCAACTCGCCGTTTTTAAGGCCTGCCTCCACCCATTCGCGCACACCCTTGTCGAGTGAGCCATGATGCAGCGCAATCACGCCCGCCCAGTCGGGCCGCGCCTGCAGCAGCGCCTGGTACCAGATCTCGGCCTGCGAGCGGGTGTTGGTAAACACCAGCGTGGTGCTGCTGCTGGCAATCTCGCCAATCACCTGCGGCAGCATGCTCAGCCCCAGATGCCCTCCCCAGGGAAAGCGTTCAACATGAGTTGGCAACAACGAGTCGATGATGAGTTTTTTGGGTACCTGGCCTTGTACCAGGGTGCCCTGGCTATTGCTGTGACCCAGCAGGGTATGCATGGCTTCCTGCAAGTTACCCAAAGTCGCTGACATGCCCCAAGTGATCAATTCAGGGCTCCAGCTGCGAAGGCGTGCCAGAGCGAGCTGAACCTGCACACCGCGCTTGTTGCCGAGCAACTCATGCCATTCGTCAACCACCACCATCTTCACGCCGCCCAGCACCTCGCGGGCATCGGCGCGTGACAGCATCAGCGACAGGCTTTCGGGCGTGGTCACCAGCACCGTAGGCAAGCGCCTGTTTTGGGCGCTGCGCTCGGCAGCCAGCGTGTCGCCGCTACGCGCGCCCAGCGTCCAGGGCCTGAAGTGGCCACCGGCCTGCACGGCATCCAGCGCCGCTTGCAAGGCCTCGAGCGTGTCGGATGCCAGGGCGCGCATCGGTGTGATCCAGATCACCGTCAGCGGAGCCGCGCTGGCGGGCGTCTTGATCGCTTCTTTTTTGATAGCGCCGTGTAGCCGTACTGATTGGGCAGAGAGCATAAAACGCATCAAAATACCCAGCCAGACGGCATAAGTCTTGCCAGAACCCGTGGTAGCGTGCAGCAGGCCCGACTCGCCCTGGGCGATGGCTTTCCAGACCTCACGCTGAAATTTGTTGGGCTTCCAGCCGCGTGAGGCAAACCAGTCGCTTACTGCCTTCGTCACCAGATTGCCTTTCGGCTTGCCAGCCGGCTTTTGGGCAGGACTCTTCGGTTCGGCAGGCTTTGGCGACGGCATATGACTATGTTACTGTTGCACCTTGTTTTGAAGGAGCCACCCCTATGAAGACCCGTTTTTCAAGCTTGCTGTTCGCTGCGGCCATCAGCGTCGTGCTCAGCGGCTGCGGCTACAACCAGTTTCAATCGCTTGACGAGCAGACCAAATCAGCATGGTCTGAGGTGCTTAACCAGTACCAGCGCCGTGCCGACCTGGTACCCAACATCGTCGCCACCGTCAAAGGCGAAGCCGCTTTTGAGCAGGACACACTCACCAAGGTGGTCGAGGCGCGGGCCAAGGCCACGTCCATACAGGTCACGCCCGAAACCCTCAATGACCCGGAAGCCTTCAAGAAATTCCAGGCCGCGCAGGGTGAGCTGAGCGGCGCGCTATCGCGCCTGCTGGTGGTGACTGAAAACTACCCCAACCTCAAGGCGAACCAGGGCTTTCAGGACCTGCGCGTGCAGCTTGAAGGCACTGAAAACCGCATTACCGTGGCGCG
>JANOCP010000103.1:0-1810 GCA_031412235.1 Polaromonas sp.
CTAAAAATACCATTTTTGACACAGCAAACCAGTGAAAACCCTGCCAAAAACAGTTTTAGACCACAAAAACAGCCGTTTTAAGGTATCGAATCGGCCTCCAGGCCAATGGATACATGCGCGAGCAGCTCCTGAATTAATAGCATCACCTGGCTAGTGCCACCCCACCACCCAGCCGCTCAGTCACCGCACTGTGCACGCTGGGCGGCGCGTTTTTGAGTAAAACCGGCCAGTCGGCTTGCGCCAGCTTCACGGTCTGTTTGGCGATGCTGAGCAGGCGGCTGACGCGCTGCAGGCGGGCGGCTTTAAGCAAGGCTTCAAGCTGGTTGACGTCGAACGCCCTGAGCGTTGCATCAACCGCGCGGTTGATCGCGTAGTCCGTCGTCGGCACGCTTTCAAACAGTGCAGTCACGCATACCGGGTCGTACAGCGGGGCCAGTATTGGCGTGATGCCGTCGGGGTAAATCAGCGCCCAGTTTTTCAGGTGCGCATCGACATTACCCATCAAAATAAACGCTACAAAGCGTTTGACAAACTCTTGTACGTCTTGCGCGGGGCGGGCCGACAGTTGGTCAAGCACGCGCAGCATGGCGGGGTAGTCGACCATCAAACCCTGGCCATATTTGCGTTTGGGTTCGTACTGTAAAACCTGAGCAAACTCTTCCATATGCACCCGTTGGCCGTCGGACGCTCGGTCAAACCGCTTGACCGCCAAAATCTCATCAAACGGCAGTTGTTCAGGCAGGTCTGCATCCGCCCGCGAGATGACTTGTGCCCTGGCGCAATCCAGCCCCAGCGCCGCGCACAGCTGGTAGCCTGCTGCCTCGTTGGCCACCAGATCCGGGTGGCGGGTTGATGGCAGTTTCAGGATGAACGAGCCTGCTACGCCATGCCTTTTCACCACATAGCGCCGGCCTTCCTGCACGGCTGAAAACTTTGTCACCACGCCGGGCAGGGCAGCCGCGTCTTCCACCGGAGACTCCACAAAACCTGGCTCCAGCACGTCCAGGCCCAGCGCGGTGTGCCAGTGGCGCACTGTGTCTGGAATACCTTCGCGCATGGGCACAGGCTCAACTTCAATCGCCCCCATCAGGTCATGCCCTGCAGCAGCCAGCAGCTCAAACTCGTTGTCGGGACTGCAGCGCCGCTCTTGCGCCAGGCGGTCGCGGTTATGGCCTTCGGGCAGCAGGTTTTGAAAATAGCCGGGCCAGTGGCCGTCGCTGCGCGAAAGGCGGGCGTCGCGTGCCGCGCCAAGAATGGCTTGCGTATCAGCCTCCGTTGCGCCGCGCAGCGCCAGCGTTAGCGTGGGCCGCTGCGGGTCGGCGATGTAATCTGCATCAAATGAAGCGCGCAAAATATCGCCATATTGCGACAGGTAGCCGATGCCGCGCTTGCCGCCACCGGGCAGGTGCAGCGACATGCGCAGGTAACGGATATCGGTTGTCATGGCTTATGGCTTGCCAAGTGTTTGTGCGATAGAAAGTGGTGCGCCGCTGCCAGCGGGCTGACCCAAAAAGCGGCCACCTGAACGGACAAACGATTCCAGCTCGGGCCGCAATGCGGTGGGCACCAGCATCACGTCCATGCCCAGTGTTCTGGCAATCGCAGTGACTGACGACAGCCGGGGATCAATTTGCCCAGCCTCGGTGCGCTGCACCGTCATACGGCTCAGGCCCGCGCTGGTGGCAAGCTGCTCCTGACTCATGTCAGCGGCTTTGCGGGCTGCTTCAAGCTCTTCAATTATAAAGCTCATAAAACTACTCATTTAATAATTAATGAGTAGTAATATTATAATACAAAGGAGATTACGTTT
>JANOCP010000104.1:0-3602 GCA_031412235.1 Polaromonas sp.
AGCTTGATCGCGTCGGCGACAAAAGCGCGAATGCCCTCGGCCAGCTTGTCACTGGCCATGGCGTCCTGGTTCAGCGCATAGCGAAAACCGGCTTCGTCGAAGTTGATGGCCGGTAAATCCAGCGCCTTGGCGGCGTCGGCGTCCAGCGCCTGGGCCAACGGTACGTCGGACGCGGCCAACTGCGCCAGTAATTCAGGGCTGATGGTCAGCAGGTCGCAACCGGCAAGCGCCGTAATCTGGCCAACATTGCGAAAGCTTGCGCCCATGACTTCGGTGGCAATGCCAAAGCGCTTGTAGTGGTTGTAAATCTCACGCACAGACTTCACGCCGGGGTCGTTAGCACCGGCGTTGGCGGCCTCGTCCCAGTCAGCGCCTTTTGACTTTTTATACCAGTCGTAAATACGGCCCACAAAAGGTGAGATCAGTTGCACTTTGGCTTGCCCACAGGCCACGGCCTGGCAAAAAGAAAACAGCAGCGTCAGGTTGGTATGGATACCGCGCTGCTCCAGCCGTTCTGCAGCCTGAATGCCTTCCCAGGTGGCGGCCACCTTGATCAGAACGCGGTCAATGTGCACGCCTTCAGCCTGGTACAGCTCAATGATGCGTTCACCGCGCGTAAAGGTGGCGTTGGCATCAAAGCTCAGGCGCGCATCAACTTCGGTAGACACCCGGCCCGGCACGATGGACAAAATCTCGCAGCCAAAACGTACCAGCAGGCGGTCCATGACCTCATCGAGCGCACGGCCCCTGAACTTGCTCACTGTGCTTGACAGCAGCGGTGCGTAATCGGGCTTTTGTACCGACTTCAGAATAAGGGACGGGTTGGTGGTGGCGTCTTGTGGCTTGAATTGCCCCAGTTGCTTGAAGTCACCGGTATCAGCAACAACAGTGGTGAATTGCTTGAGCGCGTCGAGTTGGTTCATGGTGCAAAGTGTATTCGGCAGTGGATCGGGTGACTGTCAGGGTGTTGCCCGAGTGAGTTACCATTATGCCCAGCAATCATGAAACTTAATTACATGACGACACCTTTTCCCACAGGAATTTCGCACCATGAGCTTTGACCTGATCCTGTTTGGCGGCACTGGCGACCTGGTTTGGCGAAAGCTGCTTCCCGCGCTGTTTCAGGCTTTTCGCCATGGCTCCCTGCCTGAAGGCGGGCGCATTGTGGGTGTGGCGCGCGACGATTTGTCAGACGCGCAGTACCGGGCGCTGATCAAATCGCGCTTTGAAGGTATCGAGCTGGCCAAACGCCCCAGTGAAGAAGAGTTTTCACGCTTTGCCGACCTGCTGCATTACCTGCGCATGGATCTTTCAAGCGGGGCCGATTACCAGAAGCTGGCAGCCAAACTGCAGGAGCATCCGGCTGACACCGTGGTGATGTACCTGGCCACTGCGCCTGGCCTGTTCACGGTTTTTTGCGAACAGATTGCGATTGCCGGGCTCAATGGCCCGCAAATGCGGGTGGTGCTTGAAAAGCCGCTGGGCCACGACCTGACGTCAAACCGTGCAATCAATGAAAGCGTACGCCGCGTCTTCAGCGAAAAGCAGATTTTCCGGATTGACCACTATCTGGGCAAACCATCGGTGCAAAACCTGTTTGCCCTGCGCTTTGGCAATGCGCTGTTCGAGCCGCTCTGGCGGCGTGAAACGATTGCCAATATCCAGATCACGATTGCTGAAGAACTGGGCATTGAAAAACGCGGTGCCTTTTACGACAGTACCGGCGCGCTGCGTGACATGGTTCAAAACCATGCCCTGCAACTGCTGTGCGCCATCGGCATGGAGCCGCCCATCAATGCGCATGCTGACGCCATACGTGATGAAAAACTCAAGGTGCTACGCTCCCTGAAGGCATGGACGCCCGAAACCCTGCGCCAGCACGTGATACGCGGCCAGTACGGTGCTGGAAATATCGACGGACAGCCCGTCGATGGCTATCTGCAGGAAAAAGGCGTTGCAGAAGGCAGTCGCACGGAAACCTTTGTCGCGCTGCGCGCAGAAATTGCCAACTGGCGCTGGGCCGGCGTGCCTTTCTACATCCGTACCGGCAAGCGCCTGGCAGATCGTGCTGCCTATATTGAAGTCAACTTCAGGCCCGCACCGCATGCCATCTTCAATTCACCGCTGGGCGCGGCCAACCGCCTGGTGATTCATCTGCAACCCAAGGACGGACTGGAGCTGCACCTACTGGCCCAGGGCCAGGACAACCGCCGTACCAGCCAGACGCTGGCACCGGTTCAGCTCGACCTGGACTTTGACAAGCGCTTTGGCTCAGAAAGGGTTGGCGCTTATGAGCGACTGCTGCTGGACGTGATTGACGGCCGCCTGAACCTGTTTGTGCGCAGCGACGAGCAGGAAGAAGCCTGGCGCTGGGTAGAGCCCATCATGCAAAGCTGGAAAGACAACGCCGACGGCCCGCGGGTCTATGCTGCCGGAACCTGGGGGCCGAGCGCCAGCAGCGCGATGATTGCCAGAGACGGTTATTGCTGGACCGAAGAGTGCTAGATCGCATCAAAGCCTCTCTGCCCTCGCTGGCCCCCGCCGAGCAGCGCGTCGGCCGTCTGGTGTTGTCTGACCCGCGTTCTTTTGCCAATCTGCCGATTAGCGAGCTGGCTTTGCGCTCGCATGTCAGCAAACCCACTGTGGTGCGGTTTTGCCGCAGCGTAGGCTATGACGGGCTGAGTGATTTCAAGCTCAAACTGGCTGGCAGTGTGAGTGAAGGCGTGCCTTTTATCCACCGCAGCGTCGATGTGGATGACAAGACCGGTGATGTGGTGGTCAAGGTCATTGACAACACGGTGGCAGCTTTTTTGAAGTACCGCAATGACGCGTCATCGGTCGCGTTTTTAAAGGCCACCGATGCGCTGGAGGCAACCTGCGTCGCCGGCAGGCGCATAGAGTTTTTTGGGGTAGGCAACTCGGGTATCGTGGCGCAGGACGCACAGCACAAGTTCTTTCGCCTGGGGGTCAATACCATCGCCTACAGCGACGGCCATATGCAAGTCATGAGCGCGTCGATGCTGGTGCCTGGCGATTGCGTGGTTGTCATTTCCAACTCAGGCCGTACGCGGGACCTGATGGATGCCTGCGACATTGCGCGCAAAAACGGCGCCACCACTATCGTCATCACCTCCACAGGCTCACCGCTGGCGGCCGCTGGAAACATTCACCTGGCGGCTGATCACCCGGAGGGCTACGACCGCTACAGCCCAATGGTCTCGCGCCTGCTGCATTTGATGGTGATTGATATTTTGGTCACCTGTCTGGCGCTACGAATTGGAAGCAAACTGCAGCCGCTGCTCAAGGAAATGAAGAACAACCTGCGAAGCAAGCGCTACGCCTGAATATTAGCCTTCCATACACAAAATTCAATGAAAAGCGTCTTTGGCCCAATGAATACGGCTATAGATAGCTATCAAATTAATATTGATTGATTGTGCAGACTGGCGGGATCAGCCTGCAAGCGGCATGGAGCGCTCAACAATCCCGGCGAATAGCGCGGCCCCCAGCGGCAGTACGGCGTCGTTGAAGTCATAGCAGCTGTTGTGTAAAAAACGGCTGCCGACACCGCCCGTAAAGCCGCCCTGCCCGTCGGGAATCTG
>JANOCP010000105.1:0-2019 GCA_031412235.1 Polaromonas sp.
AGACGCCCTGATACGCAACCCGCTGATGGACATACTGCATGCGGTGCGCGAGCATGGCTCTATTTCAAAAGCAGCCAAAGCGCTCGACTACTCTTACCGCCACGTCTGGGGTGCGCTCAAGGAGTGGGAGCAAACGCTGGGCCGGGAACTCATCGTCTGGGACAAGGGCCAGCGCGCAAAGCTGACCGAGTTTGGTGAAAAGCTGCTCTGGTCAGAACGCCAGGCCCAGGCCCGGCTGGCCCCGCAAATCGAAGCCTTGCGCGGCGACATCGAACGGGCCTTTTCAACTGCTTTTGACGACAACATCCACGTGCTGACCATGTACGCCAGCCACGACGCGGCGCTGTCGGCACTGCGCGAGCAAGCCAGCCCGCGCGGCCTGCACCTGGACATCCGCTTTATGGGCAGCGTAGACGCGATAGCGGCCCTGAACGCCGGGCGCTGCATGATGGCGGGCTTTCATATCCAGGACCTGCCGGGCAGCAAATCAGCGGCAGCGCAAACCTATCGCAGCCTGCTCAAGCCCGGCCTGCACAAACTGATTGGTTTTGCGCACCGAACGCAGGGTCTGATCGTTGCCAAAAACAACCCGCTACGCATCACCGGCCTTGCCGACCTTAAGGGGGCGGGCCTGCGTTACGTCAATCGCGCAGAGGGCGCGGGCACACGCGTGCTGCTGGGCGAACTGTTGGCCCAGGCAGGTATGAGCCCAGCAGATGTGCTGGGTTATGACAGCCAGGAGCCCTCACACACCGCAGTTGCGCAAGCCATAGCCAGCCATGCGGCCGATGCTGGCCTGGGCATTGAAGCAGCTGCGATTGAAAAGGGCTTGGGCTTTGTGCCACTGGTCAGGGAGCGCTATCACCTGGTGTGCCTGAAGTCAGAACTGGGCTCGCCGCCGGTAGCCGCCCTGTTGCAGGAACTCAAAAGCCGTGACTGGCAAAACACTTTGCAAAAACTCCCTGGATACACCGGCGACCAGGCCCAGAGCGGCCAGGTGCTGTCGCTACGGGCGGTCTTGCCGTGGTGGAGCTATCGCAAGCCGAAAAGCGGGCACCCAGGGCAAAATTAGTAGTCAAATCACCTCTTTGCCCAAGGATTACGGCTATTGATAGCTACTATATTCATAGCGCGCAAGAACGGAATCCACAAAAAATATCATCGCGCTCTGGGAGATAAAAATTGCGGTATTTCGGGTTTTTCATGCGCGCACGGGTGGCAAACGACGCACCGCGCAGTACCTTGTGGCTGCCAAACCAGGGCTGTGAATAGTCAAGGTAGGGGTCGGCCACAAAGCCGGGATAGGGACGAAAGCTGCTGCCCATCCATTCCCAAACATCGCCCCACCTGAAACCGCGCCGTGCTGCAGTGTGGGCGGCGATTTCCCACTCGACCTCGGCCGGTAAACGTCGCCCGGCCCAGCAGCACCAGGCGTCGGCTTCATGCCAGGACATGTGCATGGCGGGCTGGTTACCGAGCATGCGGCGCGGCTGGCCAAAGCGGGTTTGCATGACCGCACCGCTGGCTACGCCAATCTGGTCTACGTAGCGCGGCCCCCTTCTGCCTTCGCCCTTTGCCAGTCCTTGCAGCCACTGCCAGCCTTCTGGCCGCCAAAGCTCCTGCCGGTCGTAGCCGCCGTCGTCTACAAACTCCACAAACTGCGCCCAGGTCACGGGTTGGGCGTCAATTTCAAACTCGGGCACGGCAACACTGCACTGAGGCCTTTCGTTGTCAAACGCAAAGCCTGCGCTGGTCGAACTGCCCATTTGCCAGGTGCAGGCCGGTATCAGCATGGGCTCGCGTACCGCCATGGGCGCGGGCGTGAATGCTTCGAGAAGGGATTTATCCAGCGGCATGCCCAGGGTCTGCGCGGTGTAAATCATGGCCTCGCTGTGCATGTCTTCATGAAACAGGCACAGGCGGAAAAAATAAAGCGCATCGTCTTCGTCGCTGGTTTTGCCGAGCACATCAAGCGTGCTCTCCAGTGTGTCGAGCAGGTAGGCGCGAATATGGTCGGCA
>JANOCP010000106.1:0-9750 GCA_031412235.1 Polaromonas sp.
GGCGTACTGTTCAAGGAATACTACGGCAGCGCATCAGACTTCAACAAGGGTGAATACAAACACGTTGAGGGCAAGCGAATTCTGGAGCCGGTAAAAGGCACGCTTGAAGAAACCCTGCGCGAAATGGAAGAAGACATCCAGAGCGCCATCAGCTACGCCGGTGGCAAAAAACTCATGGACATTCGCAAGGTGAACTACGTCACCCTTGGCGGCGACAACGCTGGTGAACACCTGCTGATGTAGGCGTTGTCAGCATCTCCAGAATCAATCCGCCACCATGGCTGGTGGTGTGATCTCACCAAAGGCGGCTTCACTGAGCCGGGCGTTTGATGTGCTGGCGCTTTCACCCAAAGACCGGGCCGCGCGTGAATTGGCCTGCAATGCATCGGCGTTGACGGCTACCGCCGGGCAAACCCCTGTCTGGATATAGCTCAGCGCCGCTGCAATGCGTCGCTCCGCCGGGTCACCAAGTGCCTTGCTCAAATCGTCGCTCATGGCGCACGTGGCGGCGAGGCCGCTGGTGTAAGAACCCACACCCTGGGCGTTCACGCTGTCAAAGTTGACGGCGTTATAGGTAATGCCGCAAGCATCACGCGGCAAAAACCCATAGGGCTTGCCGAAGGTGGCGCTGCCAATCGTGATCACGTTACGAAAAGGCTTGAGCGAGTTAATGACCAGCTCACTGGCTGAAGCGGTAGACGAAGACGCAATGATGAAAACCCGGCCCAAGCCTTCAAGTGGGGGTGCGGGCAAGGTGGCACTGTTTGCGGTGAAGGCGTAGTTGAAATTGCTGGCGCTGTTTTTTGCATTGAAGCGCAGGCCAGCAAAGGTTTGCCCATCCAGGCTGGAGCCGCCCATCATGCTGGCCAGATTGCGGGCAGTGGTCACGCTGCCGCCACTGTTGTAGCGCAAGTCCACGATTAATTCCGTCACGCCAGCCGCACGAAAAGCGTTGAAAGCACTCCCCAGCGCACCGGCGCTTGACGTGATGAATTCCTGATACGCCAGATACCCCACCTTTGCGCCGTTTGGCGCTGTGAGAACGGTGGATGTGAGTACCGGCGAAAGCGGGTAGTTGGCAGAGCTGACGGTAAAGCTGCGCGTGGTGCTGGCCACATCTTTAACCACAAAGCTGCGCGATACGCCCTCTGTGTCAACGCTGGGCAGCGCACCGGCTGAAATTTGGGTAGGGGTGTAACCGTCAATGGCAACAATGGTGTCGCCGCGCTTAAGGCCAGCCAGGCCTACCGGACTTTGTGGCTCGGTGTACCGCACTTGCAAAATAGTTTGTGCTGCATCAGAAAAGGCCAGTGAATAGCCATAGCCGGTTCGCGTACTTTCAGCAAAAAATTGTGTGAACTGGGTGGTGGACTGGGTGTAGCTGTAGCGGTCAGTTGGCGTAAACAGCAGTGACTGAAAATACGCATCGAGGTTACCTGCCGCTTCATTGGCCACGCCGAGATTGGCGTTCCAGAAATACTGGTCGGCCATATAAGCCTTGAGCCAGGTACGCTGGTCTGAAACCGAGCAGCTGGCAGGCTGGGCACCATAGCCAGCTACCTCAGTAGTGGCTGGTGTGGTGACGGGTGCTGCACTGTTGCCGCCTGCACCGCCTCCACCACCGCCCCCGCAAGAGGACAGCAGCGCGCCCAAAACAATCAGAAAAAAGCTGGCAAGGCGGGTCATGTCAATCCAGATTCGAAAGGCTTGCAAAGCGCTTATGAGCGCTGGGCGTTCATCTTGGCACAGTCTGGTGTGAACCTTGAGGGTGGCGGGTAAACCCGCAGGGGAAAAGTTACTGATTCATGTATTCTGTATACAGAGTACAAAAATGGTGTCGCAGCTTATAAAAATTGAAACCACGCCGGACCTGGTCGACCAGGTTTACGGCAGCTTGCTGGACGCCATCAGCGAAGGCTCCATGGCACCGGGCTCCCGCATCATGCAGGAAGACATTGCCGAACAACTGGCGGTGTCTCGCCAACCGGTACTGCAGGCGCTGCGCCTGCTTAAAAAAGACGGCTTTGTGCTCGACGCTCCGGGTCGTGGTGTGCTGGTAGCGCCGCTGGACGTCGCCTGGCTGATGCAGATTTACCAGGTCCGCAGCACGCTGGATGGCCTGGCCGCCAGGCTGGCGGCGCGTGCACGCTATCAGATCGACAGCCAGTTGATTGCCCTTGGCCGCCAGGCTGCGCGCGGCTCAGACATCAAGGCCATGATGGCCGCCGATATTGAATTTCATGCCGCCATTTACGCCGCCTCGGGCAATCCGCTCATTGCCCAAAGCGCGCAATTGCACTGGCAGCACATTCGCCGCGCCATGGGTGCCGTGCTGCAGGTGTCCACCATGCGCGAGTCCATCTGGGACGAACACGAGGCCATTGCCGCCGCCATCAGCTCGGGCGACGCAGACACTGCCGAATCCCTGATTCGCCAGCATGGCGAAGACGCAGGCCGTAACCTGGCCATACTTTTGACCAACAGCCTGACTGCTTTAAACGCAGCCAACACATCAGCCCCACCCGCCCGAAAAACCAATGGAGACAAATCATGAAACTCACACCCGAACAACTCGCCCAATTTGACCGGGACGGTTACCTATTCTTTCCGGGGCTGTTTACCCCTGAAGAAACCAAAAACCTGACCGATGCAGTCCCCGAGCTGTATGGCCGTCGTGAGGACTACAACGTTCGCGAAAAAGGCAAAGATGCCGTCCGCACCAATTTTGCAGCGCACATGTACAGCGAGCCGTTTGCCAAACTTGCCCGGCACCCGCGCATGATTGAGCCGGTAGAAGATTTGCTGGGTGAAGCGCTTTACATGCACCAGTTCAAGATCAACGGCAAGATGGCTTTTGAAGGCGACGTCTGGCAGTGGCACCAGGACTACGGCACATGGCTGAACGACGACATGATGCCCACTGAACGCGCCATGAACGTGGCGATTTTTCTGGATGACGTGAACGAGCACAACGGGCCTTTGATGTTTATTCCGGGGAGCCACAAAAAGGGTGTGGTCGAAGCCAAGCACGACCTGACCACGACAAGCTACCCGCTCTGGACGGTAGACAACGCACTGATACGCCAGCTGGTGCAGCGGGCGGGTGGCAAGGAAGGCGGCATCGTCAGTCCCAAGGGCCCGGCGGGCTCAATGATTTTGTTTCACTCGTGCCTGGTGCATGCCTCGGGCAGCAATCTGTCGCCGTTTGACCGCGTCAGCGTTTACCTGAGTCTGTGCGCGGTGAGCAACCACATTCGCCGCCACAAGCGCCCCGAGTACATTGCCCACCGCGACTTCACACCGATTGAATGCCTGCCGGACGACTGTTTGCTAAAGGACTACCCGGTGGATTTGCCGTGGAAAGATGGCGTGCCAGCCACCGCGCTGCAAACGTCAATGGAAGAGATTGCCCCTGAACGCAAGGCAGCCTGAGACGGACGACCTGTCGTGCCCACCTGATGATGGCGCACGCGCGTCGAGCCAGAACCTTATTTTCATTCAACAAGATTGCGGGTCAAACCCGCAACGACAGGACTGCAACCATGAGCCTTTACACCCAACTCCAGCAGCGCGCGGCAAGCAGTAAACCCATACGCATCGGCCTCATAGGTGCCGGAAAATTCGGCTCCATGTACCTGGCGCAGATCCCCAGAACGCCTGGCGTGCATTTGGTCGCCATTGCTGACCTGTCGCCCGATGCAGCCCGTGCCAATCTTGCCCGTGTGGGATGGAAACCCGGCCTGTCCCAGGCAATATCGGCACAAGATGCTATTAATACAGGAGCAACCTGGATCACTGAAGACTGGAAGGCGGTTGTCACGCATCCGCAGATCGACATCATTGTGGAATGCACGGGCAATCCGGTGGCGGCTGTTGAGCATTGCCTGCAAGCCTTTGCCCATGGCAAGCATGTGGTTAACGTCACGGTAGAGGCTGACGCGTTTTGTGGCCCGCTGCTGGCTCGCAAGGCGGCCGAGGCGGGTGTTGTTTATTCGATGGCGTTTGGTGACCAGCCAGCGCTTATCTGTGACCTGGTGGACTGGGCGCGTACCTGCGGATTTCCGGTGGTGGCAGCGGGCCGTGGGCATAAATGGTTGCCCCATTTTTCCGAATCCACCCCCGATACCGTGTGGGGCAACTACGGCCTCACGCCGGAACAGGCAGCACGCGGCGGTTTGAATCCGAAAATTTTCAACAGCTTTCTGGATGGCTCCAAGCCGTCCATCGAATCCACTGCAGTAGCCAATGCAACCGGCCTTACCGTGCCCAGCAACGGCCTGCTCTACCCGCCCGCCAGTGTTGAAGACATTCCCTATGTGACGCGACCGATCAGCGAGGGTGGCGTGCTGGAGCGCAAGGGCATGGTCGAAGTGATTTCTTCCCTCGAAGCCAATGGCCGCAAGATTCCCTATGACATCCGCATGGGTGTCTGGGTCACGGTAGAAGCCGAAACTGACTACATCAAGAACTGCTTTGAAGAGTACAACGCCCACACTGACCCGAGCGGCCGCTACTTCACGCTGTACAAACGCTGGCACCTTATCGGGCTGGAGGTTGGGATGTCAGTCGCCAGTGTTGCACTGCGGGGCGAGGCCACCGGCGTGGCTACCTGCTGGAATGCCGACGTGGTGGCTACTGCCAAGCGAGACCTCAAACCGGGCGACATGCTTGACGGCGAAGGCGGCTACACGGTCTGGGGCAAGCTGCTGCCCGCCGATATATCGGTGCAGATGGGCGGCGTGCCACTCGGCCTGGCGCATCAGGTCAAGGTGGTGCGGGCTGTCAAAAAGGGGCACAGCCTGAGTTGGGCCGATGTCGCCATGGACACCTCTACCGCCGCGTACAAGGTGCGCCATGAGATGGAAAGCATGTTCGCGACCGGACTGCAGGACGCCGGTGCCATGAAGAAAGCCGCCTGACAGCCTTCTGGCGGTCTTTGCGTCATGATGCTTGAAACCATCTACCGGAAAAATGTGAATGAGTATTGCAAACGGCAACTTCGCCGGAAAAATCGCTTTTTTGGGTATCGGCAATATGGGACTCCCCATGGCCACCTTGCTGTGTCAGGCAGCGTACCCAGTACACGTCTGGAACCGCACACCAGGTAAAACCGACCCGCTTGCCGAACTGGGCGCTGTGGTACACGCTCAAGCCAGCGCGGCCGTAAAAGATGCCGATATGGTTATCTGCATGCTTGAAAGCGGTCCGGTGGTGGAAGACGTTTTGTTTACGCAAGACGTTGCCAGCGCCATGAAACCGGGTGCGTTGTTTATTGACATGGCGTCCATCAAGCCGCGTGAGGCGCGCGACCACGCTGCGCGGCTGGGCGCGTTGGGAGTTGCGCATCTCGATGCACCGGTATCAGGTGGAACGGTGGGTGCCGAGGAAGGCAAACTGGTCATCATGGCGGGTGGCAAGGCGGCTGATTTTGAACGTGCGCTGCCTGTTCTAAAGCACTTCGGGCGCGCTACGCATGTGGGCCCGCACGGCAGTGGTCA
The DNA here is from genome assembly GCA_031412235.1 of Polaromonas sp. Classification (GTDB taxonomy): domain Bacteria; phylum Pseudomonadota; class Gammaproteobacteria; order Burkholderiales; family Burkholderiaceae_C; genus Polaromonas. The sequence goes on from JANOCP010000106.1 coordinate 5,499, forward strand.
GCTCACAAAACTGGCCAACCAGATGATTGTGGGCATCACCATTGGTGCAGTGGCCGAGGCCTTGCTGTTTGCTACCCGGGGCGGTGCCGATATGAGCAAGGTCAGGGAGGCCATCACCGGTGGATTTGCCGACAGCCGGGTTCTGCAGGTACACGGCCAGCGCATGGTGGAGCGCGACTTTGCCCCGCGCGGGCGAATGGGCATACAGCTCAAGGATTTGCGCAACGCTTTGGACACAGCGCACGAGATCGGTTTCGAAGCGCCGGTTACTGCCCTTTTTGAAAAACTGTACGCCGAGGGCGTAGAGCATGGCCTGAGTGATCTGGACCAGTCAGGGCTTTTTGTAGAACTGGCCAGCCGCAACGGCATGAGCTGAGAAGCACCTTACGGTGCTGACGGCTGACTGCCGGATGGATTCAATAGCCCAGCATGTTGCGGCGCACATGCACCAGATGCGCGGTACTTAAGGCCCTGGCCTGGACTACATCGCGGTTTTTAAGTGCCGCCACCAATGCGCGGTGTTCTTTTTGATAGGCAAGCCGCCTTTCGGGCGTCGCGCTGCAGCGCTTGAGCATGCCCCATTCGGCCTCGGCACGCGCCTGGTTCATGAGCCTGAAGACGCTGGCAATGAAGGTGTTGTGGGCGGCATCGGCAATCACTTCGTGCAGCATGCTGTCCCAGCGCTCAAAGTCTTCTAGCGAAGTGGCGGCTTCGGCCTTGCTGCAACACTCCTCCATGCGTGCGAAGTCTGCAGAATTGGCGTTACCCGCGACCATATCAATGATGGAGGGCTCCAGAACCAGGCGCGCACTCATCAACTCGGCTGGACTTATAGAGTGCGCCGCGCCAGCATCAGGCACGCTGCCCAGTGCCTCGGCAACCTGGTGACTGACATAGGTACCACTCCCCACCGTTTGGGTGATTAGCCCCCGCTCTTTCAAACCTGCCAGTACCCGCCGGACAGTGGACCGGCTTAAGCCACTTTGAGCGCTAAAGTCGCGCTCGGTCGGTATGCGGTGGCCCGCACGCCACTTGCGCGACTTCAGGTTATCGAGCAAGGTTTCTTCAAAAATGGCGGCGCTGTCTATGGGGTTCATAAGGAAGAAGCGACTCCAAATACGCTGATGACATCAGACCAATGATAACGATGCGCCTTTACTCACCATGCATTTACAAGATTTGGGCCTAATTGGTTTTAGTTTTTATTATTAATTTCCAGATACCAGCACAGGGTTTTCCCGAAAATTAACCTTATTTAGATTTTTTTGGTTGGCTATTGGTTTCATTTGATCTAAATTACGTTTTAGAGGGGCAACCTGCTGCGGAACTAAAGAACCCGGTCTGAAGCTTTATCAACAACTGCAAGGAGTTTTTTTGCGCATCGCAACTTTTCAATGGAATAGACAAAGGCATGTAGGCATCGTCTCTGATGACGGGAAAGCGGTCACCCGCCTCCAGTTCACAGCTGAACAGGCTGATAAGGGGGTACTTGCCGTGATCGCGCTTGGCGATAAGGTCAAGGATTTACGTACCCTGCAAATGGAAACCTTGCACATTGACGATGTGAAACTGGAGGCGCCTATTCCGCTACCGCGCCGCAATATTTTTTGCGTGGGCCGTAACTACCATGCGCATGCCAAAGAACTGTCGGCATCGGTTTTCAAGAACAACACGGCCAACCCTGAATCCTGGCCCATCGTGTTTACCAAGGTACCAGAGTGCGTGGTTGGCCCAAGCGGCGATGTAATTTTGCCCGTCGAGGTATCGCAACAAATTGACTATGAATCCGAGCTGGCGGTGGTAATAGGCACTGGTGGTCGCAATATTTCACGGGCCAATGCCATGCGGCATGTGTTTGGCTACACCATCGTCAACGATGTGACTGCGCGTGACGTGCAAATGCGCCACCAGCAATGGGACCTGGGCAAGTCTTTTGACACCTTTTGCCCCATGGGACCATGGGTTGTAACCGCTGACGAACTTGACGGCACGCAGACCCGGGTGCGCGGCTGGGTAAATGGCGAATTGCGTCAGGACGGCCACACCCGCGACCTGATTTTTGACATCCCCACGCTGATTGAGACATGCTCGCGCGGCATCACGCTTTACCCCGGTGACGTGATTGCTACGGGCACACCAGCCGGCGTGGGTATGGGCTTGAGCCCCCCGCAATACCTGAAGCCCGGCGACGTGGTGCGTATAGAGATTGATGGCATCGGAAGCATTGAAAACCGATTTGTGTAGATTTTTGAGATGAAAAACCGGCGCCGTGCAGCGTCATAACCGGAGACATTGATGAGTAATGTGAAGTGGTCGGGCGGTGTTGAACACTGGACCCACAAGAAGACGCCAGAGGGCGATATCAAGCTCTTCCTTTGGGAGAAAAAGGCATCTCCCAGGGTGCCCTTTGCAGGCACCATCTTTTTTGTACACGGGTCGTCGATGGCCTCGCAGCCGACCTTTGACCTGTTTGTGCCAGACCGGCCCTACTCGTCTGCGATGGACTGGTTTGCCGACCACGGCTTCGACACCTGGACCATGGACAATGAAGGCTACGGCCGCTCGGACAAACACCGCAACATCAACTTCGACATCAGCAACGGCGCCGACGACCTTGAAGCAGGCACCGCCTACGCCATGAAGGTTTCTGGCGCGAAGTCACTTCTGATGTACGGCATTTCATCCGGCGCACTCAAGGCGGCCCTGTTTACCGAGCGGCATCCGGACCGCATTGCCAAAGTGGCGCTGGATGCCTTTGTGTGGACCGGCGAAGGCAGTCATACGCTGGAGCAGCGCAAGAAAAAATTACCAGAGTTTCTGGCCAAAAACAGGCGTCCAATAGACCGCCCATTTGTACACAGCATCTTTCAGCGCGACCATCCCGATACCGTGGAACAGTCGGTGGTAGAGGCTTTTGCAGATGCCATCCTGACACTGGATGACTCGATGCCCACCGGCACCTATGTAGACATGTGCTCGAAGCTGCCACTGGTCGACCCGAAAAAGCTCACCGTGCCAACCATCATCCTGCGCGGCGAGTACGACGGCATTGCCGGGCTGGACGACTTGATTGACTACTTCAGGCTGCTGCCCAACATGAACAAACAGTTCAGCGTGATGCGCGGCATCTCACATGCCAGCTTCCAGCAGAAAAACTACATGATGGTCTATCAGATTCTGAACAGTTTTTTCACCATGCCAGAACCAGCTTACAAGGGTTAGTACCATGAGAAACACATTCAAATTTGCATTGACGGGTTCAGTATTGATCCTGGCGATGAGCTCAGCGTTTGCACAGGCTTACCCGAACAAACCGGTCAAGCTGATTGTTCCATTTGCACCCGGCGGCTTTACCGACGTCGTGGCACGGATTTTGGGGCAAAAACTGTCTGTGGCAATGGGTCAGCAGTTTGTGATCGAAAACAAGGCAGGTGCAGGGTCCACCATAGGCACGGACTTTGTCGCCAAATCAGCGCCTGATGGATACACGTTGGTCATGATTTCTACAACCCACGTCATCAGCCCGTGGATCTACAAAAATATGACGTATGACCCGATCAAGAGTTTTACGGTTGTCTCAAAACTTGTGGATTCACCGTATGTACTTCTGGTCAACCCTAAAGTGCCAGCAAAGAATGTGCAGGAGCTGGTCGCACTGGCCAAGGCCGCGCCTGACACCATTCATTACGGCTCTTCAGGCAACGGCAGTGCGCAGCACCTGATGGGTGGATTGTTTGCATCAATGACCGGTGCACCTCTGAAGCACGTCCCCTACCGCGGCAGCAGCGGCGCAGCCACCGACCTGGTGGCTGGTGTCATTGAAACCAGTTTTGCCGGGGTTCCCAATGCCTTGGCCCAGGTGCCACAAGGCCGACTGAAAGCATTTGCAGTCACGACGTCCAAACGCATACCGCAATTGCCGGATGTACCAACGCTGCAGGAAGCCGGTGTGCCAGGTTACGAGGCATCAGTCTGGCTGGCCTTGCTGGCGCCCGCAGGCACGCCAAAAGACATCGTCACCAAACTAAACACCGAAATCATCAAGGCAATGAATTCGCCTGAAACCAAAAAGGCACTTTACGATGCGGGCGTCGAGCCAACACCTTCCACGCCGGAAGCCATGAGCGAATACATGGTCAAGGAGATGGACCGCTGGGGCAAGGTCGTCAAGGACATCGGCATCAAGCTGGAATAGCCGCGGTACGCCAGGCAATGCTCAAATAAAAAAGCTGCTGCAGACCATCTCTGGCTT
>JANOCP010000107.1:0-5895 GCA_031412235.1 Polaromonas sp.
ACGCAGGACGACGAAGCGCCAAGCGCAGATGCGCTACACGGGCAGATACACAACAGGCGTAGCGAAGACCGCAAGCCAGGCCAGGGCGCTACGTCCATCCACGGCGCTTTGCATAACGACCAAAACGGCGAACACAGCGGAAAGGGCGGAAAGGGCGAAAAGGGCGAAAAGGGCGAAAACAGCGAAAACGGCGTAAGGCCGTTGCGCGCAACGGATATTTCCGTCGATGACTGGGACCATCTTTTTCGGGCTGTAGAGACAAGACTGAAAAACACCATGAGCGACCTGCTTGCAAAGACCCAAATGGGACCGCAGCTTGAGCTTGTCGGTTCAGCCCACGCGGTCGTATTTGAATGCACGGCAGCCCTTGATTATTTGCACTCAGCGCTCAGCCATGAGCGTGACTTTCAGCAGCAGCTTGAAATGACTGTTTTCAGTGCCCAGAACTCGCTTGCCAAAGCCATGTCGCTGCTTGCGGACATACAACTGCAGGAAACCCACAAGTCGATGTATTCCGGGACTGAAGCCGTTGCCAGCAACAATACGCGATCGCTGCACAAACCCATTCCCTACGTGCCGCTGTATGACGCGCTGATCGCCGCAAAGGCAAGGCGCAGGGCCCGGGTGCCGACATCCGACATGGGCGCTGCTGAGGGTTGCGAGGAATTGCATCACTAGTTTTCAGATGTTGCAACGCACAACAAACCCTTTGCTATGTGCGCTACCGCACGGACAACTATGTATTTGGGTTTTATAAAGATGATGGCCTCAAGCGTAGAGATGAATTAGCTGTATGCGTTAGGCCAGACAGCCTGGAACTGCTTCATGCTGCATAAAACCAGCCTAACGGGAATTGGCACATGATTCGACTTGCTTCCTCACCCGACCCGCACCCCGGCAGCGCAGCGCTGCAGGACTTCTCAGCGCTCACGCTCAAGGCCGGTTTTGCAGCTGCCACCGCAGCGCCACAAGCTGCCCCGCTTGCAGCAACTTCGCCGCTGGCTTATGCACCCCTTGAAGGGCGGCTGGCCGATATTGCGATTGAAGACTGGAACGAGCTATTTCATGCGGTCGAGGCGCGGCTTAAAGCGACAGTTGGTGAGTCGCTGGCTCTTGATTCGAGCGCGTTTGATGTCAACCCCGACGACATCGGCCCCAAGGTACAGCGCGTGGTGCTTGAATGTGTCACGGCACTCGAGCAGTTGCATCTCGCCCTGACGCACGAGCGCGAGCTGCGGCATCAGCTGGAGCTGGAAGTTTTTGATGCACAAAGCGCGCTGGCCCAGGCGCTTGCGCAAAACATGGGTGCCCATGCGGCAAAGCTTCAGGCGCGTGGGCAGGATGTGTCAGCCAGGTCCACAACACCGGGCGGTGATGCAAAAAGCGGCAGCCTGCCCAGCAGCCACGGATTTGCCGCGATGCTGCTGGCCTACAAGCCAACAGGCGGTACCTTGCGGGGTGACGATCTTTCACGCCTGCTTGAACAGCGTCAAAAGGGCGAACACGTCAGCCTGGCCAAGCTTATTGCGTCGCGCGAGATTTTCAGTTTTGAATGGAACTACAACGCCTGGGTTCCGATGTTCCAGTTTGACCCGGTGGACATGTCGGTGCGGCAAGGAACCCGTCAGGTGCTTGCCGAACTGGCCAGTGTTCGGCACGGCTGGGGCCTGGCAAGCTGGTTTATCGAGCCGAATGCCCACCTTGAAGGGCGCTTGCCGGTTAACCTGATGGGCCCGGAGTTGTCTGCGGTGATTAACGCTGCCAGAGCTGAGCGGCTTGTTGCTGAAAAGTAGAAAAGCTACTGCAGGCCCCAAAGCCAGTTGCGCCAAGATCTTTAAGCCAACCGGCAGGTGCTCCATTCAGTTGGCACCCCTACCCAGCTCGGTCATTTTTTGAAACAGGTGGTTGATTTTTTCATTCATCTTGAAGCTGTAGCGGTTGATGCGAGCTTTGGCAGCGGATGCCACGCATGGCCTGGATTAACGGGCGATGTGCTTGTGCATCAAGTGGTGCATTAATTGGTCCATTAAATGGTGCATTGAACGGCAGCGCCGACGAGGGGGCCCACACCAGCCGTAATAGCCATGGCCAGCGCATGGCCCAGCCCGCGCCCCACATAAATCGCCTTCAGTTCGCGGTGCTCAGGCGTCAGGTCTTTGTCAAGCTCGGCCTTTTCGCGCGCCAGATCGGCTTTTTCAGTGATGTCTTTGCCCGAAAATTAAAGCTGGGTATCGTCATCCCCGGTTAATCCGGTCAGTCGCGTTTTTTACCTTCGCGTGAGCCTTTTTCCTCCGGTTCACCTTCAGCGCTGCGGTGGCAAGCCACGCAGTTTTCGAAGTTTCGAATCCCTTCCTCCAGGTGTTTTGCTCTTATTCGGGCGGGCTGGTGCTCGTGACAGCCGTAACAGGTGTATTTGCTGTAGTCGTTACCGGTGTGGCAGGTGATGCAAGTGGCATTGTGGTCGCCGTCCAGAGCAAACAGCTTGCTGTGGTCAAACTTTGCGGGCGTCCATGCTGCAGCACTGTGACATTGTGCGCAGTTGCCTGAAATTTGCTGGTGCATGGCGTTAACAGGTGGCTTGTGGCAGCTCTCGCAGCGCTGCCGGGTATCGGCTTGCAGCAGCGCGTGTGAGAACTTTTTGCGACTTTGATGAACCAGCCTTGGCCCCGTGTGGTCGGTGTGGCAGGCCATGCAGTTTGTCTCGTGTAACTGCTGGTGAAAAGCGGCTTTCAGCTGGGTTTTGACAATCGGTTTGCCGAGCGTAGTGCGCAGGCCAATATCAGCAACCGAATGGCAGCCTGTGCATAAACCGGTGGAGGCACCGCGCAGCGGCAAGTGGCAGGCAAAGCAGTCGGTGGCGATGGCGGCATGAGCTTTGACCACCGGCCCTGGCGCCACCATGAGGTGTGGATACATAAACACCAGCGCCGCCAGGGCCAGCAGGTTGAGCGTGATGATGATCAGAATCCAGCCGCGTTTCATTTCCAGCCCCAAAACAGGAAGATGGAGAAAATATGCGCCAGAGCCAGTACCGCAAATGCCAGCGTGATGGGAATGTGAATCACACGCCACTTTTTGACCACATCAAAAGTCAGGCTGTCCCAATAGAGCTGCTCTTCAAGCGTTTCAGCACTCAGGCCCTGCTGCTGCATTTTTTCGCGTGACAAGACCATGCGTTTGCGTGAGCGTTCCAGCAGGAACTTGCCTGTTAAACCGCTCACCACGTTGACCAGCATGGCCCACACTGCCAGCCAGCCCAAAATGGCGCTGAAGTGAATACCGGCGTGCACCAGAATAAGCAGTGAGCCCAGCCAGGCCATGCGTTCATGCCAGCGCATCAAGGTGCCGAGATTGCCACTCGTGACCAGTTTGCGTTTGCGCAGCGAATACCAAAAAGAGCACATGATGAGCAGCGTGCCCACAATACCGAGGTAGCGACCCAGCCAAACGATGTCATACACATGGAGCAGCGCATCAAGCAGCAGGGCAAGGCCACCCAATAAGGTGAGTGACAGCACAAAAGGCAACACCTCACGCTGCATGAGTTGTGCTTTCAGGGGTGTCATGCGGCCAGCACCAAATCTGTCGAGGGCACGCCTACACACAGCAGGCAGTGGCCGGGGGCAATGTCGTAGTCGGGCTTATCCACATAGGCAACGCTGCCCGACAGCAGTTTGGTCTGGCAGGCACCGCAGCTGCCTGCGCGGCAGCCAGAGTCAATATCCACGCCGTTGATTTCGGCAAAATCGAGCAGGGTGCGCGAGGCTGCTGTCCACTCAATCGTGCGCCCGGTTTGCAAAAACTGAACCGAATGTGCCTTGGTAGCCGCATTGTGTGAGATGGCTTGGGCATCGCTACCCGTACTTGCCACACTGCGCACAGAAGCTGGGCCAAACGCCTCAAAATGAATGTCGGCTGCCGCTACCCCCCAAGCCTTGATCGCAGGCACGAGGCTTCGCATCATGGGTGGAGGCCCACAGATGTAGAACTGATGCTGGCCGTGCGGCAGGGTGTTTTTAATCAGCTCCAGATCGACGTAACCCAGATGCTGAAAATCACGGCCTGGCTCATCAGTTGACCCTGGCTGGCTATAGGCTACCGTCAAGTGAAAGTTGGGGTGTGATGCGGCAAGCTTCACCAGCTGGGGTTTAAACACATGCTCATGCCCACAGCGCAAGCCGTAGTACAGGTAAATACCGCGGTTTGGCTGCTCATCCACGCACCATTGCAGCATGCTGAGCATGGGCGTGATGCCGATTCCGCCTGCAATCAGCACGATGTCATGGGCTGGGTCCGGGTCAACAAAAAAAGCACCCGAAGGTGCCCTCACACGCAGAATGTCGCCAGTCTGAACAGCCTCGTGAAAGTGACTGGATGCCAGGCCTGGCGGCACGCCAGGGCGATCTGGTGGTGCCTGCTGGCGTTTGATGGTGACCCGGTAGTGGTCTGCTGATGGCCGGTCTGACAGCGAATAACAGCGGGTCAAAGTCTGACCTGGAACCATCAGCTGAAAAGTCAAAAACTGCCCTGGCTTGAAGGCCGCCAAAGGCATGCCGTCAACGGGCTTTAGATAAAACGAACACTGGCTGTGCTGCTCGTCTTCGTCAACCCGGCGCACCACCCGAAAATCCCGCCAACCAGCCCAGGCCGCGCCAGCAGACGTCGTGGTTGCAGGATTGCTGGCAACGCCCGGCTGAACCGCTGCGCGGTATCTCAGCAAGCCGGCCGTGCTTAGCAGTAGTACCTGAAAAATCACGGCTGCGCTGATGTACAGCAAAAGGGCAAAGCCAGTCATGCGTACTGCACCTGACGCTGGCTAGTACGCGTGCCTATTCACGGCGAGATCAGGTTTTGTGCAGCACAAAAAGGCCTGTTGGAGTCTGGAAGAAGTCTATTTTTTGAACGGCTCTTCCCTTGTTTCCAGTTGCGGTGACGTAGTCCAGATGAATCACCGGGATTTGCGAAAACTCCGGTTTGTCGACGATGGCGGCGACTACCGCTGACACGGTTTTTGAGGCCTGGGCTAGCCGTGCGGCATCACCGCCCTTGTTGAGCACGCTGCCAATGATGGTGATCGTGATCTGGTGCGCTGTGGTCTTGAGTTGCAGATCTTTGGCGGTGTAGCCACCGGCTTTTTCTGCCTGGGTTTTGACGTCTGGCAGGTGGCTTGCCAGCAGTTTGACTTGTGCTGCATCACTTTGTGCCGTTGCCGCCCAAACCACTGGAGCGAACGTCAACCCTGCCAGGCCCAAGGCCACCGCAAGGCAGCCCGTTGCAGTCAGCTGTTTGAGTTTTTCAAACATTGAAGAGTGCGTGATCATGGAGTCTTTCGATGGATGCTTTGCAGCGACCCCGCAGCGCGGGGCAAGGTATTTACTGTGCGCCTTGTGGTGTAAGGCGTGTTGATGCAAGTCAAGCTGGGAGCAATGGTCTTTGAGATTTCACTTTTTCGGCTTTGAGCATGAGCCAGTGCAGAGCGCTAGACGGCAGACTAAAACGGTCTTTGTGGTTATTGACCCGGCACGAGTTATCAATGAACCCGTTCGGGCAGAGCTTGTCGAAGCCTTTCGACAAGCTCAAGGCGAACGGAGTTCAGATTCCGTAATAACTCGTGCCGGATCAATAGGAGTGGTCATTGAAGTTTCTTTCAGATCCCATCATGTTGCTATCAAATAAATAGCTTTAAACAGCCTAAAATAAGGGGCCACAGGCACTTTTGTTTAATAAAATGGGTTTTCAGGTGTTGCCGGCCTTGCCGCGGGACATCAACCGCCCGCACAGCTTGCGCAGCTCACTAAAGCACAACACGCTACTCGCCATCACCAGGCACAGCAGCCACTGCGTCAGGCTTAATGGCACGGTGCCAAAAGCCACATTCAGAAACCCGACATTGAC
>JANOCP010000108.1:0-11283 GCA_031412235.1 Polaromonas sp.
CGGTAAATGGCCACACCTTCAGTAAAATGGCCGCAAAAAATAATTACATAGGTCCAGAGGTTGCGAATCAGGTTGGCCAAAAAGTTGCCCGCCAGCACGCGCGGCGCGCTCCACAGCGCCAGCGCCGGAAACAGCAGATAGTCTTTAAACCACTGCTTGCCGGTTTTGCTTAAAAAGCGGCTCAGGCGCGACTTGAACTCTTCTTTGGGCATCTTGCCGTGTTTGTAGCGGCCAATTTCAAGGTCGTGCGAGCCCACGCCGTATTGAAACCCCATGGCCAGCATCAGGTTGGCAAGGGGCTGAAACCAGTGCCGCGGCTTCCAGCGCTGTTCACTGGTCATGCGCAGCAGTGAATAACCGAGGTCGCGGTCTTTGCCCAAAATATTGGTGTAGGTGTGGTGCATCACATTGTGTGAATGCCGCCACTGCTCGCCGTCGCAGGCAATGTCCCATTCAAACTTTTGGGAGTTAAGTGACGGGTCGCCCGTCCAGTCGTACTGGCCGTGCATCACGTTGTGGCCGATTTCCATGTTGTCCAGAATCTTGGCACTGGCCAGCGCCAGTACGCCAGCAACCCAGCTGACGGGCCCAACGCCAAAATGCAGCAAGGCCCGCCCGCCGACTTCACTGGCGCGGCAAATGCGGATCATGTTGCGAATATGGTCAACATCGGCCTGCCCGAGATCGTCCATCACTTCTTTACGGATGGCGTTGACTTCAAGCTCGAATTGGTCGACTTGTTCGCGGGTTAAGGTGTGGATTTGGGCATGGGGTTTGGCAAAGCTCATGGTGGTGGTCTTTCTGAACGGGGTTGCGATGGAAAGAATTCAAAGGTCAAGTGCAATGTCAGACCGTGCAGCTGAAATGCACAGGCGTATCAGCTCATTGGGCGCAGATGAAATTTCACCGGTTTGCAGGTTCTCGGTCGTGCCGCTTTTTTTGGTGCACTGGCAAGAGCGGCAAATACCAATGCGGCAACCGTGTTTGGGTGCCAGCCCGGCCCGCTCGGCCTGCACCAGCAAGGGCTCAGTACCGCTGGTGGTAAAGCTTTTGCCACTGCCCACAAAGCTCACCACTGCTGCTGTGCCGGGTGCGGCTGCGGGCAATAGCGGTGTAGGTACAAAGCGTTCACTGTGCAGTGGGGTTGTGATGGCCTGCGCGGCCCAAAAGCGCTGCACCGCTGACATCAGGGTGCTGGGGCCGCACATCCAGGTGCTGCGCAGGGCTGCATCGGGCACGCTTGCCAGCACATCTTGCGGCGTAAACCGGCCCTGGGTCTGGGTAAAGTGCAGCACCAGCTTCAGCGCTGGAAAGGCGCGGCTGATGCCTTGTAAAGCGTCAGCAAAAATCAAATCTTGCGTATTACGGCAAATATGCAAAAACACCACGTCACCTGCGCATTCACCTGACAGGTGACGCGCCTGCAAATCACGAAGCATGGCCATCACCGGGGTAATGCCGCTGCCAGCGCTGAGTAGCAGGATTTTTTCGGGCAACTGCTGTGGGTCAAGGGGCAGCACAAAGTCACCGTGCGCCTGGCTGATGGTCAGTACGTCGCCCGCTTTGACGGTTTCGTGCAAATGCCTCGAAACCAGGCCACCTTGCTGGTGCTTGACGGTAATCGCCAGCCGACGCGAGCCGGGGCGTGACGACAAGCTGTAGACCCGCTCGACCCGCCGACCATTGATCTCCAGCTGAACCCGCACAAACTGACCCGCTTGCGCCCCAATCCAGAGGGCGTTGGGCTGCAGAACGAATGTTTTGGTGGAGGCTGTTTCTTGCAGCACGCGCACAACTCTGGCCCGCACATGGCTTATTGACAGCATGGGGTGCAGCGCAGCCAGCGTGTCTTCAACCGCGCTCAGGCGCACGATGGACTCTACCCATGGGTGCTGCAGAGCGGCCCGCAAGCTGGGGGTGAGGGTTTGCGCCCAGGTGGCTGGCGATACGGCAGTTTTTGCTTTTACGGTCATGGCGTTGTCCTGGTTATTTGCTGTCAGTTGAAGTTTTTGCGGCTGATGAATTGTGTACATTTGTACACTCAAAGTCAATTTGAGTACCCGTCTTTAGAGTGAACTCTCGACAAGTTCATTGCAAATAAACAAGGTAAGAATGAAATTTTGATACTCGGCTTAAAATACACTCGTACACAGTATTTAGCATCTCAAACCAGTTGCTGGCCCTCCTCGCTTGCCAAAAGAACGTTTATGCCAACACCCTTGACGCCAGCCAGGCCAAAAGACAAAGACAAGCTCACGCGTACCGAGCGCAAAGACCTGACCCGCAACAGCCTGATGCAGTCAGCGCTTGACCTGATGGGCGAAGGGCGCAGCTTTACCAGCCTGGGGATTCGTGAAATTGCCCGCGAAGCCGGCATGGTTCCGAACGCGTTTTACCGGCACTTTCGCAATACCGACGAGCTGGGCCTGGCGCTGGTTGAAGAGGTTGGCATCACGCTGCGCCGCCTGCTGCGCGATGCGCGCCAGGATGACGGCGGGCCCAACGCCATGGTCAGGCGCTCGGTGCAGGTCTACCACCAATACGTCAAGCAAAACCGATTGCAGTTTCTGTTTATTTCCAGCGAGCGCTCGGGCGGCAGCCGGATTTTGAGGCTGGCGATTCGTAGCGACGTCACCCATTTCACGCACGAAATGGCGCAGGATTTTCGTCGTCTGGGCATGTACAAAGACATGCCAACATCCAGCCTGCAAATGGTTTGCGGCCTGATAGTGACCACCATGCTGGCCGCAGCCCCTGAAATTCTTGATCTGCCGCCCGAACAACCCCTGCTTGAGGCTGAAATGAATGAAAATTTCGTACAGCAATTGCAGCTGGTGCTGCTGGGTGCATCCTGCTGGAAAGACAAGTCCTCAATTCCATAAACCCAGCGGCCCAATTGGCGTCTTGGATCAGCGTGCTGCGTAAGCGTTGACACAATTGCACATCAGCCCGCATGGCAAAGCGCCCTCTGAGATAATCGTGTTATGACGATTACCTACAAAGACGCCGCCGGTATTGAAGGCATGCGTGTGGCAGGCAAACTGGCTTCTGAAGTGCTGGATTACCTGACTCCGTTCATCAAGCCCGGCCTGACCACCAACGAAATCGACCGCCTGGCGCATGACTACATGACGCAGGTGCAGCACACGATTCCGGCTACGCTGGGTTACGGCCCACCGGGCTATGTGCCCTACCCCAAGTCACTGTGTACCTCGGTCAACCACCAGGTTTGCCATGGTATTCCCAATGACAAGCCGCTTAAAAAAGGCGATATCGTCAATATTGACGTCACCGTCATCAAGGACGGCTGGCACGGCGATACCAGCCGCATGTACATCGTCGGCGAAGCCTCCATTGCCGCCAAACGCCTGTGCACCATCACCTATGAAGCCATGTGGCAGGGCATCATGCGCGTCAAGCCGGGCATCAAGCTCGGTGATATTGGTTTTGCAATCCAGCAGTTTGCTGAGAGGCAGGGATTTTCAATCGTGCGTGAGTTTTGCGGCCATGGCATCGGTACCAGGTTTCATGAAGATCCACAGGTTTTACACTACGGCCGCCCCGGCACGCTTGAAGAGCTCAAGCCCGGCATGACTTTTACGATTGAGCCCATGATTAACGCCGGCAAGCGCGACATCAAGGACGGCCCTGAAAAAGACGGCTGGAGCATCGTCACCCGCGACCATTCCCTTTCAGCGCAGTGGGAGCACACGGTGCTGGTCACTGAAACCGGCTTTGAAGTGTTGACCCTGTCTGCGGGCAGCCCGCCCGTGCCAGCGTTTGTGGCGGCTTTCCTGGGCGGGGCTGCGATACAAAACCAAACGGCGCAAGTTGCTGTCAGCGCCTGATTTGTCTGGCACCGGACTTTGTCGTCCCGGTGGCTTCTTATGTCCGAACTGAACCAGGTACGCGATCAGTATCGCGCCGGGAAAAGCGCTTTGTTTGCCTCGCTGGCAAGCAGCGGGGCGTCTACTCGCGGCATTCACAGCATGCTGCAAAAGCTGGCCAGACATGCTGATGCGACACTGAAACTGCTGTGGCAATTAGCTGATTTTCCGTCCACAGCCTGCCTGGTTGCTGCTGGCGGTTTTGGTCGCGGTGAGTTGTTCCCCCACTCTGATGTGGACGTGGTTTTGCTGCTGCCAGAAGATGCCCATGTCGATGACAACCCGGTGCTCAAAGCCAAAGTGGAAGGCTTTATCAGCAGCTGCTGGGACAGCGGACTGGAAATCGGCTCCAGCGTACGTACGATAACTGACTGCGTCAGGGAGGCCAGCAAGGACGTTACGGTACAGACATCAATGCTTGAGGCGCGACTGGTCACGGGCTCGAAAAAGAACTTCGCCCGCCTTCAGGGTGAGCTGAGCACCGCACTTGATTCAAGGGCGTTTTTTGTCGCAAAAACACTCGAATTACGCCAGCGCCACAACAAGTTTGAAAACACACCCTATTCGCTTGAACCCAATTGCAAAGAGTCGCCCGGTGGTTTGCGCGACCTGCAGGTCATTTTGTGGGTGGCGCGCGCTGCAGGGTTGGGGAAATCATGGGACGACCTGGCCAAAAACGGGCTGGCCACCGCTTTTGAGGTGCGCCAGATCAAGGCCAACGAGGCACTGCTGAGTCTGATTCGCGCGCGCCTGCACCTGATTTCAGGCAGGCGTGAAGACCGACTGGTATTTGACCTGCAAACCGCCGTAGCGCAATCGTTTGGCTTGAGTAATGCCCCCACGCTTGCCGCTTCGCATAGTGCGCTACCCCTTGAGGGGACTGTTTCGCCCAGGGGCGGCCCGTCCGCCAAACGTAGCACCGTCAGATCAAGTGAACGGCTGATGCGGCGCTACTACTGGGCGGCCAAGGCGGTTTCGCAGCTCAACCAGATTTTGCTGCTTAACATTGAAGAGCGCCTGAACCCCAACAACTACCCCTTGCGGCCCATCAACGAGCGTTTTTACGACAAAGCCGGCATGCTGGAAGTGGCCAGCGACGACCTGTACGTGCGCGAGCCGCATGCGATTTTAGAAACCTTTCTGGTTTATGAAACCACGATAGGTGTCAAGGGGCTATCAGCACGCACGCTGCGCGCCCTGTACAACGCGCGCGGCGTGATGAATGCCAAGTTTCGCCGTGATCCGGTCAACCGCGACACCTTCAGGCGCATTCTGCAGGAGCCCGAGGGCATCACGCGCGCCATCCGGTTGATGAACCAGACATCGGTGCTGGGGCGCTACCTGTGGGTGTTTCGCAAAATCGTCGGGCAGATGCAGCACGACCTGTTTCATGTCTATACCGTTGACCAGCACATCGTGATGGTGCTGCGTAACGTCAGGCGCTTTTTCATGGCCGAGCATTCACACGAATACCCGATGTGCTCGCAGTTGGCTGCCGGCTGGGACAAACCCTGGATTTTGTACATTGCAGCGCTGTTTCATGACATTGCCAAGGGGCGTGGCGGTGATCATTCAGAACTGGGCTGCAAGGACGTACGGGTGTTTTGCCGCCAGCATGGCATTCCTCTTGAAGATGCCAAGCTGGCCGAATTTCTGGTCGGTGAACACCTGACCATGAGCCGGGTCGCGCAAAAAGAAGACCTGAGTAACCCCGAAGTGATCACCGCATTTGCCAAACGCGTGGGCAATGAGCGCTACCTGACTGCCCTTTATTTGCTGACGGTGGCAGACATTCGGGGCACCAGCCCCAAGGTCTGGAACGGCTGGAAAGGCAAGCTACTGGAAGATCTTTACCGGTACACGCTGCGTGTGCTCGGCGGCCGCGCGCCCGATGCCCATGCTGAGGTTGAAGCCCGCAAGCGCGAAGCGCTGATATCTCTTGCGCTCCATGCTGAGCCGTTTGAGGCGCACAAGCCGCTGTGGGATTCACTGGACGTGAGCTATTTCATGCGCCACGAAGCCAGCGACATTGCCTGGCATGCGCGCCAGTTGTCGCGCCATGTGGGCAAGGCGAAAGCGGTCGTGCGTGCGCGGCAATCGTCAGCGGGTGAAGGCATGCAGGTGCTGGTGTACACCCCTGACGTACCGGACCTGTTTGCACGAATTTGCGGTTACTTTGACCAGGCGGGCTTCAGCATTCTGGACGCCAAGGTGCACACTGCCAAAAATGGCTATGCACTCGATACTTTTCAGGTCGTCAGCCCCGACCTGACCGACCACTACCGCGAACTCGCATCCATGGTGGAATCAGAGCTCGGCCGCACCATTGAAGACCGCGGGCCCCTGCCTGCACCGGGCATGGGCCGGGTGTCACGCCGCGTCAAGAGCTTCCCCATTGCGCCCCGGGTTGACTTGCAGCCTGACGAAAAAGCCCAGCGCTGGTTGCTAAGCGTGTCAGCCAGCGACCGCGCCGGACTGCTTTACCTGATTGCCCGCGTGCTGGCGCAACATCACATCAACCTGCAACTCGCCAAAGTCACCACGCTGGGCGAGCGCGTTGAAGACACGTTTTTGATTGATGGGCCTGAGCTGCAGCACAACAAGGCGCAAATCGCCATTGAGACTGAATTGCTGCAGGCATTAAACGCCTGATTTCGTTTCGGTTTTGATTTCAAGGCAGGTATTGCCTGCAGCGTATCGCTCCGGCGCCTTCTGAAGCCAAAAATATAGCCGAATGTGCTCTATGCCCAATAAGAACGGCTATAAGTTGCTACATATTTTATAGCGCGATGCCATCGTCAGTCGTCCTGCGACGCATCCAGCCCCGGAAAAAGCACCTCGGTAAAGCCAAACTGCGTAAAGTCACGGATGCGCATGGGGTAGAGCTTGCCGATCAAATGGTCGCATTCGTGCTGCACCACCCGCGCATGAAAGCCATCCACCGTGCGGTCTATCGCGTCACCGTATTGATCAAAACCGGTATAACGAATATGTGAAAAGCGTGGCACCACCCCGCGCAGGCCAGGCACTGACAGGCAGCCTTCCCAGCCGTCTTCTTCGTCAAGGCTAATCGGCGTGATGACCGGATTGAGCAGCACGGTACGCGGCACCAGCGGCGCGTTGGGGTAACGCGGATTGACGGCGTCAGTCCCGAAAATCACGAGTTGCAGGTCAACACCGATCTGCGGTGCGGCCAAACCAGCGCCATTGACCGAACGCATGGTATCAAACATGTCGGAAATCAGCAGATGCAGTTCATCAGTATCAAACTCAAGAACAGGCTGGGCAATACGCAGCAGACGCGCATCACCCATTTTCAAAATTTCACGAATAGTCATGCCTTGATTATCGCGACCTGTACCCGTTTACGCAGCCATTGCTGCAGCCGATAAAGTTTAGCGCCAGCGCCGGTGACCGCGGTGGCGGTAGTAGGGGGCAGCTGGCACGACCACCACTGCGGGTTCAACCACCACCGGATAGGCTGGATACATCCCGTAGGGTCGGTGTCCGACGGGTGCGATGACGCAGCCGGAGAGAAGGCAGGTCAAGCCAGCTGTTACCAGCAAACCAGACAAACGTGGGGATTTCATAAATAGCTCCTTTGGCGTTGTGTCAAAGCTATTAGGGCCTGAATCAGCAGCAGGACTGCCCTACGCCGTGCAAAGCAGGGTAACGCCATGTAATCCCTATGGATCCCTCTTTTTGCCCAGGAGCCGGGGGGGTCAGTCGGTCGTGCGTTCAAGTAACAGCCACAGGCCGGCTTCATCAATCACCGGCACGCCGAGCTCCAGCGCCTTGACGAGCTTGCTGCCGGCCTCAGTACCGGCAATCACGTAGTCGGTTTTCTTGCTTACCGAACCAGCCACCTTGCCGCCAGCAGCCTCAACCAGATCTTTGGCTTCATCGCGTCCAAGGTTGGGCAGCGTACCGGTAATCACAAAGGTTTTGCCGGAAAGCGGCTTGGGCTCTAACGCAGCAGGCTCGCCTTCAGCCCAGGTCAGGCCGCAGGCGCGCAGATGCTCAACAACCTCGCGGTTATGTGGCTGGTCAAAAAAGGTGCGCAGGCTTTTGGCGACGATGGGGCCTACATCATTGACGCCCAGCAATTGCTCTTCAGTCGCGTCCATGATGGCGTCGAGCTTGCCAAAATGCCGCGCCAGTTCTTTGGCTGTGGCCTCGCCCACGTGGCGAATGCCGAGGCCAAACACAAACCGTGGCAAGGTGGTTTGCTTGGATTTTTCAAGCGCTTCCAGCAGGTTTTTGGCTGACTTGTCGGCCATGCGGTCAAGGGCGCTAAGCGAGGTCAAACCGAGCCGATACAAATCAGGCAGGGTACGGATGACATTGGCATCGACCAGCTGCTCCACCAGCTTGTCGCCCAGGCCATCGACCTCAACCGCGCGCCGGTGTGCAAAGTGCAGGATGGCCTCCTTGCGCTGGGCGCCGCAAAACAGGCCACCGGTACAGCGGTAGTCGGCTTCGCCCTCTTCGCGTATAGCATCCGAGCCGCACACCGGGCACTGGCGCGGCATAGAGAACATCGCACCCCGTTCGGGCTGAGCTTGTCGAAGCCGCTTCTGAGCATCGTCGAAAACCCCTTCGACAGGCTCAGGGTGAACGGGGAAAGGGACAACGCCAACAATTTCAGGAATCACGTCACCCGCGCGGCGCACAACCACCGTGTCACCGATACGTACATCCTTGCGGCGCGCCTCGTCTTCGTTGTGCAGTGTTGCGTTGGTTACTGTGACGCCACCTACAAACACAGGGGCCAGCTTGGCCACTGGCGTAAGCTTGCCGGTGCGGCCTACCTGCACATCAATCGCCAGTACGGTGGTGAGCTGCTCTTGCGCCGGGTATTTGTGCGCCACAGCCCAGCGTGGTTCACGCGTGACAAAACCCAGCTGGCGCTGCAAAGCAAGGCTGTTGACCTTGTAGACCACGCCGTCAATGTCGAACGGCAGGCCGTCACGGCTGGTACCCATTCGCTGGTGATACGCTATTAATTCAGTAGCGCCTTGTGCCCGTTCTACTTGGGAAGCAACCGGAAAACCCCATATTTTCAGGGTTTGAAGCAGTTCAAAATGGGTTTTAAAGTCTGGACCGCCCTGCCCGGCTGCGGTCACTTCACCCAGGCCATAGGCAAAAAAGCTCAGGGGGCGCTGTGCCGCGATGTTGGGGTCAAGCTGGCGAACCGCCCCGGCAGCAGCATTACGCGGGTTGACGAAGGTTTTTTCGCCTTTGATGCCCAAGGCGATCTTTTCCCGCTGCCTTTCATTCAAGGCTTCAAAGTCGTCGCGGCGCATGTAGACCTCACCGCGTACTTCTAAAACTGCTGGCGCATCGTTGGGCAAGCGCAGCGGGATCTGGTTGATGGTGCGAATGTTTTGCGTCACATCTTCACCCGTTTCGCCATCACCTCGCGTAGCTGCCTGCACCAGCACACCGTTTTCATAACGCAGGCTCATGGCCAGGCCGTCAAATTTGAGTTCTGCAACATACTCAACCGGCGGCTCGGTATCTGTCAGGCCAAGCTCTTTTCGCACGCGGGTGTCAAAATTTTGCGCGCCAGTGGCTTCGGTATCCGTTTCAGTACGAATGCTGAGCATGGCCACCTTGTGCCGCACGCTGGCAAACTGGGCCAAAGCCTTGCCGCCAACGCGCTGGGTGGGCGAGTCAGCACTCAGCAACTCAGGGTGGGCAGATTCAAGCGCCTGCAATTCCTTGAAGAGCCTGTCGTATTCGGCATCAGGAATTTGCGGCTCATCAAGCACGTAATAGCTATGGCCGTAAGCATGCAACTTCGTACGCAGATCCTTGATCTGCACGACCACGTCGACATTTGGCACAGGCGCGCTTTCGCCAAAAAGGTCTTCAGTCACGGCGTTTAGCTAAATAAACGCCGGGCCAGTACCGAGCCCGCCGATAAATCACGCCCGTCCAGCGTGTCATAAAGCTGCTCAAGCTCGGAGCCAATCAGGTCCATGGCGTCGGCTGGAATCGGGTTGCCGTTGTCGTCGATGATCACGCCGTCCATTTTGGCGGCCAGGGCTATGGCCGACTCGCGCATGCGTACAAAAGGCTGCTCTGACCGCAAGACCTGGGGCACGTCGAGCGACAGGGTGACTTCACGCAGCGCAGTCTGTTCAGGGTCTTCGGCCATGGCGGCTTGCGTGTCGAAAGCCAGGCCAAGAATGGGCGCGCCGCCCTGCTGGCTGGCGGGCAGCACCATGCGGCCTGGAATCGAGCCAGGCACAAAACCTATGCGCGCCGCGCTTTGCTGCACGTAGCCGGGGCTCCATGCGGTGTGCACGGCCCGCAGCGTAAAGCTGAGTTGCGCGTCATGTGCGCTGGCAAACTGGTCCAACTCGCGGGCACGAGCGACTTCGTCCAGCATTTCCGGAAACTCTGGCTCACCGCCCACGGCATCGGCAAAAGCCTGGGTTTTCATGACAAATTCTGAATACTCGATCTGGTTCAAGGCACCCACCCGATTGGCCAGCTGCACACCGCACTGAAACGCACTGTAGCGCTGCCCGGCGGCCGGAAACTCCCATTCGCCAGTCGCAGCACTCAAGCCTTCAACGCCAAACGGCTTGCTGCCCGCCCGGCGTGTGCCCGGCATGGCGGCCAGCGCGGCCTCGCCGGACACCACAGACTCCAGCACTACCGGCGTAATCACGTCTATCAAGGCATCAAGACCTGGCTTTTTTTCAATCGCCATCAGGCTGCTTAAAGCGTTTAAAGAGCCAAGGCCAGAATCAGCATCAAAACTGGGCTCGTGCCGGTCGGCCAACGCTTGACTATCAGCCTCACCCTGCGCCTGCGTCGCCGGTTTCTCGGGTGCAGCCTCAGGCGTGGCTCTTTTGGGCTGGTTTTTGCGCGCCGCCCAGGTGCCGTGCGCAACCACACCGGCAAGCACCAGGCCACCCGCAACTGCCAAACCGATCTGTAAGGAAATCATCTGTATTAAAAGGTATTTCTAGCGTTTGTCTGCCGTGGTTTTGGTACGCATTTAACGGGTATCAGGCCGCTTCGGCAAAGCCAAGTGCAGATTCCATGTCCACCGCCACAATTCGTGAAACGCCCTGCTCCTGCATGGTCACGCCTATCAGCTGCTCAGCCATTTCCATGGCAATCTTGTTGTGGCTGATGAACAGAAACTGCGTCTCCTTGCTCATGGACTTGACCAGCTTGGCATAACGCTCGGTATTGGCATCGTCCAGCGGCGCGTCCACCTCATCCAGCAGGCAAAACGGTGCTGGGTTCAGCTGGAAAATCGCAAACACCAGCGCAATCGCCGTGAGGGCTTTTTCGCCGCCTGACAGCAGGGCAATGCTCTGGTTTTTCTTGCCTGGCGGCTGGGCGATGACCTGCACGCCGGAGTCAAGAATTT
>JANOCP010000109.1:0-22038 GCA_031412235.1 Polaromonas sp.
GGGCGGCTGGCTGACTGGGTCAATGGCCTGGCTGAAGTTGAGGCTGCGGTTGCGCCATTTGGTGCCGACGCGGTTGCGGCGCGCTGCGGCATTGACGCGGGCACCATACGGCAGCTTGCGCGTACGCTGGCCAGCACGCCCCGCGCGGCCGTGTATGGCCGCATTGGCACCTGCACGCAAGAGTTTGGCACGCTGGCAAGCTGGCTGGTCGATGTGCTCAATATCGTGACCGGGCACCTTGACGAAGCAGGCGGCGCGATGTTTCCGAAAGCGGCTGCATTTGCTGCCAATACAACGTCCAACACGGCCGGCATGCCTGGCACCGGTAAAGGCATCAGCACCGGCCGCCACCACAGCCGGGTCAGCGGCGCGCCTGAAGTCATGGGCGAGTTGCCTGCGGGTTGCCTGGCCGAAGAAATCGAAACGCCTGGCCCCGGCCAGATCAAGGCGTTTATCAGCATTGCCACCAACCCCGTACTGTCAAGCCCGAACGGCCCGCGCCTTGCCCACGCGCTGGACCAGTTGGACTTTATGGTCAGCATGGACATTTACGTCAATGAAACCTCACGCCATGCCGACGTGATTTTGCCCGGCCCGTCGGCGCTGGAAGACATGCACTACGACGTGGCTTTTCCGCAGTTTTCATGGCGCAACCATGCGCGCTACAGCGAGCCGGTGTTTAAGCGTGAGGCAGGCCAGCCTGATGAGTGGGAAACATTGACGCGGCTAGCTGGCATTGTTCAGGGTAAGGGCTGCGAGGTGTCAGCCATCGAGCTTGACGACGAGCAGTTTGCACGCGATGCCGCCCGCCTGTTTGGCGAACATAGCGGGGCGGTCATCATGGCCATGGGCGAACTGAAAGGCCCGGATCGCATGCTGGATGTCGCCTTGCGCAGCGGGCCTTATGGTGAAGGTTTTGGTGACGGCTTTGGTCGCAAACCCGAAGGCCTGACTCTGCAAAAGGTCAAATCTGCAAGCGGCGCGCAGGGCGGCATCGACCTGGGTGAACTCACGCCGCGCATACCTGAAGTGCTGCGAACCCCGTCGGGCAAGATTGAACTGGCAGCACCGTCTTTGCTGGCAGACTTGCAGCGCGCCTTGGCTGACCTGGCGCGGCCTGTGCCCGCCATGGTGATTATTGGCAGGCGCGAGGTGCGTTCAAACAACAGCTGGATGCACAACCTGCCGCTGCTGGCCAAGGGGCCGTTCCGGTGTACAGCGCTGGTTCATCCGGTTGATGCGGCAAGGCTGGGACTGGCAGACGGCGCACCCGCAAAAATCAGCAGTAGTGGTGGCAACAAACACATCGAAGCCCAAATCCACATCACCGACACCATGATGCCTGGCGTGGTCAGCCTGCCGCACGGCTGGGGCCACGACAAGCAGGGCGCGCGGCTGGCGCTGGCGGCAGAGCGGCCGGGTGTGAACCTCAATGATTTGCTGGACGAGCAGCTGCGAGACCCGCTGTCAGGCAATGCGGTACTTGGCGGTGTGGCTGTAGAGCTGTCGGCGATTGCCGTATGAATTCAGAAGTCGGCGCTGGCTGACAGGCGCTTGGGTTTGCGGCTTATAAAGGCTTGAGGGCGCAGCAAATAGCATCAGACGTTGACCTTTCAATTTCTGGAGCCCCAAATGAGCGATACACATTCTGACCAGCAAACCTTGTGGACTTTGATCAAGGATATCAAATTCGGCATGCTCACGCACCGCCACACCAATGGCGAGCTGCACAGCCACCCACTGACTACGCAAAACAAGTCGGACGATGCGGGCTCTACGCTCTACTTCTTTGTGTCACACAAAAGCGAGCTTGCCCAGCGAATTGCACAAGACGGTAACGTCAATGTGTCTTATGCGCACCCAGGAGATGACAGCTACGTGTCGGTATCAGGTCACGGCGCAATTGTTGAAGACCAGACAAAAAAAGACTATCTGTTTTCTCCGATGGCAAAGGCATGGTTTCCGCTGGGCTCGACCGACCCTGATCTTGCCCTGCTTAAGGTCGATATCGGTCATGCCGAATATTGGGACGTTACTGACAGCAAGATGGTGCAGCTAGCAAAAATGGCAAAAGCTGCCATAACCGGCAAGCCGCCAGAAAAGCTCGGCGAACACAAAGAGTTGAACTTGTCCTGATGCACAAAAAGGCTGCCATGCCATTTATCGCCTTCAATAAAGCCACAGACCCAGCCGCGCCGGATGACTTGCGCATCAACACCGCTGGCGTGCTGTACGTGGAAGCCTCCAGAGCAGAGTTGTTAGGGCGAACGACGATTCACATGCTGGGCCAGGCCAGCATGGTGAACGCCGTGACCGAGTCGGTCGGGACTGTCGTCAGTTCAATATTTGATGCGGGATGCGTGCTGGTAGCGTGTACGCGCCACTACCTTGCGCCGACACCAGAAGACGGTGCAAGCACGGTATACATCTCACCCGCTAACGTCAGCTACGCCCGGCCCAACCTGCCAGCCGCACCGGACTTTTGGGTGGTTCGGTTCATAGATGGCTCAGAGTTGCGGGTACTGGACCCGCTACCGCAGGGGCTGTAGAAGCCTATGCTAGACCGGTTTCAATTCGGGCTCAGCGCCTTCGGGCAACGGATACTGGTCAACATTGAGCGACATGCTGACCAGCGTGTAGTAGCTCATGGTGGCCATCAAGTCAACTACGCCGGCCTCGCCGAACTGGCCTGTCAGTGCGGCATAGGTTTCATCGCTGACCCTGCGCGACACCAATAACTCATTGCAAAACCCATACACCGCTGCAACATCGCCCGTCATTCCAAAAGGCGCTTGACCTGTTGCAACCGCCTGGACCACGGCTTCATTCAGACCCGCTTCAACCGCTATGCGTCTATGGGCCCACCAGACAAACTGGCTGGTCCAGAATCGCGCCACCAGCAAAATTGCCAGCTCGTTCAGTTTGAGGGGCAGTGACGAATTAAAACGGGTGTGCGCGCCAAACTGCTGCGCCAGATTACCCACCCCAGGGCTGCGCAACAAAACGTTGTACGGCCCCTGCATGGATCCGCGCTTGCCCGACATGACGCTTTCAACCATCTGTAATTGCGCAGGGCTCATGGTTTCCCATGTCAGGGGCTTGAAGCGCTTGCCGCGCAGATTAAGTGGCGGTCTGGATTGTGGTGACGATTCTTCTTGCATAAAAAAACCCTGCACGGGTTTGTTAGATTGTCGAGCGTTGAATTACCTAGGGGCCCTCTGCATAACTCTGGCGAGGCTGTGGCAGTCGGATCGGGATGGGCTGCAAGGCGTCTTTTTGTAGCCAATAGAACGGCTATTGGCAAGAAAAACAACGCAGCAGACCGCCCGAGTCCGGCTGATCACGGACCGCAGGGAGTTATGCAGAGGGTCCCTAGGCTAATGTTTTCAATCAGCGCTAGCGCCAGAACTCTTGACGACTACTGCCCATTTCTGGATATCAGCACGCAAGATGGCCGTGAACTCTTGCGGCGTAGTTTCGTAAGGCTCTGCACCGAGCACAGCAAACTTGTCCTGGGTTTCCTTGTCTGCAAGAATTTTGCTGATGTCGGCATTGATCTGCCGAATGATGGCGGGCGGTGTACCTTTGGGCGCAAACAGGCCAAACCATGGATTAATCACAAAACCGGGATAGCCTGACTCGGCAATGGTTGGAATATCCTTGAATGCCTGCGCGCGTTTGGAGCCCGTTACGCCAAGCCCTTTTACGGTGCCAGCACGAATATGCTGGGCAATCGACGGCAGGCTGGTAAAGACCAGTTGGGTTTGCCCGGCAATCAGATCCGTCAACGCCGGTGCGGCACCCTTGTAGGGCACGTGCAACATTTTGGTGTGGCTTGTGGTGCTGAACATTTCGCCCAGCAAATGATTGACCGAGCCATTTCCGGCCGAGCCAAAAGACACCGGATTTTTGGCTGCATAGGCCGCCAGCTCTTTCATGTTGCTGACCGGTACCATGGCATTGGCTGCGGCAACAAAGGGCACGTTGGCCAGTGTGGCTACAGCGGTAAAGTCAGCCTCAGGATCAAAGGGCAGCTTTTTGTAGATACTGACATTGATGGCGTGGGAACCCACGTAAGACATCAGCAGCGTATAGCCATCAGCCGGCGACTTGGCGACCACGTCCATGCCAATGTTGCCGCCCGCGCCCGCGCGGTTTTCAACAATGACCGCCTGGCCCCATTTCTCGGACAGCTTCTGTCCAACAATACGGGCCAGCGCGTCCGACGCGCCGCCCGGAGTCTGCGGTACCACGATGCGTACAGGTTTGGTGGGGAAAGTCTGGGCGAATGAATATGAATGCGACAGGGCCGCTGCCAACGTCAGCAAGGCGGTGCCCGCAATTGATTTGAGTTTCATGTTTGTCTCCTATGTGTACTTATTAAAACATCCTGACGCCGAGCCCTGTGAAACGTTCGCGTTTATGGGGTCGGGCAGGTATGAAACTTGTTATTTTCGGCTGCCAATATTTGTAATATTGGCAAGAACGGCATAGCCACATCCGGTTTGGATGCTTATACAAAAAGCGGCCCTGAGGCCGCTTTTAACTTGTATCGGCCGGATTTGAAAATCAGGCCGGAACAGCATCCTTCACCGTGTCCGCCATGTCCGTGTAGTCCTTGACTTTGTCGAAGTTCAGGTACTGGTAAACGGTATCGCTGGCGGCTGTCAGCACGCCCATGTCGGCCATGTACTCGGCCTTGGTAGGGATGCGGCCCAGCTTGGAGCAAATCGCTGCAAGCTCCGCTGAACCCAGGTACACGTTGGAGTTTTTACCCAGGCGGTTCGGGAAGTTGCGGGTAGAGGTAGAAAACACCGTGGCGCCTTCCTTAACCTGCGCCTGGTTGCCCATGCACAAGCTGCAGCCTGGCATTTCCATGCGCGCCCCTGCAGAACCCAGTACACCATAGTGACCTTCTTCGCTCAACTGCTTGGCATCCATCTTGGTGGGCGGTGCCATCCAGAGTTTGACCGGGATGTCACGCTTGCCTTCCAGCAGTTTTGAGGCTGCGCGGAAATGGCCAATATTGGTCATGCAGCTGCCAATAAACACTTCGTCAATCTTGCTTCCCGCGACATCTGCCAGAGTTTTCACATCATCAGGGTCGTTCGGGCAAGCGACGATAGGCTCATGAATATCGGCCAGGTCAATCTCGATCACGGCGGCGTATTCAGCGTCTGCATCGCCTTTAAGCAATTGCGGGTCCGCTAGCCAGGCTTCCATCGCCGCGATACGGCGCTTGATGGTGCGCACATCCGAGTACCCCGTTGCAATCATCCACTTGAGCATGGTGATGTTGCTGGTGATGTACTCAATGATGGGCTCTTTGTTGAGGTGCACCGTGCAACCACCGGCGGAACGCTCTGCTGAAGCATCGCTCAACTCAAACGCCTGCTCGACCTTCAAATCTGGCAAGCCTTCGATTTCAAGAATCCGGCCCGAGAACACATTTATCTTGCCCTGCTTGGCAACCGTCAATAGGCCGGCCTTGATGGCGTAAAGCGGAATCGCATTGACCAGATCGCGCAGGGTGATGCCTGGCTGCATTTCGCCTTTAAAGCGTACCAGCACCGACTCTGGCATGTCCAGCGGCATGACACCTGTCGCCGCACCAAATGCCACCAGACCCGAGCCGGCCGGAAAGCTGATGCCGATCGGGAAACGCGTGTGGCTGTCACCACCCGTACCCACAGTATCTGGCAGCAGCATGCGGTTAAGCCAGCTGTGGATGATGCCATCACCAGGACGCAGCGAAATGCCGCCACGGGTGCTGATGAAGTCAGGCAGTTCGTGGTGCATCTTCACGTCGACAGGCTTGGGATAAGCCGCTGTGTGGCAGAAGGACTGCATGACCAGGTCAGAGCTGAAACCCAGGCAGGCCAGGTCTTTCAGTTCGTCGCGCGTCATGGGGCCGGTGGTGTCCTGGGAGCCGACGGAGGTCATTTTTGGCTCGCAGTAGGTACCTGGGCGAACGCCCTGACCTTCGGGCAAACCGACAGCTCGGCCCACCATTTTTTGCGCCAGGGTAAAACCACGGCCGTTGTCTGCCGGATCTTGCGGCAGGCGGAACTGGGTTGATGCTGGCAGACCCAGGGCAAAGCGGGCCTTTGCAGTCAGGCCACGACCCACGATCAGCGGAATACGGCCGCCGGCACGCACCTCGTCAAACAGCACATCGCTTTTGAGTTTGAACTCGGCGATCACCACACCGTTTTTGAGTGCCTTGCCATCGTAGGGACGCAATTCAATCACATCGCCCATGGCCATCTGGCTCACGTCCAGCTCGATGGGCAAGGCGCCTGAGTCTTCCATGGTGTTGTAGAAAATCGGGGCAATCTTGCCGCCCAGGCAAACGCCGCCAAAACGCTTGTTCGGCACGTAGGGAATGTCCTGACCCGTCCACCACAGTACGGAGTTGGTGGCTGACTTGCGTGATGACCCGGTACCCACCACATCGCCGACATAAGCAATCAGGTTACCTTTGGTCTTGAGCTCTTCAATAAACCTGACCGGGCCACGTTTGCCGTCTTCTTCAGGCGTCACACCGGGGCGGGCATTTTTGTGCATGGCGATGGCGTGCAGCGGAATGTCGGGGCGGCTCCAGGCGTCTGGTGCGGGAGACAAGTCATCGGTATTGATTTCACCGGCAACCTTGAACACCGTCAGCATGATGGACTCGGGCACTTCAGGGCGGCTGGTAAACCATTCGGCGTTAGCCCAGCTTTGCATAACTGCCTTGGCGTGGGTATTGCCTTTGTCGGCTTTTTCCTTGACGTCATGGAACTGGTCGAACATCAGCAAGGTGTTTTTAAGGCCACTGGCAGCCTGGGTTGCAACGCTGGTTTCGGCATCGTCAAGCAGCGCAATCATGGGGCTGATGTTGTAGCCGCCCAGCATGGTGCCCAGAAGTTGGGTCGCTTTTTCACGCGAAATCATTTCGCACTTTTCAGAACCATGCGCAACGGCAGCAAGGTAGCTGGCTTTAACCTTGGCCGCGGCATCCACGCCCGCTGGAACACGATGCGTGATCAGCTCAACCAGAAACGCCTCTTCACCTTTTGGTGGCGCCTTCAGCAGCTCGATTACCTCGGCAGTTTGTGCTGCTGAAAGCGGCAACGGTGGAATCCCCATCACAGAGCGTTCGGCGACGTGGTTGCGGTAGGTTTGCAAGAAATTGGATGTTGTTTCAGCTGACATGTGGGCTTCTCCTGTGGTCAAAATCATTACTCTCGTGGATCGGTGAAAAATTACTTTGCAGCTGATGCGGCTGCTACCGGGGACGGCGCGGGTGTGTCAAGCACGCTGACTGGCGGGGCCTTTTTGATGGCTTCGGCAACCGCCAGTTGCGCGGGACTTGCACATTCGTCTGCAAGACGCATGCCCAACTTCTGGTTCATCAGCATTGATTTATTGGCCAGTTGCAACCAGACTGCGCCAGCCTTGCGGTCCTCCAGCCGGATGGCACCTGTGGTTGTAGGCACCGGAAACATGCGGTATTTGAAGTTTTTGCCCACGACCTCAAAGTAGCCAGGCGTTTTAGGGTCAGGCGTCAGCGTGACAACCGCGCCAAATTCGCAGGGCAGCTTGCCTACATAGACGCGCTCTGCAATGCTGAGCTCTGCCGGGGTGAGTGCATCGTCAGCAGCTTCAATGCCGGCTGCCATGTTTTTGGCGGTGCTTTTGATCTCGGTACGGCTGGCGCTGACGGGCGCTTTCTTTTGGGCGGCCGGGGCGGCCGGCTTTGCGGCGGCAGCAGGTTTGGCAGGCGACGCAGCACCCGTTTGGGCGTTCACCGCCGAAGAAGCTGCAAAAAGCAGGCTGGCGCCGACAAGGGCTGCAAAGTTTTTGGCAAGAATGTTTTTCATAGGGCTTCCTGGTTGTGGCTCAAGTTCTTGGGAGAGGCGGAGTGAAATAGGTTTGCGCTTCAAGGGGCAGCGCGCGTCCGGTCTGGTGCGCCCGCTCCAGAACCTGCCAAAAGTAGCGGTAGCTCGCCCGGTCGTGCAATTTACCGTCAAAACTAATGGGAGCCCAATCAGAACGGCTACCGGCAGCTATTATTTTTGTAGCATCTTCAATATCACCTTCACCCGGTGCAAAGGCTTCCAGAATCGGGCGAATCTGGTTCGGGTGAATGCTCCACATGCGGGTGTAGCCCAGCTGTTGGGCGGCGTGTCGGGCGGCTACTAGCATGGCTGCAGTGTCATTGAATTCTGTGACTACGCAATGTGACGGCACCTTGCCATGCGCATGACAGGCTGATGCAATCTCCAGCTTGGCGCGCAGCACCAGCGGATGCGTGAACTGGCCTAGGCTTGACATGCCGTGTGCACCAATCGCACCGCCGTGGCTGGACACAAAGTCCATCAGGCCAAAGCTGATGGACTGCACGCGCGGGTGCGCAGCGATTTCAAATGCGCGGTGTACGGCTGCGGGTGACTCAATCAACACATGCAGCGGAAGGTGCGCGGCTGATGCGGCAATCAGGGCGCTTTCGGCCCTGATCACGTCCTCAACCGACTCGACCTTGGGCACCATGATGTGGCTGAGCTGCTGGCCCACCTTGCCCGCAATGGTGGCGATGTCGGACTCAAACGCCGGATGATCAACCGCATGTACACGAACCGCCACACGCGCCTTGTTGGCGGCAAGCGCCACCAGCGCCACGACCATAGCAGCGTGCTCAGCCTCGCCGCCCACAGGTGCGCCGTCTTCACAGTCCAGCGTCACGTCAAAAACGCAGGCGCCGAACTCCTCACACATTTCGGCCTGCAGTTGCAGGCTTTTGCGCATCCGCGCCTCAGCGCCGCTGTAGTGGTCACAAACCGGCAAAAAACCGGTTGCAGCCTGAGCGCCGAGAAGGATGTCGCGTGGATGGGCCATTTACAGCAAATGCGCCACGCCAGCTTTTTCGCCCTGCAACTCGTCGAGCGTCTTGTTGATGCGTTCCTGGCTGAAAGCGTCGATCTCCAGGCCTTCGACCAGTTTGTATTCGCCGCCTTCGCAGGTCACGGGGAAGCCAAACATGGTGTCTGCAGGAATGCCGTACTGGCCATCAGACGGAATACCCATGGTGACCCACTTGCCGTTGGTGCCCAGCGCCCAGTCGCGCATGTGGTCAATGGCTGCGTTGGCTGCCGAGGCAGCAGAGGACACGCCGCGCGCCTCAATAATCGCTGCGCCACGCTTGCCGACGGTAGGCAAAAAGGTGTTGGCGTTCCATTCCTGGTCATTGATCATGCTGGCTACGCTCTCACCATTGATGGTGGCAAAGTGGTAGTCGGCGTACATGGTGGGTGAATGGTTGCCCCAGACGGTGAGCTTTTCAATGCTGGACACCGGTTTGCCGGTTTTGGCGGCGATCTGGCTGGCAGCGCGGTTATGGTCCAGGCGCAGCATGGCGGTGAAGTTTTTGCGGGGCAGGTCTGGCGCGCTCTTCATGGCGATGTAGGCATTGGTGTTGGCCGGGTTGCCGACGACCAGCACCTTGACATTGCGGCTGGCAACTGCGTTCAGGGCCTTGCCCTGGGCGGTGAAAATCGCACCGTTGACGGCCAGCAGCTCGGCACGTTCCATGCCGGGGCCGCGTGGGCGCGAACCGACCAGCAGTGCGTAGTCGGTGTCCTTGAATGCGGTCATCGGGTCGCTGTGGGCTTCCATGCCCACCAGCAGCGGGAAAGCGCAGTCGTCGAGTTCCATCATCACGCCTTTGAGGGCTTTTTGCGGGCCTTCAACAGGGACTTCAAGCAGTTGCAAAATCACCGGCTGGTCTTTGCCCAGCATCTCGCCAGAAGCAATACGGAACAACAGTGCGTAACCAATTTGACCTGCGGCACCAGTAACGGCGACACGGACGGGTTTTTTGCTCATGTTTGAGAACTTTCAGGTAGTTAAGAAATGCGGAGGGAAATTAAGGAGGGAGGAATGGCACTGGCAAAGGCTCAAATAAAGTCGCCGGAGACAGTTTGGTGCACCTGCTTCAGCGCGGAATTTTACGCCCTAAAAGTAAGCCGCGTCAACTTGTCTTATGTCTTATATAAGATATGATTGTGGCTACCCATACCCTAAGCCATGGCCGCTATTCCACCCACTTCCAACCTACCATTTGCCGATGAGCTGGCAAGTGCCACGCCAGCATTCAGCCCGCTGTATCAGCAGATAAAAGGGCTGATTTTGCAAAGCCTGCAGTCTGGCGAATGGAAGCCAGGCGAAGCAATCCCATCTGAAATGGATCTGGCCGCGCGCTACCGCGTCAGCCAGGGCACGGTACGCAAAGCCATTGACGAACTGGCGACTGACAACCTTGTGGTGCGGCGCCAGGGCAAGGGCACCTTTGTCGCGACACACTCAGAGCAGCATGTTCAGTTTCGCTTTTTGAAGCTGGTGCCAGACAGCGGCAGCCCCGGCAGCGAAGGACCGGCCCAGCGTGAAATCATTGATTGCCGCCGCGCCCGCGCCAACGCCGACATTGCCCGAATACTGGGCTTGCGAAGTGGCGACGCAGTGCTGCAGGCGCGCAGGGTGTTGAGTTTTGCCGGTACGCCCACGATTCTTGAAGACATCTGGCTGCCGGCTGCCCCGTTCAAGGGCCTGACCGCCGAGCGCCTGGCTGACTACCACGGCCCCATGTATGCACTGTTCGAAACCGAATTCAATGTGCGCATGGTTCGCGCTGAAGAGAAAATACGTGCCGAGCCTGCTATCGACGGTCTTGAGTTGCTATTAAAAGTAGATCATGGCACGCCACTACTGAGTGTAGAGCGCATCGCCTTCACCTACCAGGACACGCCGATGGAACTGCGCCGGGGCTATTACCGCACCGATACGCACCACTATCACAACACGCTTAACTAATTAACATGACGTTCAAGGGCAACAAGGCGGCTTTACCCAGTAAAACCTGCGTGGTCTGTGGCCGCGAAATGACCTGGCGCAAGAGCTGGGCCAAAAACTGGGACGACGTGAAGTACTGTTCGGATGCCTGCCGGGCTAAAAAACCCAAGCAGCAGGCTTCAAAACAATAAACCGTTTTGACTTCCCGGACATAGACAGTCGCGCTGATTAACTCATCAGTCACTAAATAGAATGGCGAGTATGAAACCTGAACCGTGCCGTCACCTTATTCTGATTCTGGGTGACCAGCTCGACCAATCCTCTACAGCTTTCGACGGCTTTGAGGCCGAAAAAGACGTGGTGCTGATGGTGGAAGCGTTTGAAGAGTCCACCCATGTCTGGTCGCACAAAGTCCGAACCGCACTTTTTTTGTCAGCAATGCGGCACTTTGCCGCCGACCTGAAGCAGCGCGGCTGGCGTGTTGACTACCGCGCACTGGATGTTGAGGGCGATAAAACCCTGGCGGCCGGTTTGCTCGCAGCGATTCAAAAGCACCAGCCGCAGCGCGTGATTGGCGTGGAGCCGGGTGACCTTCGGGTCAGGCAACAACTGGATGATGCTATAAAATCAATAGCTGAATATAGCCGAAATCATCGGGCTACAGGCATAAATGACCTAAAAAATCGCCCTGAAGGCGAATTTGGGAGCCTCATATTGGAGTGGCGCGAAGACAAGCACTTTTTATGCAGTATCAACCAGTTCCGTAAATGGGCGGGCAAATCCAGCAGCCTGCGCATGGAGTTTTTCTACCGGCAAATGCGCAAACAGTACCGGGTGCTGGTTGAAGGCAAAAACAGTGACGAGCCGGTTGGCGGGCAATGGAACTTTGACGCCGACAACCGCAAAAGCTTTGGCAAGGCCGGACCGCTTGACGTGCCCCGGGCCGTGCAATACCTGCAAGACCAGACCACACAGGACGTGGTCAAACTGGTCAACCAGCACTTTGCCGGCCACCCCGGCAAGCTCGACAACTTCAACTGGCCAGTCACGCGCGAGCAGGCGCTGGTCGCCCTCAAAAGCTTTATTGACGAGCGTCTGCCGCAGTTTGGTCCGCACGAGGACGCGATGTGGACAAACCTCGACTTTGGCTGGCACTCGCTGCTGTCAAGCTCGCTGAATCTCAAGCTCCTGAACCCGCTGGAAGTCATACACGCAGCCGAGGCGGCATACAAAAAGCACGGTCTTGACCTTGCCAGTGTTGAAGGCTTCATCCGCCAGATACTGGGCTGGCGCGAGTTCATGCGCGGCGTCTACTTTCTGGACATGCCGGCGCTTAAAACTGCCAACCATTACGGCCACACCAACCCCTTGCCCAAGTGGTACTGGACTGGCGACACCAAAATGAACTGCATGCGCCAGTGCCTGGGCCAGACGCTTGACAACGGCTATTCACATCACATCCAGCGCCTGATGGTGACCGGCATGTTTGGCGTGACGGCGCAAATCTCGCCGCAAGCTGTTTGCGACTGGTATCTGGCGGTTTATGTTGACGCCGTTGAATGGGTCGAGCTGCCCAATACTGCCGGTATGGCGCTTTTTGCCAATGGTGGGCGCTTTACCAGCAAGCCTTATGTCGCCAGCGGCGCTTATGTCAAGCGCATGAGCAACTATTGCGCAGGCTGCAGTTACGAGCCAGAAACCCGCGTTGGCCCCAACGCCTGCCCCATGACCACGCTCTACTGGAACTTTCTGGATCAGCATGAAGCGGACTTTGCGGCTAACCCGCGAACGGCTTTAATGGTCAAAAACCTGCAGCGCATGACACCTGAATTGCGCAGCCAGGTGCGAGAGCGCGCAGCAGACATGCTGAAGGATCTGGACGGCCTGTAAACCCAGTGTCAGCCAGACGGAAGTGATGCCCCAAAATAATGCCTCTGGATCCTAAATGACTTTGAGTACGCACCTTAACCCGACAAAAATCAGACCCCATAGACCGCGCACATCAGGATTGATGCTGCATTGCAATAGAATTTGAGGGTTAACCAGAATTAGCACACTCGCCACGTCATCAGTGCAGTTACCGAACAGTTACCGAACAGTTACCACGATACCCAGAACAATACAGAAAGCAACGCATGTCTGAAATAGCGACCCCCGCCAAAAAGCGGCCCGAGTTCCGCAACATCAACGCCTTCACCGACCTGCCCGGTTACCGCCTTCCACTGGCGGGCATCGTCTCCATCCTCCACCGCGTCAGCGGGGCCATCATGTTTGTGCTGATGCCCTTCATCATCTGGATGTTTGACACCTCTGTATCGTCAGAAATCTCGTTTGCGAAATTCAAGGGCGCTTTCAACGTCGGCATGCTCGGTCTGCCCGGCATGATCTGGAAGCTGCTGGCGCTGGCGCTGATCTGGGCTTATCTGCACCACTCGATTGCAGGCCTGCGCCATTTGTGGTCTGACACGCATCACTCTGCCGTCACCAAAGAGTTTGGCAAGACCTCGGCCATTGCAACGCTGGCCATCAGTGTTGGCCTCACGCTGGTGCTGGGTGCCAAGCTGTTTGGCATGTACTAAATAAAAAACCGGAAGACAAACACCATGGCAGTAAATTACGGCTCCAAACGCATCGTTGTCGGTGCTCATTATGGTTTGCGCGACTGGCTGGCCCAGCGTGTTACAGCAGCGCTGATGGCGCTTTTCACCCTTGCCCTTCTGGTGCAGGTAGTTTTCAGCAAAGGGCCGATTGGCTACGACAAATGGGCGGGCATCTTTTCAGCACAGTGGATGAAAGTGCTGACCTTCACTATCATCATTGCCATGCTGTACCACGTATGGGTCGGCATGCGCGACATCTGGATGGACTACATCAAGCCGGTTGGCCTGCGCCTGGGCCTGCAGGTGTTCACCATTGTCTGGCTCACGGCCTGCGCAGGCTGGAGCATACAAGTGCTGTGGCGCTTGTAAAACCCGCCTCAAAAGATACTTTCAGCCATCTTGCTGCGACCCTCTCGAAGATCACCACGATTTTAAAAAAACATGACCGCAAGCTCCAAAATCCCCAAGCGCAAATTTGACGTTGTTATCGTAGGAGCCGGCGGCTCAGGCATGCGTGCCTCGCTGCAGCTGGCACGCGCCGGCCTGAACGTCGCCGTGTTATCCAAAGTCTTCCCCACCCGCTCACACACCGTGGCTGCGCAAGGCGGCATTGGCGCATCGCTCGGCAACATGAACGAAGACAACTGGCACTACCATTTCTTCGACACCGTCAAAGGTTCAGACTACCTGGGTGACCAGGACGCCATTGAATTCATGTGCCGCGAAGCCCCCAAAGTCGTGTATGACCTTGAGCACATGGGCATGCCCTTTGACCGCAACCCCGACGGCACCATTTACCAGCGCCCGTTTGGCGGCCACACCGCCAACTATGGCGAAAAAGCCGTTGAGCGCGCCTGCGCCGCTGCTGACCGCACCGGCCACGCCATGCTGCACACGCTGTACCAGCAAAACGTGAAAGAAAAAACCAGCTTCTTCGTCGAGTGGCTGGCCATGGACCTGATCCGTGATGCTGCGGGTGACGTGGTCGGCGTGACCGCCATCGAAATGGAAACCGGTGACGTGCACATTTTTGAAGCCAAAACCACGCTACTGGCCACGGGAGGCGCAGGCCGTATTTTTGCGGCGTCCACCAATGCGTTCATCAACACCGGGGATGGCCTGGGCATGGCGGCGCGCGCGGGCATCCCGCTGGAAGACATGGAGTTCTGGCAGTTTCACCCGACGGGCGTGGCCGGTGCAGGCGTGCTGCTGACCGAAGGCTGCCGCGGCGAAGGCGCGATTTTGCGCAACAGCAATGGCGAGCGCTTCATGGAGCGCTACGCACCGGCCTATAAGGACCTGGCCCCGCGCGACTACGTGTCACGCTGCATGGACCAGGAAATCAAGGAAGGCCGCGGCTGTGGTCCAAACAAGGACTACATCAACCTGGACATGACGCACCTGGGCGCCGACACCATCATGAAGCGCCTGCCGTCGGTGTTTGAGATTGGACACAACTTTGCCAATGTGGACATCACCAAGGAACCCATACCTGTGGTGCCCACCATCCACTACCAGATGGGCGGCATACCGACCAACATCAACGGCCAGGTCGTGACACAAAACGCGGACAACAAGAGCGAAGTGGTGAACGGTTTGTATGCCGTCGGCGAATGCTCTTGCGTCAGCGTGCACGGCGCCAACCGGCTGGGCACCAACTCGCTGCTTGATTTGCTGGTGTTTGGCCGCGCAGCGGGTAACCACATCGTCGAGCACAACAAAACCACCGTTCACAAGCCCCTGCCGGCTGATGCGGCTGACGCCACTTTGAGCCGAATCGCGCGTCTGGACAACGCCACCGACGGTGAATATGCCCAGGATGTAGCCAACGACATTCGTGCCGCCATGCAAAAGTATGCAGGTGTTTTCCGCACGCAAGCCAGTATGGATGAGGGTGTTGAGGCGATCGCCAAACTGCGCGAGCGGGTGAAAAATATTGGTCTTAAGGACAAGTCGAAAATCTTCAATACCGCCCGCATTGAAGCGCTGGAAGTTGAAAATCTGATCGAGTCTGCACAGGCCACCATCGTCTCTGCCGCCGCGCGCAAGGAAAGCCGCGGCGCGCATTCCGTCAACGACTACGGCGACACGCCTGCGCACCCCAATGGCCGCAACGACACGGACTGGCACAAGCACACGCTGTGGCACAGCGAAAGCAACAGCCTGACTTACAAGCCCGTGCAAATGATTCCGCTCACGGTTGACTCACTGCCGCTCAAAGTGCGCAGCTTCTAAAAACTTATCTCGAAATTTTTTTCGACATTCCAGCAGGCAAACTCCATGACCAAACGCACCTTCAACATTTACCGCTACGACCCAGACACAGACGCCAAACCGTACATGCAGAAAATCGATGTAGAGCTCGACGGCAGCGAGCGCATGCTGCTGGACGCGCTGATGAAGCTCAAAGCCCAAGACCCGAGCATCAGCTTCAGGCGTTCATGCCGCGAAGGTGTTTGCGGCTCTGACGCCATGAACATCAACGGCAAAAACGGCCTGGCCTGCCTGACCAATATGCGCACCCTGCCCGGTGTCATCACCCTCAAGCCGTTGCCCGGTCTGCCCGTGGTGCGTGACCTGATTGTGGACATGACACAGTTCTTCAAGCAGTACAACTCGATCAAGCCCTATCTGATCAACGACAACGTACCCCCTGAAAAAGAACGCCTGCAAAGCCCCGAAGAGCGCGACGAGCTGAACGGCCTGTACGAGTGCATTCTTTGTGCATCATGTTCTACCAGCTGCCCAAGCTTCTGGTGGAACCCGGACAAGTTTGTCGGCCCCGCTGGCCTGCTGCAAGCCTACCGCTTTATCGCTGACAGCCGTGACGAAGCCACTGCCGAGCGCCTGGACAACCTCGAAGATCCGTACCGCCTGTTCCGCTGCCACACCATCATGAACTGCGTCGACGTTTGCCCAAAGGGCCTGAACCCGACAAAAGCCATTGGCAAGATCAAAGAGATGATGGTGCTTCGTTCGGTCTGATCACAAGAGCAAACAAGCCATGACTGAAGAACTTCTGGGCGAGCGTGAGCTGAGCAAGCTTCGCTGGCGCTGCCGTCGGGGCCTGCTTGAAAACGACCTGCTGATCGAAAAGTTTTTCAAGCGCTTTGAATCCACATTGACCGTCAGCCAGGCCAAAGGCTTGAATGATTTAATGGACTTGTCTGACAACGATTTGCTTGATCTTTTGCTACGACGCAAAGAGCCTGGCGAGTTGCCTGAAGCAGATTCAAAGGCGAGCGCCTCTACTTTTGAGGCGCTAATGGTCCTAAACTTGCTCCGTCCTGTTTCCACCCGCACCCTTGCCGCCGCCACTTCTCACGTTCATCACGTCTGATTTGTCTCGTTTGATTTGACTAGAAAGAAGCAAAAATATGAAGCTCGCTGACAACAAAGCCACACTGTCCTTCAGCAATGGCAGCCCCAGCATTGATTTGCCGGTTTATCAGGGCAATGTTGGCCCGGATGTTGTGGATATCCGCAAGTTGTACGCGCAGACCGGCATGTTTACCTATGATCCGGGTTTTCTGTCGACGGCAGCCTGCCAGTCGGCCATTACCTATATTGACGGCGACAAGGGCGAACTTCTGTACCGCGGCTACCCTATCGAGCAACTGGCCACCAACTGCGACTACATGGAGACTTGCCACCTGCTGCTTTACGGTCAGCTCCCTAACGCTACGCAGAAGCACGACTTCACCAAGCTTGTGACCAACCACACCATGGTCAACGAGCAAATGCAGTTTTTCCTGCGCGGTTTTCGCCGTGACGCCCATCCGATGGCCATCATGACCGGCCTGGTTGGCGCACTGTCTGCGTTCTACCATGACAGTACCGATATCACCAATCCGCAGCACCGCGACATTTCGGCCATCCGGCTGATCGCCAAAATGCCTACGCTGGTCGCCATGGCTTACAAGTACACCATGGGCCAGCCCTATATGTACCCAAAAAACAGCCTGAGCTACGCGGGCAACTTTTTGCACATGATGTTTGCCACGCCGTGCGAAGAATACACTGTCAACCCTGTGCTGGAGCGCGCCCTTGACCGCATCTTCATCCTGCACGCAGACCACGAGCAAAACGCATCAACTTCAACAGTTCGCCTGTGCGGCTCGTCGGGTACCAATCCCTTTGCCGCAATTGCAGCTGGTGTCGCCTGCCTGTGGGGCCCGGCCCACGGCGGCGCAAATGAAGCGGCCCTGAACATGCTGGGCGACATCCAGAAACAGGGTGGCATCGAAAAAATCGGTGAATTCATCAAACAGGTCAAGGACAAAAACTCTGGCGTCAAGCTAATGGGCTTCGGTCACCGCGTCTACAAAAACTATGACCCTCGCGCCAAGCTCATGCAGGAAACCTGCAAAGAGGTGCTGCACGAGATGGGCCTTGAGAACGACCCGCTGTTCAAGCTGGCCATGGCGCTCGAGAAGATTGCCCTTGAGGACGACTACTTTGTCTCCCGCAAGCTTTACCCTAACGTTGACTTCTATTCCGGCATCGTGCAGCGCGCCATCGGCATTCCTGTGCCGCTGTTCACTGCCGTGTTTGCGCTGGCACGTACCGTCGGCTGGATTGCCCAGCTCAATGAAATGATTGGCGACCCTGAATACAAAATCGGCCGGCCACGCCAGCTCTTCACTGGCTCGGCATCGCGCGACGTGCTGCCACTCGGCGACCGTTAAACGCCCATTGGCCCGACCAAAGCCCGCTGGTGGAAACATCGGCGGGTTTTTTATTTGCTATTATTTTTATAGCAAAGTATAGCTGTACTTATTGGGCAGGGAGCACAAATCACCGCCGAAACGGGCATTTTGGGGCGGGTCGCAGCATTCAAGGCCGTTTGCCGATTTCTGAACGTTCAGGCATGCCAGCCATCTCGTATTACGATGACGAACACGTCTCTTGCGAGTCAGAATACAAGTCCATCGCACATGACGA
Source organism: Polaromonas sp. (assembly GCA_031412235.1). Taxonomy (GTDB): domain Bacteria; phylum Pseudomonadota; class Gammaproteobacteria; order Burkholderiales; family Burkholderiaceae_C; genus Polaromonas. The sequence continues at coordinate 18,375 of JANOCP010000109.1, forward strand.
TGTGCCAGACGTCACCCAGCCATGTCCATCAAAAGCTCTGAACGCAACTTTGCCCGCCGCATTGACCTGACCTCGCTTCAGCTCTTTGTGGCCGTGTGCGAGCTTGGCAGCATAGGCAAAGCGGCCGAGCGTGAATTTATTGCGGCCTCGGCTGTCAGCAAGCGTTTGAGCGACCTTGAAGCCACGCTTGACACCCAGCTGCTTTACCGCCACACACGCGGCGTTGGATTGACGCCAGCGGGTGAAAGCCTGCTGCACCATGCGCGATCGGTACTTTTCAGTCTTGAAAAGATGCAGGGCGAGCTTAGCGAATATGCCGACGGCGTTCGCGGCCATGTTCGGGTACACGCCAGCATTTCGGCCATCGTGCAGTTCTTACCCGAAGACCTGGGCGCTTTCATTCGCCAGCATTCAGAAGTCAAGATCGACCTGGAAGAACATCTGAGTACAGAAGTGGTACGGGCGGTACAGGAAGGTGCCGCAGATCTGGGTGTCTGCAACACTGCCGACGGCGTCAGTGAGCTGCAAACCATGCCCTACCGCAGCGATAAACTGGTATTGATTGTGCCCACGGGCCATGCGCTGCTTGGGCAAGGCGCTATTCATTTCGAGGCAGCATTGAATTACGACCAGGTCGGCCTGCATTCCAACAGCTCCATCTATCTGGCCATGCGCGCAGCCGCCGCCGCACTGGGCCGAACGATCAGGCTGCGCATACATGTGACCAGCCTCGACGCCATGTGCCGCATGATTCATAACGGGCTTGGCGTAGGCGTCATGCCGCAACGCGCTTTTGAGCTCATGCACGGCGTCGGTGAGCTTGAATCGGTCGAGCTGCTCGACCCTTGGGCAAGCCGCCAGATCGAGCTGGTGGCGCGCGATTTTTCAACCCTGCCCGTAACCGCCCGCCTGCTGGTCGAGCATCTCACACAATCCAACAAGTCGGCTAGCGCGCCTTAAAATCAAATCAATTCACGATGCCAACCCTAAAAAGCAACTCAGGAAACCCCATGGCAAGAACCCTCTACGACAAGATCTGGGATGAACACGTTGTTCATACCGAAGAAGACGGCACATCGATTCTGTACATCGACAGGCATCTGGTGCACGAAGTTACCAGCCCGCAGGCCTTTGAAGGCCTGCGTGAAGCCGGTCGCAGGGTCTGGCGCATTTCTTCCATCGTGGCAACCGCCGACCACAACACGCCTACCACGGGCTGGGAGAAGGGCTACGACGGCATCACTGACCTGGTCAGCAAAGAACAGATCACGACCCTGGACAGCAACATCAAGGAATTTGGCGCAGCGGCGTTTTTCCCTTTCCTGTCCAAACGTCAGGGCATCGTGCATGTGATGGGCCCTGAAAACGGCGCCACCCTGCCCGGCATGACGGTGGTGTGCGGTGACTCGCACACATCCACCCATGGCGCGTTCGGCGCGCTGGCGCACGGCATTGGCACCAGCGAGGTCGAGCACGTTTTGGCCACCAATACGCTGCTGGCCAAAAAAGCCAAAAACCTGCTCGTCAAGGTTGAGGGCACGCTGGCCCCGGGCCTGACGGGCAAGGACATTGTTCTGGCCATCATTGGCAAGATAGGCACGGCGGGCGGCACCGGTTATACGATTGAGTTCGCCGGCTCAGCCATTCGCGCCCTGAGCATGGAAGGCCGCATGACGGTCTGCAATATGGCGATTGAAGCCGGTGCCAGAGCCGGTCTGGTGGCCGTGGACCAGAAAACCATTGACTACGTGAAGGGCCGACTGCTCTCGCCAGGAACGGATCGACAAACTGGCCAGTTTGTCGGGGGCGCCGAGTGGGACATGGCCGTCAAATACTGGAACACCCTGCAGTCGGATGCAGGCGCTGTCTTTGACAAAACCGTTGAACTCGATGCCAGTCAGATACTGCCGCAAGTCACCTGGGGCACCTCCCCCGAGATGGTGCTGTCGATTAACGACCTCGTGCCCGACCCGGACAAGGAAAAAGACGCCAACAAGCGCGATGCGATTGAGCGGGCATTGACTTATATGGGACTGCAGCCTGGCAAGGCACTCAACGATTTGTATGTTGACAAGGTCTTCATCGGAAGCTGCACCAACAGCCGCATTGAAGACATGCGCGAAGCGGCAGCGATTGTTAAGAAGATTGGCCAGAAAGTCGCCAAAAACATCAAGCTGGCGATGGTGGTGCCGGGCTCAGGCTTGGTCAAGGAACAGGCTGAGCGCGAGGGCCTGGACGTGATCTTCAAGGCAGCAGGTTTTGAATGGCGTGAACCCGGTTGCAGCATGTGCCTGGCCATGAACGCCGACCGCCTGGAGCCGGGCGAGCGCTGCGCATCGACCAGCAACCGCAACTTTGAAGGCCGCCAGGGCGCCGGTGGCCGTACCCACCTCGTCAGTCCCGCGATGGCGGCAGCCGCTGCGGTTCATGGTCACTTTGTTGATATTCGCAAATTCGTTTAAGGAGCCCTTCGATGAAAACACTATTTACTGTGCTGATGATTTGCGTCGGCTTCACATTGACGGCCTGCAACACCGTCAGGGGCGTCGGGCAGGATGTGCAAAAGGCTGGTTCAGCCATTGAAAACGCGGTTAAAAAGTAATGCAGAAATTCACCGTACACAAGGGCCTGGTTGCGCCCATGGACCGCGAGAACGTCGACACCGACGCCATTATTCCCAAGCAGTTTCTTAAATCCATACGCAAAACCGGCTTTGGCCCGAATCTGTTTGATGCCTGGCGCTATCTTGACGCCGGCTTTCCGGGGCAAGACCCGCTAAGTCGCAAACCGAATCCGGACTTTGTGCTGAACCAGCCGCGCTATGAAGGCGCTTCGGTTTTGCTGGCGCGCAAAAACTTTGGCTGTGGCTCGTCTCGTGAGCACGCACCGTGGGCGCTGGACCAGTACGGCTTCAGGGCCATCATTGCCCCAAGCTATGCCGACATCTTCTTTAACAACAGCTTTAAAAATGGCCTGCTGCCCATCGTGCTGCCTGAGGCGCAGGTAGCGCAACTGTTTGCCGAGGCGCTGGCTTTTCCGGGCTACACCCTGACGATTGACCTGGAGCGCGAGGTCATCGTCAAGGCACAAGGCGAAGAGATTCCGTTTAGCGTTGAAGTGTTTCGCAAATACTGCCTGCTTAACGGCCTGGACGACATCGGCCTGACCCTGCGGCAAAGCGACAAGATCAAGGCTTTTGAAGCTGAGCGCCTGGCGACCAAGCCATGGCTCAACCACACCGTTGCAAGCTGAAAACACCTCTGAAATACCTGTTTTAACAGTCAAATCATGTCTCTGCCCAGGTAATACGGGTATGGGCAGCTATAAAAAAGATAGTGAAGATACCCATGAAAATTGCAATCCTGCCGGGTGACGGCATCGGAACCGAAATCGTTGCTGAAGCTGTCAAGGTGCTGAACGCCCTGGACCTGAAGTTTGAGACTGAAAGCGCACTGGTGGGCGGCGCCGCCTTTGAAGCCCACGGCCATCCGCTGCCAGACGCCACCCTGAAGCTCGCCAAAGACGCTGACGCCATCCTGTTTGGTGCCGTCGGCGACTGGAAATACGACAAACTTGACCGCCCCCTGCGCCCCGAACAGGCCATTTTGGGCCTGCGCAAAAACCTCGGCCTGTTCGCCAACTTCCGTCCGGCCATTTGCTATGC
>JANOCP010000110.1:0-10839 GCA_031412235.1 Polaromonas sp.
GCTATCAAGAGCCGTGAATCCGTCACCTTCAACAGTATCTGTGCCCATCGTCTGCACATGGCGGGCGATACCTTCAAGGCACTGTTGAATGAGCCGAAGGTAATGTAGCCCCTGGTTTGCAAGGGTGCTGTCAGACAGACATCAGTGTCTATAAAGGGCCGATAGCACCACTGGCTATTGGGAAGTGGAATCAACTTTTCAGTATGCAGAGACTGGGACAGTGCCGCGGGGTCGGTACGCTGGTCGCATAGCCGGAAGTCCACGCCGCCCAGTCCCGTAGTGTTCAGGTAACCAAGCCAGCTTGCCTGAACCGGCGCGGGACGCTGGCTGAACACTGCCAGCCTTGACGGCCTCGTGTGGCCGGACAGGTCTACCAGGATGTCTATAGCATCAGAGTAAATCACGTCGGCAAGTTGCTGGTCCGACATCCTCGAAGCGTCTGTCCAGTGCTCAGCAAGTTCACGAAGCCGGTCAGAGACATGGTCGCAAATCGCGCCAGATGAATAACAAAAAACTTCGAAGGCGCCCCTGTCGTGACGCTCAAGTACAGGCAACATGAAAAGTGCCACAGGGTGCGTGTGAAGGTCACCTGATACGTAGCCTATCCGAAGGCGCCTGTCGGTAATCAGGCTGACTTCATGCAGCTCGAATCTTGCAGGAACAGCGTTCTCCAGTCGTCTACCGAATTCGACGTGCCGACGAAAAAGCTCAGGTGCTGCCATGCTCTCCTCAAAATTCAATAACAGCAACTCCTCTGAAAGCAGGTCGAGTCTGGCCGGATTATTGCTGATGGCTGTCTGCAGAGGTTCCAGTGCCTGCGTACTGAGTCCGTGGCTGCTCAGCAGCAAGCTGAGAAGTCGTAGCGCCTCTACGTTGCCTGGGTCAAGGGCCAGTACTTCTCTGATTGCCCCCTCGGCTTCATCAGCGCGTCCCAGTTTATGAAGCAGCGTGGCCTGGTTGACCCATGCGCCTGCATAGCCGGGTTGCAGCCGCAGTGCCGCTTCCATGGTTTTGGTCGCTATGGCAGTTTCGCCAAGATCATCCTGAACATTGGAGAGCACTACAAGAGCCTGTACAAAATCCGGCTTTGTCCGCAGGGCTTCGCTCACCAGTAATTTCGCGCGCGCCAAGTCGCCACGCATATAAGCAAGCCTTGCAAAGTTGTAGTTCCCGAAAGCATGATGAGGGTCAATGCGCAGCACCGCTTCGTAGGCATTCGTCGCACCGTCAGTGTCACCCAGTGCCGCCAGAGCTATGCCCAGGTTCAGATGGGCTCCGGCGTGCCCGGGAGCTACAGCAACAGCTCTGCGATACAGGTCGCACGCGGGCTGCAGCTGCCCTGCATCTTCATGTTCGTTACCTTCGGCAATCAGCTTGTCTGCAAGGGGCCTGTCGTCTGCGATGGGAGGGCTGTCTTGCGCAGCCGGAAGAATCCGTTTCAAAAGGTTTTTGAGCATTTGAAAAAGAAGCCTTCTCGATTAAGGTTTGTCTGCCATCAGCCAGTCAGTCACCGGCTGCAGGTGTATCTGGCGACCCGTAAAACCGTCAGCACTTGATACCGCTAGTTTTTAGGTGAGCGCAAGGTGATCAAAATCCATGAGGCAAAACTGTCTGAAAGTGTCTTGTCATAGCCAGCGTCATTCAGGGTCCACTTGAAGGTATTCAGCAGCTTTGCTGTCTTGTAGAAATTGAGTATTTCTTCCTGCTTGAATTGCCTGATTTTCTTCAGCATTTTTTCACGTGCGTAGTTCGACTTGGAACTCAGCTTGCTGTCTTTGAGAACGACTTCTTTGGGAATCAATTCCATTAAAAGCAAGGCCATTTCGGCCCCGAATTTCTCGGATTTTTTTGCACTCAACCAACTGAACATACCCGCCCGCCTTTTGTCGATAGATGCAATATCTTCACACACTTATGTAGACGAGCCTTAAGCGACCCTTGAAAAACTGATGGCTTTTTAGCCTGAATAACCCAGCCGTGGCACTTCCAGCTCGGCTTGTCTGGCAACCCGAATGCAGTCTTTCATATGCTCCTCGCCAAAATAGCGAATCGCGGCAAAGCCAACGGCTGCTGAAACGATCTGGCCTGCAAAGGGGACATATTTGGCCAGCTGCTTGGTCGTCAGGCGTACGCCGATCTTGGTCGCAGCCTTGATCACAAGATCCTTGCTGATGAACTTGCCTATCAGCACCGAGCCGACCAGGGTGACGGCTTTTTGTACCTGTTCGCGTTTTTTCGGGTCCAGCTGATCGAGCTGGGCAGGAGTCAAGCCAAACTCTTTATTGATCTCAGGTATGAGCTTTGAAAGCATCGCGGCATCCACGGCCCAGTCCAGGCCGGGAACAGGTACGGCGCTGGCAGCTGCAGCTACCAGGGCGCGCTTGTTCAGTAGTTTGCGGCTGCGTTTGACGGCGGCTTCCATTGCGGCATCGTCTGCTGCCATGTGTAGGGCTGTGGGCATGGTTTTGGCTTCCTTGCCCGCAACTCTACACTGCTGCCGTCTCGATCTGTTCTGTCAGTTCCAGCCAGCGTTCTTCGAGCAGGCCTATTTCGTTGTCAATCGCCTTCAGGCGTTTGCCTGTTTGGGCCATTTCCGCCGGGGTAACCGTAGCGGTCAGCAGGGTTTGCAGATTGTCTTTCTCGGCATTCAAGGCCTGCATTTTGATGTCGATCTTCTCCAGCTCTTTGCGTAATGGCTTTGCCGAATCCACTTTGCCTGTCTTTACGCCCTTTTGAGCATTAAAAGTGCCTGTGGCCTCGGTTTTATGGGCTGTAGGAGCTATGGTTTTAGTAGCGTCCGGCTTGCTTGCCGGAGCCGCATTATTTGATTTTTTGGCATCTTCACGCATTTTCTTGGCGTGGTCTAGCAAATACTTTTGATAGTCGTCCAGGTCGCCATCAAACGGTGCCACGCCGCCCTGGCTGACCATCCAGAACTCGTCGCACACGGCGCGCAGCAAGGCCCGGTCATGGCTGACCAGCATCACAGTGCCTTCAAATTCATTGAGCGCCATGCTCAATGCTTCACGGGTGGCCAGGTCGAGGTGATTGGTTGGCTCGTCAAGCAACAGCAGGTTGGGGCGCTGCCACACGATCATGCAGAGCACCAGGCGGGCTTTTTCGCCGCCGCTCATGCTGCCCACGGCCTGCTTGACCATGTCGCCGCCAAAGTTAAAGTTGCCCAGAAAGCTGCGCAGGTCCTGCTCACGCGTTGGCTGGTTGCCCATTTTGCCGGCAGCGGTGACTTCTTTTACCAGCCGGATCATGTGCTCCAGCGGGTTGTCGGCAGGTCGCAGCACGTCAAGCTCTTGCTGGGCGAAGTAGCCAATATTCAGGCCCTTGCCTTCAGTCATGTCGCCACTGATGGGGGCCAAAGCCCGCGCAACGGTCTTGACCAGGGTTGATTTGCCCTGGCCGTTGGCGCCCAGAATACCTATGCGCTGGCCTGCCAGCACTGATTTGCTGACATTTTGCACAATGACGGTAGGCGGCGTGCCTTCCGGTGCGTCCTCCGGTGCCGGATAGCCAAAAAAGGCGTTCTGCATTGCTAGCATGGGGTTGGGCAGGTTGGCGGGCTCTTTAAACTCGAAAGTGAAGTCAGCCTCAGCCAGCAAGGGTGCGATTTTCTCCATGCGGTCCAGTGCCTTGACGCGGCTTTGCGCCTGCTTGGCCTTGCTGGCCTTGGCCTTGAAGCGGGCAATGAACTTTTGCAGGTGGGCAATTTTGTCCTGTTGCTTGGAATACGCGCCTTGCTGCAGCGCCATTTGTTCGGAGCGCAGGTCTTCAAACTTGCTGTAGTTGCCGCCGTAACGCGTGAGCTTGGCGCTTTCGATGTGCACGGTCACGTCGGTCACGGCATCCAGAAACTCCCGGTCATGGCTGATGACCAGCATGGTTCCCTGGTAGCGCTTGAGCCAGGCTTCCAGCCAGACCAATGCATCCAGGTCCAGGTGATTGGTGGGTTCGTCAAGCAGCAGCAAGTCAGACGGACACATCAGCGCGCGCGCCAGTTGCAAGCGCATGCGCCAGCCACCCGAGAAACTGTTGACAGGGTTGTCCAGCTCGGCAACCTTGAAACCCAGACCCAAAATCAGCGCTTGTGCGCGTGCCTGTGCGTCGTGCGCACCCGAGTCGTAAAGGTCCATGTAAGCATGGGCCATGCGGTCGCCGTCACCACTTTCCTCCGATGCTGCGACTTCAGCCTGCGCGGCCAACAGCACGATATCGCCTTCAATCACGTAGTCGGTGGCACTTTGCTCGGTTTCGGGCATGTCCTGCGCAACCTGGGCCATGCGCCACTGGGCGGGGATGAAAAATTCACCGCCGTCTTCGTGCAGCGTGCCGTTGAGCATGGCAAACAGCGACGACTTGCCCGCGCCATTGCGTCCCACAAGGCCAATGTTTTCGCCCGGGTTCAGGGTGACAGATGCGCTGTCAAGAATCACTTTGGCGCCGCGACGCAGCACTACGTTTTTAAGGGTAATCATTTCAAAAGCTCAGGCAAAAATCGGGGAAACATCGGAAAAGAATCCAGCGCAAGGGCGCCAACACGCAATCCAGAAGCGAAAGAAGTCGTTTTTATGGAGAAAGCAGCTGCTGCCGGGTGATAAGCAACACCTGGTCTGGGCCGCCGCTTGTCTCGAACCACAAGGGTTGCAGCGTGCGGAAGGCGCGCTCAAAGTTTGCGCGTTCGTTGCCTATTTCCAAAACCAACACGGCATTTTCGCTCATATGGCGCGCCGCGGTTAGAAAAAGGCTTCGAATAAAGTCCATACCGTCGGCCCCGCCATGCAGGGCGATAGCTGGCTCGGCACGAAATTCAGCCGGCAAAGCCGCCATGGTGGCGGCGTTGACATAGGGCGGGTTGCACAAAATCAGGTCATATAGCCCGGTGCAGGCCGCCAGCCCATCAGACTCAATCAGCGCGATGCGCTCGTTCAGCTCGTGTTTGTCAACATTGATGCGGGCCACCGCCAGCGCGTCCGTGCTGATGTCTGCAGCTTCAATCACCACATCCGGCCAAACCATGGCTGCCAGCACGGCCAGGCTGCCGTTGCCAGTGCACAGGTCCAGCACCCTGCGGGTGTCTTCGCTGAGCCAGGGGTCAATACTTTCGTCCACCAGCAGCTCGGCAATAAAAGAGCGCGGAATAATGACCCGTTCATCGACATAAAACGGCACACCCTGCAGCCAGGCCTCATTTGTCAGGTAGGCCAATGGCTTGCGGCTGGTGATGCGTGCTTCCAAAAGTATAGCTACATGTGCCCGTTCTTCTTGGGCTACGTGCCTGTTTGATACTGACTTGGGCTCATCCAGCGATGAGTCGAGTGGCAGGCCGAGCCGCCACAAGACCAGCCAAGCGGCTTCGTCAAATGCGCTTAGCGTGCCCTGACCAAAACCATCGGCAAGGCTTAAACCAGCAGCTTCAAGTTTTGCTGCCGCGTCCTCAATCAGCTCAATAACTGTCAATTCAGCTGTCAATTTAGCCGTCAACTTGAACCCCGGCCAGGCGCTCCAGCACGCCTTTGTAGATGTTTTTCAGCGGGTCAATGTCTGCCACGAGCACGTTTTCATTGATTTTGTGAATGGTCGCGTTGAGGGGACCAAATTCGATCACCTGGCTGCAAACCTTGGCAATAAAGCGGCCGTCACTGGTGCCGCCGGTGGTTGAAAGCTCGGTGTTGATGCCGGTTTCAGCCTTGATTGAGCCCCTGACAGCCGCTACCAGCTCGCCTGGGGTGGTCAAAAACGGCAAGCCGCCTATGACCCATTTCAGCTCGTAATCCAGCCCATGTGCGTTGAGCACGGCCTGCAGGCGCTGCTGCAGGCTTTCAGGCGTGGATTCGGTACAAAAGCGAAAGTTGAAGTCCACCACCAGCGCACCAGGAATGATGTTGCTGGCACCCGTTCCACCATGCAGGTTTGACACCTGCCAGCTGGTAGCCGGGAAGAATTCGTTGCCCTTGTCCCATTCAACCGCCACCAGCTCGGCCAGGGCTGGTGCAAACAGGTGAATCGGGTTTTTGGCCAGGTGCGGGTAGGCAATGTGGCCCTGAATGCCCTTGACGGTCAGTTTGCCACTCATGGTGCCGCGCCTGCCGTTCTTAATCATGTCGCCGAGCTGGCTGACCGACGTGGGCTCGCCGACGATGCAGTAGTCCAGTACCTCGCCGCGCGCCTGGAGCTGCTTGCAAACCACCACCGTACCGTCGGTTGCGGGGCCTTCTTCGTCGCTGGTGAGTAAAAAAGCAATCGACAGGTTCGGCTTTGGGTTGCTGGCCAAAAACTCTTCAACCGCAACGACCATGGCGGCGATCGAGGTTTTCATGTCAGCCGCGCCGCGCCCGTACAAAAGGCCGTCCCGGTGGCTGGGCGTAAAGGGGTCGCTTTGCCACTGGTCGATTGGGCCGGTAGGCACCACGTCGGTATGACCGGCAAAAACAAGGGTTTTGGTTCCGGTTTCAGTTGCTATTAAATCCGTAGCGGACTGAAGCCGTTCCTGCTGGGCTACGCCACTAAAACCCTTGAATTTCGCCCATAAATTAGTGACGCGGAAGTTTTCAGGTCCGCTGACAATGGTTTCGCACTCAAAGCCCAGCGGTGCAAGCCGCGCTGCAATGATGCGCTGGCAGTCAGCATCATCTGGCGTGACGGAGTTGCGGGAGATCAGTTGCTCGGTGAGTCTCAGGGTGCTGGACATCAGTGTTTAACGTCCAGTGTGATTTCTGTAAACGATGGCTCGTCATCCGGATCTTCTTCGGGTTCTGCCGCCGCTTTGGCTGCGTGAAAGTCGTTTTCAAGTCGCCACATCAAGTTGGTCGGCGAGTCGGCGTACAAAAGACCTTCCTTGCGGGTCACGGTACCGTCGGCAATCAGTTTTGCGATGTCTTGCTCAAAGGTTTGCGAGCCTTCGGCCATGGATTTTTCCATGGCCTCTTTTACGCCCGAAAAGTCCCCTTTTTCAATCAGCTCTGCAATCAGTTTGGTATTGAGCATGACCTCGACCGCCGGAGCGCGACCACCGACCTGGGTACGCAAAAGCCGCTGCGAGACGATGGCCTTGAGCGCAGCGCCCAGATCACCGAGCAGCGTGCCACGGACCTCAACCGGGTAAAAACTCAAAATGCGGTTCAGCGCCTGGTAGCTGTTGTTGGCGTGCATGGTAGCCAGACACAGGTGGCCTGATTGCGCGTAGGCAATGGCGGCTGACATGGTTTCACGGTCACGGATTTCACCAATCAAAATCACGTCGGGTGCCTGGCGCAGGGCGTTTTTAAGCGCAACTTGCAGCGACTGTGTATCACTGCCCACCTCTCGCTGGTTGACGACCGATTTCTTATTGGTGAACAAAAATTCAACCGGGTCTTCAATCGTCAATATATGACCCAGCGTGGTCGAGTTGCGGTGGTCAATCATGGCAGCCAGCGTGGTACTTTTACCGGCACCGGTTGCGCCCACCATGAGCAGCAGGCCACGTTTTTCCATGATCAGATCCGCCAAAATAGCGGGTACCTTGAGACTTTCAAGTGGCGGAATATCGCTGGGAATAAAGCGAATCACGGCGGCAAAACTGCCACGCTGCCTGAATCCGCTGATACGAAAGTTGCCCACCCCGGTCAGCGGCAAGGCCATGTTCAGCTCGCCCATTTCCTGCAACTCTTCGATGCGGGCGGGCGGCAATACCTCGGCCAGCAGGTTCAGTGGCGCATCGGGCGGCAAAATTTGGCTGTTGATGGGCAGCGCCTGCCCGTTTATCTTGATAAGCGCCGGTGAATGGGCCGACAGGTAAACGTCAGAGGCCTTTTTGTCGGCCATCAGACGCAGGATTCTTTCCATCGTGCCCATGGTGCTCATTGTCGGTTTCCTGTTTTTTAGCTCGGGTTGTGCTTAATCGCGGAGGAGGTCGTTCAGACTGGTTGTTGCGCGGGTTTTGGCGTCAACCTTTTTAACGATAACGGCACAGTACAGCGAGTATTTTCCGCCTGCCTTGGGCATATTGCCAGACACCACCACCGAGCCGGCCGGAATGCGGCCATAAGTCACGGTGTCGGCTTCACGGTCATAAATCGGTGTGCTCTGGCCGATGTACACACCCATTGAAATCACCGAGTTTTCTTCAACAATCACGCCTTCAACGATTTCAGAGCGCGCACCGATAAAGCAGTTGTCCTCAATGATGGTGGGGTTGGCCTGTAGCGGCTCCAGCACACCGCCCAGGCCCACGCCGCCAGACAAATGCACGTTGTTGCCCACCTGCGCGCAGCTGCCTACGCAAGCCCAGGTGTCAACCATGGTGCCTTCACCGACCCAGGCGCCAATGTTGACGTAGCTGGGCATCAAAATCGCACCCTTGGCGATGTAGCTGCCACGGCGCGCCACGGCTGGCGGTACCACGCGCACGCCGGTTTCGCGCATTTCGGCTTCGCTCAGGTGGGCAAACTTGGTTTTAACCTTGTCAAAAAAGCCCAGGTCACCAGCGCGCATGAGTTCGTTGTCTTTCAGGCGAAAGCTCAGCAGCACGGCTTTTTTGATCCACTGGTGGGTTGTCCACTTGCCGACGCTTTCGCGGGTGGCAACGCGAAGCTTGCCGCTGTTGAGCTGCGAAATCGTGTGCTCAACGGCATCGAGTATTTCTTTAGACGCTGCTTTGGGCGACAGATTTGCGCGGTCTTCCCAGGCGGCATCAATGATGGCTTGCAGATTGTCTTGTGTCATTGGGTGTGTCTTCTTTAGCTTTTTGATTGAATAAATTGAACGATACGCTCTGCAGCTTCCACGCATTCGGTGGTTTCTGCCACCAGTGCCATGCGGATTCGGCCTGCGCCCGGGTTGCTTGGCTTCGGGCCTTGCGAGTCGCGGGCCAGATAGCTGCCAGGCAACACCACCACATTGTAAAGAGCGAGCAGTTCGCGTGAAAACGCCGTGTCAGAGCCATTAAACACCGCCGGAATACCAGCCCACAGGTAAAAACCGGCGTCTGGCAGGGCAAGGTCCATCACGCCCGCCAGCAGCGGCGTGACCTGGCCGAATTTTTCGCGATACATCGCACGGTTTTCAATGACGTGCTCCTCGTCAGCCCATGCGGCGACGCTGGCAGCCTGCACGATGGGACTCATGGCGCTGCCGTGGTAAGTCCGGTACAGCAAAAACGACTTGATGATGGCCGCATCACCGGCCACAAAACCGCTGCGCAGGCCGGGTACGTTGCTGCGTTTTGACAGGCTGGTGAGCGATATCAGGTTTTTGAAGTCGTGGCGGCCCAGCTTTGACGCGGCCTGCAGGCCACCCAAGGGGGCCTCCTCACGAAAGTAAATCTCGCTGTAGCACTCATCGGAGGCAATTACAAACCCGTAACGATCGCTTAGCTCAAAAAGCAGCTCCCACTCGTCCAGGCCCATGACAGCACCGGCAGGATTTCCAGGCGAGCAGACAAACACCAGCTGCGTTTTGGCCCAGACTGAATCCGGCACGCTGGCCCAGTCGATGGCGAAATTACGCGCAGCGTCGCTGGGTGCAAACCAGATACCTGCTCCGGCGAGAAGCGCCGCACCTTCGTAGATTTGATAAAAGGGATTCGGGCAAATCACCGTTGCCCCCGGTTTTGTAGGGTCGATCACGGTTTGCGCAAGTGAAAACAGCGCCTCGCGCGAGCCATTTACCGGCAATATTTGCGTTGCCGGGTCTACCTGCAGGCTGTAACGGCGTGCCAGCCAGGCTGCTATGGTCTGGCGCAATTTGGGCTCGCCCAGGGTGCCAGGGTAGCTGGCCAGCCCGCCAAAGCTGGCGCTAATGGCGTCTTTGACCAATTGCGGCGTGGCGTGGCGCGGCTCGCCTATGCCCAGGCTGATGGGTTTGTACGCGGGGTTGGGCGAAACGTCAGCATGCAACTGGCGCAGGCGCTCGAAGGGGTAGGGCTTAAGACGGGACAACAGGGGATTCATCTGACAGATTATCCCGCCTTTGGTGTCTGCGTTTAAGGTCAAGTCGCAGGATGCGTCGGGTAACATTGGGTCAGGGTGCAGGCCGGCAGGCAGCACCGTCGCAGGGCCAAAGGGTCGTAAGAATCAATGGCTTGGCCTCAGACTTCGGGAAAACAGGGTTAGTCGTGCGTTTAAATTCAATCAAGTTATCAGGTTTCAAGTCTTTCGCTGAACCGACCAATTTTGTGCTGCCTGGCCAGCTGGTGGGCGTGGTCGGGCCAAACGGCTGCGGCAAGTCCAACATCATGGACGCGGTGCGCTGGGTGCTGGGTGAAAGCAAGGCCTCTGAGCTGCGTGGCGAATCGATGCAGGACGTGATTTTTAACGGCACCACCACGCGCAAGCCCGCCAGCCGTTCCAGCGTTGAACTGGTGTTTGACAATGCTGACCACCGCGCCGGCGGCCAGTGGGGCCAGTTTGTTGAAATCGCCGTCAAGCGCGTGCTGACGCGTGACGGCACATCGAGCTACTACATCAACAACCAGCCGGTGCGCCGCCGTGACGTACAAGACGTGTTTCTGGGCACCGGTCTGGGGCCGCGCGCCTACGCCATCATTGGCCAGGGCACCATCAGCCGCATCATTGAATCCAAGCCCGAAGAACTGCGCCTGTTTCTGGAAGAAGCTGCTGGCGTTTCCAAATACAAAGAGCGCCGCCGCGAGACGGCCAACCGCTTGTCGGACACCCGTGAAAACCTGACCCGCGTTGAAGACATCCTGCGCGAGCTCAATGCCAATCTTGACCGCCTTGAAAAACAGGCTGCGGTAGCCTTGCGCTACAACACCTTGCAGGCTGACGGCACGCTCAAGCAGCACCAGCTCTGGTTTTTAAAGCGTGTTGACGCCGAGGCCGACCAGGC
>JANOCP010000111.1:0-3947 GCA_031412235.1 Polaromonas sp.
GAGTTTCAAAGCTGGTTTTCAGGGCACGTGGGTCAAAGTAGTCGTATTCAATGGCGTAGCCGGGCCGCAGAATGTGGGCGTTTTCCATGCCCACCATCGAACGCACCAACTCGTACTGAATGTCAAAAGGCAGGCTGGTCGAGATGCCGTTAGGGTAAATCTCGTGTGTCGTCAGGCCCTCGGGCTCCAGAAAAATCTGGTGCGCGTCTTTGTCGGCAAAGCGGTTGATCTTGTCTTCAACACTGGGGCAATAGCGCGGGCCCACGCCATCAATCTTGCCGGTGAACATGGGGCTGCGGTCAAAGCCGCTACGAATAATGTCGTGGGTGCGCGAGTTGGTGTGGGTGATGTAGCACGGCACTTGTCTGGGATGTGCAATGCTCGCACCCATAAAACTGAACACTGGTACATCGCCAGCAATACCGCCGGGCATTCCATCACCGGGCTGCGCAATGCATTTGCTGAAGTCAATCGTGCGACCATCAATGCGCGGCGGCGTGCCGGTTTTCAGGCGGCCCTGCGGCAGCTTGAGCTCTTTCAGCCGCGCCGACAAAGACACTGCAGGCGGGTCGCCCGCCCTGCCCGCCGAATAGTTTTGCAGGCCCACATGGATCTTGCCGTCCAGAAAAGTCCCGGCTGTCAGCACCACCGTACGGCTTCTGAACTTGATACCCACCTGCGTTACCGCGCCGACCACGCGATCACCTTCGACCATCAGGTCATCAACCGCCTGCTGGAACAGCCACAGGTTGGGCTGGTTCTCAAGCCTGCGGCGAATCGCGGCCTTGTACAAAATGCGGTCGGCCTGCGCTCGGGTGGCGCGCACCGCCGGGCCTTTGGAGCTGTTAAGAATGCGGAACTGAATCCCGCCTTCGTCCGTTGCCAGTGCCATCGCACCGCCCATGGCATCGACTTCTTTCACCAAGTGGCCCTTGCCAATACCGCCAATCGACGGGTTGCAGCTCATCTGGCCCAGGGTCTCGATGTTGTGGCTGAGCAGCAAAGTCTTGCAGCCCATGCGTGCAGAGGCCAGCGCGGCCTCAGTACCGGCATGGCCGCCACCTACGACGATCACGTCAAATTCTTGGGGGTAAAACATTCAAGCCTCTATCAGTTCAGTTTTCAGGCCGACAGCTTGCGCCGCAACCGCTTGGCGCTTATCGGCCGTCACGAACAAATCCACATAAGCAGCTTTAGCGGTACCAATGTGCAGCGCGTCCATCGCCCTCAGCCGACTGACTTCCATGGCAGCGATTGCAAACGCTTCAACACGTGCGTCCAATTCAAACACCGTGAACTCTTCAAAATCCATCAATACTTCGGCCATGATGCGTGCGTAATCTCGCTCGCTTGCCATGCCGTCATGGCGTTGTCGATTCAAAGCGGATGCTATTTCAGCTTTGCAGTGCCTGGCGATCACCAACTCGGTAGCTCGACTGTTGATCTCCAACAATTGCTCGCGTCCAGTCTCAATGTGGTAGCGCTTATACAGCGCCGAGGTGTCTAACAGCACACGCATTACCAGCCACCTTCGCGCTCTTCGATAATTAATTGGGCGCCGGTCTTGCCGTCGGTCCGAATAAAGTTCAAAGGTTCAATCGGCAACTTCCAGCGCGGCACTTTCGTTGCCTCCTGCGGCTGTACGGGCACCAGCTCGGCCACCGGCTTGCCGTGCCGCAATATACGTATGGTTTCGCCCTGCTCCACCAGGTCAATCATGGCGGCGGTATTGGCGCGGAACTCGCTTAAGGGGATGATGTGCATTTTGTACAAAATTGATAATTTCGTACATTTTACCCGCTTAAACGATTGCCCAGTCAGGCTAGCAGGA
Organism: Polaromonas sp.; assembly: GCA_031412235.1. Lineage (GTDB taxonomy): Bacteria > Pseudomonadota > Gammaproteobacteria > Burkholderiales > Burkholderiaceae_C > Polaromonas. Next base: position 1,832 of record JANOCP010000111.1, read on the forward strand.
ATTAAGCCGCCGGGTCATTCGACAATGCATCGCACAAGCGATACATTTGAGCCATGAAAACTGCAACCCTGCCTTCGATCCGCGTTGAACCTGAATTCAGAGCTTCGGTGGAGTCCTTGCTACGCGAAACAGAGACGCTGACAGAGTTTGTTGAAAATGCCGTTCGTGAAACCGTCATCAGGCGAAGCAACCAGGCTGCGTTTCTGGCGCGTGGTATCGAGTCGCTTGCGATGGCTGCTAAAAATAATGACTACGTCGACGCAGATGCTGTTGTCGAAAAGCTCCAACAACGCCTTGCCGTAGCGAAAAAGCAGATACGTAACGCCAAGCAATGAGCTACCGGGTCAAATTAACCCGAGAGGCTGAAGACGACTTGCTTCGCCTTTTTGAGTTTGTACTTGAGCGTGAGCTCGCCCGCGCTGGCGGTGGTGATCGGGGGCTGGCTGACAAGGCCGTAAGCGCTATTCAGGCCGGCGTCGCAACATTGCAAAGTTCGCCCTTCACCTGCCGGAAGGCCGATCAAAGTCCCTTTTTGCGGGAACTGGTTATTCCGTTCGGTGGGACGGGCTACGTAGCCTTGTTTGAGATTTCAGACAGCAGCACCGTGATCGTGGCTGCGGTGCGTCATCAACGGGAAGATGACTATCACTGAAAGCCTCTCGGGCTTGGGTCGTCGAAAGCGAAAACCGCTCCCACCCGTGTTGAAATAAGCCCATGACCACTCCAACCCCCACTCCCACCAAACTCCTGATCTTCGCGGGCAGCACCCGCCAGGCTTCTTTCAACCGCAAGCTTGCCTACGCCGCTGCAAGCCTGGCGCGCGCCTCGGGTGCTGACGTGACGCTGATCGAGCTGGCCGACTTTGATGTTCCCATCTACAACGCCGACCTTGAAGCCAAAGGCACACCGCCAGACGTGATGAAGCTCAAGCAAATCATGTTTGAGCACCCGGCCTGGATCATCTGCTCGCCCGAGTACAACGGCAGCTACACCGCACTGCTTAAAAACACCATCGACTGGGCCTCCAGCCCGGTCAAGTCAGACCCGGCCTGGCAAGACGGCTTCAAGTCGTTTACTGGCAAGGTCGTTGGCGTGCTGAGCGCCTCGCCCGGCGCGCTAGGCGGCTTGCGCTCGCAAAACCATCTGGTGCCGCTGCTGCTTAATCTGCAATGCTGGGTTGCACCCAAGGCTTTTGCCCTGGGCAAGGCAGCTGAAGCTTTTGATGCGGATGGCAAGCTGCTCAATGCGTTTCACGTGAAACAGGTGCAAGCGGTAGTTGACCAGGTGCTGTTTGCAAGCGAGCGGCTAGGCAGCCACGCACATAGCGCGAACCCCTAGCCAGGGTGGGTTTCCAACAACTTATAGTGAAAGCTTTATAAGTACCGGAGACTCGCTAATGATCAACCCAGCCACACGCCGCAGCGCCCTTCAACTCGGCCTGAAGACAGGCGGCGCACTGGCAGCAGTGTCAGTTTTTCCGGCTCTTGTGGGCAGCGCGTACGCGCAAAGCGCATGGCCCAGCAAACCCATTCGCCTTCTGGTGCCGTTTGCGCCTGGCGGCAGCTCTGAAATCGTGGCGCGTTCTGCAGCCAGTGAACTCAGCAAAAATCTGGGCCAAAACGTGTTTGTTGAAAACAAGCCCGGTGCCAGCGGCAACATTGCCATGGCAGAGTGCGCGCAAAGCACCGACGGCCATACGCTCATCCTCGGCCACATCGGCACCTTTGCGGTGAACCCGTTTATTTTCGACAAACTGCCCTTTGACACGAACAAAGACTTCAAGCCCATATCACTGCTGGCCAAGGTGCCCAGCCTGTATGTGGTCAACGCCGACGTGCCCGTCAAAAACCTCAAGGAATTCATCGCGCTCGCCAAAAGCAAACCCGGCCAGCTCAACTACGGCTCAGCTGGCAACGGCAGCGCCGGGCATCTGGCGTTTGAATATTTGAAGATGGTCAGCGAGATTTTTGTGCTGCACGTGCCCTACCGCGGCACCGGCCCACAGCTGACGGACCTGTTGGCAGGCCGGCTCGACGCCGCCAGCGTGGGCGCACCAGCGATTTTGGCGCACATCAAATCGGGCAAGCTACGCTGCATTGCCACGGGTACCAAAGAG
>JANOCP010000112.1:0-2880 GCA_031412235.1 Polaromonas sp.
AGACCGGGTGCTGCGCCTGCTGCTGACCGAACCGCAAAGCTGGGACCGGCTGAGCAGCGAAGAGCACGTGCTGCTCAGCGGCCTGCCCGCGCCGCACGGCCCGCTGTTTGTGTGGCTTGAAAGCCAGTTGCACGAGCATGGCCCGCAGCCCTGGGCGGCCCTGCGCGAAGGCCTGCGCGGCCACAGCCATGAGGCCCATGCGATTGCGCAAATATCGCAAATCCCGGAAGGCATTGAAGGCGACTGGAACGAGGTGCGCAGCATTCTTGACCAGCTCCTCAAGCTTGACAGGCAGCGTGAAATGAAAGAGCTGGCAGCCCGCGCCGCCACTGACCCGCAGGCCATGCAGCGCTACCGCGAACTTGCGGCGCTGCTTAAAAACACGCTCGAAACCGACAAAAAACCCTCAAAATAATCGCCTAAAAATGAGGCAATAGGGTATAATCCGATTTTCGCTAACGCAAGCGCGACAGCAACACCTCCGGCACCGGCCTTCCGCAACCACGGAAAACTCTTCTCAAGAGACGGCCACCACCGCAAGGACTGCATACCAAATGTTCGCCCAAACAACTTGCCTGCACCCGCGCTTTTTGGCTTTTCAGGTTTGCCTGACGCCCTTGCAGGGTCTGTTCACCGGCCCGCCTTTTGACCCAGACGACACCTGAGAAACACCTACGACATACACGACCTAAGGGGATAGCTCGCCATGCCTTCGCAAAAGTCCAGCAAGTCAGTTACTGCAGCCGCCAAGCCAGCCAGCAAGGCCCCAATGGTTGAAAAAACCAAAAAGCCCGCCATATCCACCGTATCACCGAATAAAGCACCGGTATCCAAAGCAAGCCCGAAAGCCACCCCAAAAGCCACTCCGAAGGCATCGCCAAAAAGCGCTGCAAAACCTGATCCGTCTCCGAAGAAAGTCTCCACAGTGCCCTCCAAGTCCAGTCCTGAATCCAAACTCGCCGCCGTAGCCACCGCCGTTGCAGATGTACCCGCCAAAAAGAAGCCCGGCCGCCCACCCAAAAACCCTGCAGCAGAAGGCGACGCGCCTGCTGCTGGCGGTGCCAAACGTGGCCGCAAGCCAAAGATTGCCGGCAAGGTAGATGGCGACGAAGACATGTCGGACATCGAAGACGACCTGGTAGGTGAACCGGTACCGGAGACGACTGAAAAGGTCAAACCGCTGCGCATGAAGATCAGCAAGGCCAAAGAGCGCGCCTTGATGAAAGAGTTTGGCCTGGACGAAACGGTTTTGTCTGAAGAAGACATGGCCAAACGCCGTGCCCGCCTGAAGGCACTGATCAAGCTTGGCAAAACGCGTGGCTACCTGACGCACGGCGAGATCTCTGACCACCTGCCCGACAAGCTGATCGACGCCGAAACCATGGACGCGGTCATCATTACGCTCAATGATTTGGGCGTAGCCGTGTACGAGCAGACGCCTGACGCAGAAACCCTGCTGATTACCGCCAACGCGCCCGCTGGCTCCACCGAAGAAGAGGCTGAAGAAGCCGCCGAAGCCGCACTGTCTACGGTTGACAGCGAGTTTGGCCGCACGACTGACCCGGTGCGCATGTACATGCGTGAAATGGGCACGGTTGAGCTGCTGACGCGTGAAGGCGAGATTGAAATCGCCAAGCGTATTGAGGGCGGCCTCATGAAGATGATGGAGGCGATTTCTGAAAGCCCTGCCACCATCGCTGAAATTTTGCGCCTGGGTGAAGAAATCCGTGAAGGCAAGATTGTCATTTCAACCGTGGTTGACGGCTTTACCGTCGCTGATGAGGCTGACGATTACGTTGCTGAAGAAGACTTTGACGAGTTCGACGAAGAAGACGATGACGACGGCAAGGGTGGCTCCAAGGCGCTGACCAAAAAGCTTGAAGAGCTCAAAAATGAAGCCTTGGTGCGCTTTGACAAAATTGCCATTTACTTTGAGAAAGTTCACAAAACCTACGACAAGGAAGGCTACGGCACACCCACCTACATGAAGGCGCAAAAGTCATTGAGCGAAGAGCTCATGACCGTGCGCTTTACCGCCAAGACGATTGAAAAATTGTGCGACCTGCTGCGTGGCCAGGTGCTGGACGTGCGCAAAAAAGAGCGTGAGCTGCGCAAGATCATTGTTGAGAAATGCGGCATGCCGCAAGAGACTTTCGTCAAGGACTTTCCCCCCAATCTGCTCAACCTCAAGTGGGTTGAAAAGCAGGTGGCATCGGGCAAGCCATGGTCTGTCATCATGGCCCGCAACATTCCGCCGATTCAGGAACTGCAGCAAAAGCTGGCAGACCTGCAAGCCCGTGTAGTGGTGCCGCTGGGCCATTTGAAGGACATCAACAAGCGCATGAACGAAGGCGAGTCCAACTCGCGTGACGCCAAGAAAGAGATGATCGAGGCCAATTTGCGCCTGGTGATCTCGATTGCCAAAAAGTACACCAACCGCGGCCTGCAGTTTCTTGACCTGATCCAGGAAGGCAACATCGGCCTGATGAAAGCCGTTGACAAGTTTGAATACCGTCGCGGCTATTAATTCTCGACCTACGCAACCTGGTGGATTCGCCAGGCGATTACCCGCAGCATTGCCGACCAGGCCCGTACCATCCGCATCCCGGTCCACATGATCGAAACCATCAACAAGATGAACCGCCTGAGCCGCCAGCACTTGCAGGAGTTTGGCTTTGAGCCGGACGCCAGCGTTTTGGCCGAGAAGATGGAGATTCCTGAAGACAAGATCCGCAAGATCATGAAGATCGCCAAAGAGCCGATTTCGATGGAAACGCCAATTGGTGATGATGACGATTCGCACCTGGGCGACTTCATTGAAGACGGCGCCAACACCGCCCCGCTTGAAGCCGCCATGCAGGCCGGCCTGCGCGATGTCGT
>JANOCP010000113.1:0-13725 GCA_031412235.1 Polaromonas sp.
GTGTTGCCTGATGTGATTCTGCTTGACTGGATGTTGCCCGGACAGAGCGGTATCGCACTAGCCCGGCACTGGCGTAAACAGGCGCGTACAAGGAGCATTCCCATCCTGATGCTGACTGCAAAAGGTGACGAGCCCGACAAAGTCGCTGGCCTTGACGCCGGTGCTGATGACTACATTACCAAGCCCTTTTCTACCCAGGAGCTACTTGCCCGCATTCGTGCTGTGCTGCGCAGGCGTGCACCTGAGTCAGTCAGCGACAGCGTTACCGTTGGCGGCTTGGTGCTGGATCCCGGGACCCATCGCATCGCGCACCTGACGCGGGAACTCAAGCTAGGCCCTACCGAGTTCAAGTTGTTGCACTATTTGATGACGCATGCAGAGCGGGTGCATAGCCGCAGTTCGCTGCTTGACAAGGTCTGGGGTGACCATGTGTTTATTGAAGAGCGAACCGTTGACGTTCACGTCAAGCGTCTGCGCGAGGCACTCGGTGCTGCCGGGACTATGGTGGAAACCGTTAGAGGTGCCGGCTACCGATTGACGGCAATTCCATCGCCCAACGTAACTGTCTCGGCTACTGCGGCACAATCCGCCACATGATCAATCGTTGGCTGGGTTTCGCCGCCTGTATGTTGACAGGCGGCGGTTTGGGGTTTTTGGCTGCGTCTGAACACGGACTGGTCGTCGGTTTCTTTCTTGCATCGGTGTTCTGGCTGGCATTGGACAGTTTTTACGTTGGGCGTCTGCTGGAATGGCTGCGTATTGAACAAAACAATGACACGCCAGCCGTCATGGCCAGCGCGCCGCCGCGCATACCCGGTGTATGGGGTGAAGCCGCCGATAGGACACGCAGGCTGCTCAAAAACCGTGACCAGCAATACCAGGAAAGTCAGGCCCGTCTGGACGAGTTTCTTGCGGCGATTCAGGCTTCACCTAGCGGTGTGGTACTCCTTGATGCGCAGGGGCGCATTGAATGGTGTAACCAGATGGCCACGCAGCATTTTGGTTTTGATGCCCAGCGCGACGTACTTCAGCACATCGCCAATCTGGTCCGGGTACCGGCTCTCAAGGTCTATATGGCATCGGGCGACTTCACGCATGATGTCCTGATTCCGGGTAGTGCCAGCACGCCTGCACGACCCGTCAAGCTTTCGGTACACGTGCATTCCTATGGAAAAAACCGCAAGCTACTGCTGTCCCGGGACATTACCGCCGTAGAACTGGCAGAGGCCATGCGGCGTGATTTTGTAGCCAACGTGTCGCATGAAATTCGCACACCGCTGACCGTCCTGTCCGGCTTTATTGAGACTTTGCAGACGCTGCCCCTGAAAGAGCCTGAGCGGGTCCGGTATCTGGCGCTCATGGCCCAACAGTCGCAACGCATGCAAACGCTGGTTAATGATTTACTGACGCTATCGCGTCTTGAGGGCAGCCCTTTTCCGGGGGGCCATGAGTGGACAACCACCAGTGCGCTGCTTGCCCAATGCGAGCAGGAAGCGCGTGCATTATCGGCCGTGCTTGCCCCTCATGGACACAAGATCGAGTTTGAAATTGGTGCTACTTGCGAGATTGCGGGTGTACAGACCGAGCTTTATAGCGCCATGTCGAACCTGGTAACCAATGCTGTAAGGTACACGCCTGACAACGGTTTTGTGCGCGTTAGCTGGACCTTGCTTGACGATGGGCGTGCTGAATTCAAGGTGAAAGACAGTGGGCCAGGCGTGGCTCCCGAGCACCTTCCGCGCCTTACAGAGCGTTTTTACCGGATTGATCGCAGCCGCTCGCGCGAAACTGGTGGCACTGGCCTTGGCCTGGCTATCGTCAAACATGTTACCCAGCGACACGGCGCCGAGCTGCACATCGAAAGTCAGCTTGGGCAGGGGTCATGTTTTTCAATTACCTTTCCGGCGGCGCGTATCAGAAGAGTCCACGAAGATTCAGGCAGCCCGACCCGAGTGGGACTTGACTGACAAGCTATTCTTGACGGCCTGCCACAGCAGCAACACGAAACTGAAGGCAACCAGACCAATCGCCAGGGTACTGGCTACCCAAAAACTGATTGCTGACTGAGTTGCCACAAATGTGCCGACTCCCTCGTATGCAAGCCGATATCCGCCATACAGACCCAGCCCCCACAGTAAAACGCCATAAAGGATCAGCGGCGCCATGGTGACGCGATAACAGCGCAGCAAAAAGGCGCATAAAGCCTGAGAGGCATCGGCCACGTGATAAAAAGCCACCCACACCAGGAGCGAGGAGCCAATGGCGACGATCTCCGGGTTGGCAGAATACAAACCGGCTAGCCACCTGTTTGCGATAAGAATAGCAGCTGCCAAAGCGATGGATGTGAGAGACAAGAGCTTTATTCCCATTAAAACGACGCGTTTTGCGTGCTGTGGCTGCCCTGCACCCAGCCAAAACGAGACCCTCGCGCTACAGGCAATGGCCATTGAGAGTGGCACCATATACAACACAGCAGCCACGCTGGCCGCAACTTGATGCCCGGCCGACGCAGCGGTACCCAGGCGTGCAATAAACAGCGCCATCAGGGTAAAGGAAGTGACCTCAACCATATACGCCAGGCCACCTGGAATACCAAGCCGCGCAAAAGTGCTGATTTGTGACCAGTCCGGTCGCTCCATGGCTTGCCAGATCCGATACGGCCCGTACAGCGCTTGCGTGCGCAACATCACGACGGCCAGGCCCAGTAAAAGGTAGTTAACCACCAGCGTGGCCCATGCGCAGCCCACCGCGCCCATAGGCTCCAGGCCTGCACCGCCCGCTACAAGCCAGACCGACAGCGGAATCTTTATAGCCAGGGCACCCACCTGGAGCCAGGTGACCAGCAAAGGTTTTCCGAGTGACTGGTTAAAGCTGCTGTAAACCCTGAAGAGCAATGAAGGCGCGAATGCAAAAGCCAATACTGTCAGGTACTGCTGCACTTCAGCGAGCATTAATTCAGGCACCTGGGCCCAGCGCAGTAATGGCCCCGGAAACAGCAAGGCCACCATGCCAATCGCCGTGATAAAAACGCACAGGTAGAGGCTTTGTCTCAGGGATTGCCCCATGGATTCGTATCTTTTTGCACCCAGCATTTCTGCCCAGATGGGCAACAAAGCCTGCACGATACCAATCAGTCCTACATAGACGCTGATGTATAACGCCGAGCCCACCGACAGTGCGGCGAGCGCCGCATCGCTGTAGCGCCCTGCTATCAATGTGTCGGCCACGCCAAAAGCCATCACGGCCAGTTGGCCAACCAGCACGGTGCCTGCATGCTGGCCTATAACTTTAAGCTCGCTCACGGGCTGCGCGCAGTCCCGTTGCCAGTATTGCCAGTATTGCCGATGGTTACGCGTTTGAAGAGCAGGACGTGCTCAGTTTTATCAGTCGGCCTGCGCACGGTGGCCTTGAATGCCCAGTCTGGCAAATTTACAGCGCCGCTGAGCCGGCCTTGAGCACTGGCATCCACGATCAGATAGGGGCATATCGCCCGCGGCCCGGCCTGTCGCAGTTCCAGTTTGCCGTGATATTGCAGTGCGGTAGCCTGCGCGCTAGCCACACCAAAGATTTCAACGCAGGCGTTTTTATCCACCAGGCTGGCAATCTGCCGCGAAATAGGCGCCAAGCTGCGAGCATAGTCGAGCAGGGGCAGCCATAGCGTCATCAGCAGCAGCCAGCACAGGGTTGCACCGCCTGCCGGTAGCACCAGTGATTTCCAGACTGCGGCGCGCTGGGCGCTGGCACGCCATTTCACCAGCCACGCCCAGCCAATGGTCGCCGCTGCTGCGACCAGAAAAGCAAGCCATGAAAAGCTGGGTTCAAAGCCGGGTGCCAGCCGGGCGACATTGGCTGCGGGTTGTTTCGGTACACCGGTTTGCATGGCAATCCACACCACCCAGATGATGATGGCGCAGCCGGTAAAAAACAGCAACGTGAACCAGTCGATAAGCGACGCGACACTGCGCTTGAGCGTAGGTAGCGCGAAGGCTGCCAGTGCAGCCAGAGGTGGCAGACTCAGCAGCAAACTGCGGTCCGATGCAGTAGTGGTCAGGGTTGCGGCGACCGCCACGCCGACAAACCACAGCGGCAAAGCCACATGGCGACTTCCCAGCTGCCTGCGCCATCGCCATAGGGTCCACAGCGCTAGCGGCCAGGCCGGCCAGGTGAACCAGAGCAGCAGGCGCCCCAACTTCTTCCACTCAACTGAAGGAGGCTGTCCGTTTGCTCCAGGCAATTGAATACGCCAGCGCCACAGGTCAAGCCTGTCGGCGAGCAGACAAACAAAAACGGTGATGCCGGCGATCAACAACACCCAGTACCAGGACTGCTTTTTGCTGGCTGTATCAAAGCCGTGCTCGCCATACGCATGGCCCCAGCGCATGTGCGTCCATTCGACAAGCGCCCCACCGGCACCCAGCAGTACGGCCAGTGTCGGTGCGCCACTCAGTGCGAGCCCCGTGAGCCCAATCAGCAAGCCCAGCGCCGGGCCAAAAGGCTTTGTGGCCTGACGATAGGGGCTAGCCGCCATGGCGTAAAAAGTCAGTGCGGTAAACCCCAGCTGCGCGAGGGCGGGCGTGGTTTCGTGTGACAGTTGGGCCAGGCCCAGGCAGGCAATAAGCGCTAGCAGACCAGCGTCGGCTATGGCCCTGGCGTAGTCAACCGGGTCAGCTTCTCCGCCGAACGCAAAAGCCACGGGCTGCGCCTGCGGACTGCGGGCCAGGTAATAAATGGCATACCAGGTAGCCAGCAGGGTCAGGGCCAGAAGCAAGCCAAACGGAATGCGTACGGCAAAAGCCGGGTCCAAAAAAGGCAGGCATTTGATGGCCATTGCGCCTAGCCAATACGGTACCAGTGCGTCAAAGCCGCTAACTTGCCCCAATAACTGCGGCGCAAACCAGTGGGCTGTGCTTGATGCCAGTTCACGCATCACGCCAAAGCCCGCTATGTCTTCGTTTTTCCAGGGTGCACGACCAAAAAAACCCGGCAACAAATAGGCTACGCAAAACAGCAGCAATGCGAGCCGAGGCAAGCGGCGCACAGCGGACTGGGCAATGATGGCGGGAGACGGCTTGTTCAAAACAGACTAAATCAATAAAAACAATGACAAACTGAACAATAACAGTACGACTGACACTTTTTGGTCGAAAAAAAAGCAGCCTGACATCAGGCTGCTTTTTATAACCCGGGTTGCGGTTTAGGCGGCGGGAGCAGGTGCCACATCTTTTGCAGCAGTTTTACCAAAGCGGTTGCGGAATTTCTCAACGCGACCACCCATGTTGTCCACAGATTTCTGCGTACCGGTGTAGAAGGGGTGTGACTCGCTCGACGTATCGAGCTTGTACAGAGGCAATTCGCGTCCGTCGTCCATTTTCACCATTTCTTTGGTGTTGACGCATGAGCGGGTGACGAATTTGAAGTTGTTGGACAAGTCCAAAAAGCAAACTTCGCGGTAATTGGGGTGAATGCCGTCTTTCATATCTCTATCCTTAGTATCGCTCTCGCGTCGTTTAGGCAGCCACTCAAAACCATTTTGAGCACTTTCCGAAGAGCCTTAGATTATAGCGTGTCTAACCACCGCGACGCATCATGTCGAAGAATTCGTGGTTGTTTTTGGTTGCTTTCATGTTTTTCAGCATCAGCTCCATGGACTCGATTTCGTCCATGTTGTACATGAATTGACGCAGAATCCGTGACTTTTGCAGGATTTCGGGTGCGAGCAGCAGCTCTTCCTTGCGGGTGCCGCTGCGGTTCAGATGGATCGCCGGAAACACGCGCTTTTCGTACAAACGGCGGTCCAGGTGGATTTCGCAGTTGCCCGTGCCCTTGAATTCTTCAAAAATCACCTCATCCATGCGGCTACCGGTATCGACCAAAGCGGTGCCGATAATGGTCAGGCTACCGCCTTCTTCAATTTTGCGGGCTGCGCCAAAAAAGCGCTTGGGGCGCTGCAGGGCGTTGGCATCCACACCGCCGGTCAGCACTTTGCCCGATGAAGGCAGCACGTTGTTATAGGCACGGGCCAGGCGGGTAATCGAGTCGAGCAAAATCACGACGTCTTTACCCAGCTCGACCAGACGCTTGGCGCGCTCGATGACCATCTCGGCCACGTGCACGTGGCGGGCGGCGGGTTCGTCAAAGGTTGATGAAATGACTTCGCCACGCACGCTGCGCTGCATTTCGGTCACTTCTTCAGGGCGCTCGTCAACCAGCAATACCATCATCACCACTTCAGGGTAGTTGGCGGTAATCGCGTGGGCAATGTGCTGCATCATCACGGTCTTGCCGGACTTTGGCGGCGCTACCAGCAGGGCGCGCTGGCCTTTGCCGATAGGCGCAATGATGTCAATAATGCGGCTGGTCAGGTTTTCTTCACCCTTGATGTCGCGTTCGAGCTTGAACTGCTCGCGCGGAAACAATGGCGTCAAATTCTCGAACATCACCTTGTGCTTGTTGTCTTCAGGTGCGCCGTCGTTGACCTTGTCGAGCTTGTTCAGCGCAAAGTAGCGCTCGCCGTCTTTTGGCGTGCGGACTTCGCCTTCAATCATGTCACCGGTATGCAGGTTGAAGCGGCGAATCTGGCTTGGGCTGATGTAAATGTCGTCGGTCGATGCGGTGTAGCTTGAATCAGGGGCACGCAAAAAACCGAAACCGTCGGGCAGCACTTCCAGCACGCCATCAGCCACGATGGTTTCGCCGGTTTTGGAGCGTTTTTTAATGATGGCAAACATCAGCTCCTGCTTGCGCATGCGGCCAACGTTTTCAATCTCAAGGGCTTCGGCCTGCTTGAGGACTTCGGAAACGTGCAGTGCCTTGAGTTCGTTTAAGTGCATGGTTTTACCTGCGTGAATTAAGTGAGGTGCGGGATGAAGACTCCTTGCGGAGCTCATTTCAAAAAACGGGGGAGGTTTGAACGGAAGCCAGAAAGATTGGCGGCTTCACAAACCAGGGTTTCGAGCAGGCTGACGGTGACCAGCTAGCGAATAATTTGGATTATGACAGGAAAAACAGGTGATTTATTACAGCTTGCCAAAGGGCAAATAAACGGCAATTACGGGCAGTTGTATAACGCCTGCTGCCTTGCGAGGGCTTGGGGGTGCTTTTGCCCCCAGGGACCCATGAAAATCAAACCAGTTGCTGGTCGATAAATGCGGTAAGTTGTGCCTTGCTCATGGCGCCGACCTTGGTGGCGGCGAGCTGGCCGTCCTTGAACAGCATTAGCGTCGGGATACCGCGAATACCGAATTTGGCAGGGATATCGCGGTTTTCGTCGACATTCATTTTGGCGATTTGCAGCTTGCCGTCGTAGGTAGTCGCAACTTCGTCAAGAATCGGAGCGATCATTTTGCAGGGACCGCACCATTCGGCCCAGTAGTCCACCAGCACGGGTTTGGCCGATTTCAGCACGTCGGCTTCAAACGTGGCATCGGTGGTATGTTTAATCAGTTCGCTGGCCATGACGGCTCCTTCTAAGGGGTTGCAAGGGCTAAGAGTTGTGGGTATTTTGTCAGAAACCAAGTTCCCTCGTCGCACATATCAGACCATACCTGCTTCATATCAACTATGACACCGATAGCCACCGCCTCTGAAAGCGCGCCTTTGCAAGGCCCGTCTGCGACTGAAAAAAGCTGGCAGCAGGCCATGCTGAAACTTACGCAGGTGATGCAAGAGCGGGGCGTTCATGCCTCGCGGGCTATCGTGCTGGTGCCCTACGCCCAGATGATGCAGCAGGCCAGAACGGCCTGGCTTGCCTGCGTTGCAAGCAGGGGTTTGACGGCCTCTTTTACGCCGCGCTTTGAAACCACCATGAACTGGGCGACCAGCCTGGGCGTATCCGGCGGCTATCAGCCCCTGGCAACTGATATTCAGTTTGATGCAGCCATCGATGTGCTGACGGCTGCCCATCTGCTGGAGCGCGCGGGCCTTGCTGCACAACAAAACGCACTGGCCGGGCGGCTGGTTGAAGCGGCAGTGTCGCTGGCCTGCACGGCTGCGGCGCAAGCGCCAGACCAGCGTTTGGCCTGGGGTGAGCGGCTGGCGGTTGAGCTGGGCGTGGGTATGGAGCCCACAGTGCTGGCCCTTGAACTTGCCGTGGCGCGAATTGCGCTGGCCTGGGCTGCGGCGTCTGGCTATCCGTCTGATGTGCTGTTTTCTGCGCAGGCTGACCTGCTGGTTGTGCTGAAGGGGTTTCAATCTGAGCCACTGGCTGACGCCCTTAGGGACAGGTTTGGCGAAAAGGCTGTGTCGATCAACCTGGGGCAGCTTGAGCAGTCAGGTGAACTTGCCCTGCACGACGCACAAGACGCCGAAGACGAAGCGCACCGTGCAGCCGCCTGCGTACTGGCTCACCTTGCACAGGGCCGCAGCCCGGTCGCGCTGATAGCCCAGGACCGCGTATCCACCCGCCGCATACGCGCCATGCTGGCCGAAAAAGGCATTGCCTTGCGCGATGAAACTGGCTGGAAGCTCTCAACCACCCGCGCAGCGGCCACATTGGTGAGCCTGCTGCGTGCGCTGCCGTGGGATGCATCGACCGATGCGGTGCTGGACTGGCTTAAAAACGCACCGGCCGTCAATGCCGCTGCCTTGATACGCGCGGAGATTGCGCTCAGAAAAACCGGCGTGCGCTTCTGGCGCGCCTTGCCTGCTGACCAGGCCGACGTTCAGACCATAGCAGCGCAAATTGATCCCTGGCGTGAAGCCTTGCAGCGCACCCGCCCGCTTGCGAACTGGCTGCGGGATGTGCGCTCAAGCCTGCAATCTGCCGGCCAGTGGGATGGACTGGTGCTTGATGCCGCAGGTGCGGCAGTGATTGAGGCATTGCGGCTGCAGGAAGGGGCCGAGCTTGCAATACCCGCCGTGCGCATGAGCCTGCAGGATTTCACCAGCTGGGTGAATCAGACACTTGAAGCCGCCAGTTTTTCACCCGCGCATCCGCCAGAAGCGCAGGTGGTGATCTTGCCGCTCAGCCAGTTGCTGGGCCGGCCCATGCAGGCCGTGGTGCTGCCCGGAAGTGATGAAGTGCGGCTGGCCGTGTCGCCCGAGCCGCCCGGCATGTGGACACCTGCACAGCGCGAGTTGCTGGGTTTGCCTTCACGCGCCACGCTGGCCGCAGCACAGCGCACCGCCTGGAATTACGCACTGCGCATGCCGTATGTCGACGCGCTGTGGCGCAAGAGCGAGGGCGGTGAGCGCCTGATGCCCAGCGGATTTGTGCAGGAAATTTTGCTGCAGCAAGGGCTGCCCATGTCGCCTGACCCACGCATAAACCGTGAACTGATGGCGCAACCCACGCCGCAGCCCATGCCCACGGGCGAAGCGCTGCCCGTAACTCGCCTTTCGGCCAGCGCCTATGAAGACCTGCGCCGTTGCCCTTACCGCTTTTTTGCGCTGCGCCAGCTCAAGCTGCAAGAGTCGGACGAGCTTGAAAGCGAGCTGGGCAAGCGTGATTTCGGTAACTGGCTGCATACCTTGCTGCATCACTTCCATTTACAACTAAAACAGGCCCCAGCCCAAGATTTACGGTTACGTGTAGCTATGATTAATATAGCGGCAGAGCAGGCCACCGCAGACCTGGGTTTGAGCGACAGCGAATTTTTACCGTTTGCCGCCATCTGGCCGCGCGTGCGTGAAGGGTATCTTGAATGGCTGGCCGGGCATGAAGCCAGCGGGGCGCAGTTTGTGGAAGGCGAAGAGTGGAAAGAAATGTCGCTGGGCAACATCACGCTAATTGGCAAGATAGACCGTATCGACCAAATGGCTGACGGTAGCCGCATGGTGATCGACTACAAGACTGAGGCCAGCAGCACCACCAAGGAGCGCATAAAAGACGCCCGCGAAGACACGCAACTGGCCTTTTATGCGTCGCTCTTGCCTGATGACACCCTGGCTGCGGCCTATGTGAATCTCGGCGAGAAAGAGCCGACGCGCACCTATGGCCAGCCAGAGATCGTCGAGGTGCGCGACGAGCTGATTGGCAGCGTCATCAGTGACATGGGGCGAATTGCAAAAGCTGCGCCGCTACCGGCGCTGGGTGAAGGCAAGGCCTGCGAATACTGCTCAGCACGTGGCTTGTGCCGCAAAGACTTCTGGAGTCTGTCATGACCCAGGCAGCCTACGAACACAACGGCCAGCCCGTATCTGCCGAAGCTTTCTACGCCATCGCCTGCGACCCGCGCCGCAGTGTGGCGGTTGAGGCCTGCGCTGGTGCGGGCAAAACCTGGATGCTGGTGTCGCGCATGCTGCGGGCCCTGCTTGAGGGCGACGGCGCGGGCGGCGAGGTGCAGCCGCATGAGATCCTGGCGATTACCTTTACCAAAAAAGCTGCGGGTGAAATGCGTGAACGGCTTTATGAGTGGCTGGAAGAGTTTGCCCACGCTGATGAAGAGACTTTGCGAAATGAACTTGTCATTCGAGGTGTTGGCGGCGTCAGTGGCGATTTTTCAAGCGAAAAGAGCCTGGAGCCCAATAAGTACGGCTATAGACAGCTATCAAATTTATACCAGCGCGTTCTGACCAACGGTCGCCCGGTACAGATCCGGACATTCCACAGCTGGTTTGCTGCCTTGCTGCGCAGCGCGCCGATGGCCACTTTGCAGCAGCTGGGTTTGCCACTCAACTATGAGCTGCTTGAAGACGACGGCCCGGCCAAGGCATTGGTCTGGCGGCGTTTTTATGCGGCGGTGGTGCAGGATGAGGCCCTTAAAGCTGATTTTGAAGCGGTGGTGATGACGCATGGGCGTTTTCAGGCTGACAAGGCGTTGCAGGGGGCGCTCGACAAGCGTACCGAGTTCTTATTGGCCGATGCTGCTGGCGTGGTGAGCAGCTCGGTTCAGCATTTCAGCGAGCAATTCCCCGACTTTGCAGGTTTGGGCCATCCGGACGAGGCCCTGAGCGCAAACCCGGCGAATCAAAAACTGTTCATGGCTGCCGCAGGCGCTTTAGGCAGGGCGTCGGCCCCCACGTTTTCGGCCAAGGGTGTGGAGCTTGAAAAAGCCATGACGGATGGCGATATCGGCGCTGCGCTGATGGCCCTGCTGACTGAAAAAGGCACTGCCCGCAAGTTTGGCGAAAAGATTATCGGTATTGCCATCGTGCGTGAGGCACAAGAGCTTGCGCTGCTAATCGTTGACGCGCGCCTGCAGGCCGAAGCCTGGGACTACCAGCAGCGCATGGTGCGTCTGGCCCGCGTGCTGCTGGCCGAATTCACGGCCCTCAAGCGTGAGCGCGGCTGGGTAGACATGAACGACGTCGAGCGCGCTGCGTCGGTCATGTTGAGCGACCCGGTGCTGTCGGGCTGGGTGCAGGAGCGGCTGGACGCGCGTATCCGCCACCTGATGATTGACGAATTTCAGGACACCAACCCGCTGCAGTGGCTGGCGCTGTCAAGCTGGCTGAGTGGCTATGGCGGTGCAGGCCGTGCGCCCAGCGTGTTTATCGTTGGCGACCCCAAACAGAGTATTTACCGCTTTCGACGGGCAGAGCCACAGGTTTTTATTGCGGCGCAGACTTTCATCAGGGACGGTCTGGGCGGTGATGTACTGGCTTGTGACCATACCCGGCGCAATAGCGAAGCCGTTATTGCCACAGTTAACGCCGTGATGGCGACTGCGCGTGAACACGATGCTTATGAGGGCTTTCGTGAGCACAGCAGCGCGTCGCTGGAAGCTGGAAGTGTTGTGCGCTTGCCGCCGATTTTGCGCGAAGAAAAAAATGAACCAGAGCTTGAAGATGGCTGGCGCGACAGCCTCACCACTCCGCGTGAGCTGCCCGAAGAAACGCTGCGTACGCTGGAGGCACGTCAGGCCGCAACCTGGATAGCCAGTCAGGTCGCCAGCGGCTTAAAACCATCCAGCGTAATGGTCTTGTCACGCAGGCGCGCTGGTCTGCTGCCGCTGCAAGACGAGTTGCGCGCCCTGCACATTCCCGCCCAGATTGGTGAAAAAACCGAGCTGATTGACTGCTGCGAGGTGCTCGACATCGTGGCGCTGCTCGATGTGCTGGTGTCGCCGCAGCACGATTTGTCGCTGGCCAGAGCGCTGCGCTCGCCGCTGTTTGGCCTGAGCGACGCCGCACTGGTGCAAATTGTTTTGGCCAAAGGGGATTCGAAAATTTCATGGTTTGACTTGCTACAAAAACCAGAGCTGGCTACGGCCGAATTCATTGGGCTGGGAGCCACTTTAATCAAATATAAGAGCTGGATAGACAGTTTGCCGCCGCACGATGCCCTGCAGGCGATTTACCACGACGGCGACGTGCTGGCGCGCTTTGCCGCCGCCGCGCCCGCAGCGTCGCGCGGCACTGTATTGGCCAATCTGCGTGCGCTGTTAAATGTGGCGCTGCAGCTTGACGGTGGCCGCTACGCCACGCCCTATGCTTTTGTACGCGCGCTCAAGGCCGGTGGTTTACAGGCCCCGGCCGCAGTAAACCCCGATGCCGTGCGTTTGCTGACGATTCATGGTGCCAAGGGGCTTGAAGCGCATGCCGTGCTGCTGCTCGATACCGACACGGCGGAGCGACATGCCGACAGCATGAGCGTGCTGGTTGACTGGCCCGGCGAGTCTGCGGCCCCTGAAAAGTTTGTGTTTCTGGTCAGTGAAAGCCGCCCGCCCGCCTGCGCCGCCGTTGCGTTGGCAGCCGAGCAACTGGCGCGCAAACGCGAAGAACTCAACGCCCTGTATGTGGCCCTGACCCGAGCCCGCCATACGCTGGCCATCTCGTCGATTGAGCCCTACCGTGAAGCCCCGCAGAGCTGGTGGCAGCGCTTGCACGCGCTGGCTGATGAGGTGACTGTGCCCGCCAGGCAGCATGCTTTGGCGGGGGATAGGTCTACGGAGCTTGCCGAAGGCCATTCCGCAAGCTTCAGCCTGCCAGATCTGCCAGCTTTCACGCCGCCAGTCAGTTCCGCAGTGACCAAGCCGGCTACCGAGCCAGACTCCGACAGCGCCCGCGTAGGCAAAGCCATGCACCGGCTGCTGGAGTGGGGCGTAGCGCCGGGTCCGGCAAACGCGCATCTTGCCACCCAGATTGCCCGTGAATTTGGGCTAAGCCCGGCCCAGCTTCTAGACGCACAAGCCATGGCCAGTCGTATCCGTAATGGCGATGCGGCCTGGGCCTGGGACGATGCGTTTATCCAATGGCAAGGCAATGAAGTCGAATTGGTCCATTCCGGCCAGATATTGCGCCTTGACAGGCTGGTACAGCGCAAAGACGCGGGCCACGCCGGGCACTGGTGGATTCTGGACTACAAATCTGCCCACCAGCCGCAGCATGACCCCGCCAAGATGGCGCAAATGCAGGCCTACCGGGCGGCGCTGCAGGCGATTTATGCAGGCGATGACGTCAAGGCCGCCTTTCTGACTGCATCCGGGGCCGTGATTGAGCTTGACTGATAATCAGGTGTTATGTCTCAGGTGGCTGTCGGACTTAGGTCGTCGATAGCGAAAATCGGCCCCAGCGCCGACTAGTTTTTGACGGTTTCGCATCCCAATATCAAGATATTGGGTAAGAAAACGGCGAAAAATAGACCGCTGCGGTCGATTTGCAGCCGACGATCCCTAAGTCCGACAGGCTCCTGGGGGCTTGAAGTCTGTCGACAAGGCAGATTTCAAGCCTTTTTGCCTTCTAGCCCAACGATTACGGCTATAGATAGCTATTAAAAACATAGCAAATTGCCCGGACTAACTCAGGCTGACCCCAGACGGAAACTCTTTTGACCACTACCTTCCC
>JANOCP010000114.1:0-12238 GCA_031412235.1 Polaromonas sp.
GGCGCGTCCATGGGGCCCGAAGCGATGCGGGTCGCAGGCATTCAGGAAACCCTTCAGGGCCACGGCCTGGAGGTGTGTGATCTGGGTAATGTGAGCGGCCCGGCCAACCCGTGGCAGCCGCCTGTCAATGGCTACCGGCACCTGGCCGAAGTTGCGGCCTGGAACCGCGCCGTACATGAAGCCATGTACCAAAGCCTGAGCACCGGCCACCTGCCGGTGCTGCTGGGCGGCGACCACTGCCTGGGCATAGGCTCAATCAGCGCCGTGGCGCGCCACTGCCGCCAGACCGGCAAAAAGCTGCGTGTGCTGTGGCTGGACGCCCATGCCGACTTCAACACCAACGCCCTGACCCCCACCGGCAACGTCCACGGCATGCCGGTCGCAGTGCTGTGCGGCCATGGCCCGACAGAACTTACCGGCATTGGCGGCGCGTTTCCGGCGATTAACCCTTCGGTGATTCGCCAGATCGGCATACGCAGCGTGGATGAAGGCGAAAAACGCTTTGTGCGCCAGTCAGGCCTGGAAGTATTTGACATGCGCTACATCGACGAAATGGGTATGAAGCGCACCATGGAAGCCGCGCTGGCGGGCGTGGACGAGAACACCCACCTGCACGTGAGCTTTGACGTGGACTTTCTTGACGCCTCGATTGCCCCAGGCGTAGGCACGGCAGTCAAGGGTGGGCCTACCTACCGCGAAGCACAGCTGTGCATGGAAATGATTGCCGATACCGGCCTGCTGGGCTCACTTGACGTGATGGAACTCAACCCGGCACTTGACGTACGTAACGGTACGGCTGAGACAGCGGTGGATTTGATCGAAAGCCTGTTTGGCAAAAGCACCTTGATGCGGCAATAGCCCGGGCAGTGTGTAGCGGGTAAAGCCGCTACGCGGCGCTATAAGAACAGGAGCGCATTAAACCCGTATTCTTTGGGCTAGGAGCCTAAATGACTCATTTTCGGGAAATACGAAGCTAAAGATCCGGCGGACTGGAAGGTTTGCCGGGTCTTTTTTTACTTCAGGCTGTTGGCCAAAAAACCCTGCAGTCTTTCAGTGGTGGGCCGCACCAGGATCTCTTTCGGGTCGCCCTGCTCCTCGATCTGGCCCTTGTGCAAAAACACCACCTTGTTGCTAACCTCGCGGGCAAAACCCATCTCGTGCGTCACCACAATCATGGTGCGGCCCTCTTCAGCTACCGAGCGCATCACGCGCAGCACTTCACCGACCAGCTCCGGGTCAAGCGCGGATGTGGGTTCGTCAAACAGCATGACCTGGGGCTCCATGGCCAGTGCGCGCGCAATCGCCACGCGCTGCTGCTCGCCGCCTGACAGATGCGCCGGAAAGGCGTCCTTGCGGTGATACACGCCAACGCGCTGCAGGTAGGCATCAGCACGTTCAATGGCTTCGGCCTTGCTGAGCTTGAGCGCATGAATAGGTGCTTCAATCACGTTTTCAATGGCCGTCATGTGCGACCACAAATTGAAATGCTGAAATACCATGGACACTTCACTGCGCAAGCGCTGCAGCTGGGCCGTGCTTGTGACCTTGAGCGCGCCGTTTTTATCGGGTACCAGTGCAAGCTCTTCACCGTCGAGCACGATGCGGC
This sequence comes from Polaromonas sp., assembly GCA_031412235.1. Lineage (GTDB taxonomy): Bacteria > Pseudomonadota > Gammaproteobacteria > Burkholderiales > Burkholderiaceae_C > Polaromonas. The sequence continues at coordinate 1,607 of JANOCP010000114.1, forward strand.
CGGCGTTGGGCTGCTCCAGCAGGTTCAGGCAACGCAAAAACGTGCTTTTGCCCGAGCCGCTGGAGCCGATCATCGATATCACATCGCCCTTGCGCGCTTCAACGCTGACGCCCTTGAGCACTTCATTGCTGCCAAAGCGCTTGTGAATGCCCTCAGCCTGCAAAATCATCTGGTCAGACATGGAATTAGTTTCTTTCTCTCAGGTCAAAATCAAAATACTTGCCAGCCATCCTTTTGTAGTCGCCGCTTTCGACACTGGATGCAATAGCGCGATTGAAACGGTAACGCAATGAGCCATCACCCTTGTTGACCGCAACCCCCACGCCGTTGCCCAACCATACCGGCGAGCCTACAACCATGAAGTCCTTGCCTTCGGGTGTGTTCAGAAACTTGGTTTTGGCCACCAGCATGGACGTCAGGGCAAGGTCAGCTTTTTTGCCGGTCAGCTCGGTATAAACCTCGGTTTCTTTAGCCACGGGTGCAACCTTGATCTCTTTATAGCTGGCTTGTACCCAGGACTCGCGCGGTGAGCCCTTGAGCACGGCCACGGTTTTTTCAGCCATGCTGCCCGGCATGACAGATGTCAGGCCACCCCTGGCACCAATCCATGCACTGGGAACGTTGTAATAGCTGTCTGAAAAATCGACTTCCTTCTGGCGCTTTTCGGTAATCGTCAGCGATGCGATCACGGCGTCGAGCTGGCCCGATTTGATTTTGGGGATCAGGTCATCAAACTCGGTTTTGACCAGCTCGCAACGCGCCCGCATGCGCTTGCACAAATCGTTGGCCAGATCAATTTCAAAACCCGTCACGCTGCCATCAGCTTCCGTTTTGGTAAACGGCGGGTAGTTGCCCTCAATGCCGATTTTCAGGGGAACAATGTAGTTGCGCCATTGCCAGATGGCGATGGCGCTGGTTGCCACAAAGAGCAGGACAAATAACGAAAGGCCAATTTTTCTCATGATGCTCTCCAGGTGACAAGCCTTGGTGGCTTGGGGGGTTATGAAATGGCAACGACGACCAGAAACTCGACACTTCAGGGATTCAAGATCTCAGGGACTCAGCAACTTTCCGGTACGCGCAAGCGATGTACCGGCGATCTTGGCCAGGCGCTTGCCGGGGCTTGCCCAGCGTGAGCCAGCGCGCGCGAACATCACGCCGGCAGATTTGCAGCGCACGGCGGTGATGGCACCGGTGGCGGCGTCCACCAGGTCGGCGATGACGTCACCCGCGACAACAACATCACCAGGCTTGCGGTGAAACACCACTACCCCGGCACAGGGCGCCGTTATTGGCTCAGACCCCGAAAGTGGCGTTGCGCTGCACTGCGGCGCGGGCAAAGGGGCTGCCGGTGAAGTGAAAGCCCCGTAGTGCGCGAGAAAATGGCACAGGCCGGTCGCGTCTTGCAGGGCCAGGGCGTGGCTGGTGTCACTTTCGCCTCGCAGCTCTACGGTGGTGCCAAAGCAGGCCAGATCTATGGGAAATTCGGGCAGCAGTTTTTGCAGTTGCAGCCATGGCCGCGTACAGGCCTCGTCAAAAGGGGAGTCGCCAGACTCGGTTGCCAGCAGCACTGCGCGGGCGCCCAGCGCAGCACCGAGCGCTTCAACCATCGGCGCTTGCGGCGTCAGGCCATACACATGCATGACGGCATCGGTGTCGCAGTGCAGGTCAAGCACCACGTCGGCATCAATGGCCAGGCGCAACAGCTGGTTTTTCATGTCCTGCGTCGCGTTGGGCGACTGAAGGCCAGAGGCAGCGTCGCGCAGGGCTTTGCGGATGATGCGGGTGTTTTCATTAATGTCCTGCGTGAGTAAGGTACGCAGCGCCTGTGTTACCCCTGTCGTCAGGTCGGCATAACCGCGATTGAAGTTGCCGCCGTCGCTCAGGTCAAAGCGGCCCTGGTGCTGGCCCAAAACTTTTTGCGCCAGGCCGATAGGGTTGGCAAACGGCACCAGCACGATTTCGCCCGCAATCGCGCCTTGCTGCTCAAGCGCTTCCAGCTGTTTGGCCAGTTGATGCGCGACAAGAATGCCGGGCACCTCGTCAGCGTGCAAGGCGGCCTGGATGTAGATTTTTGGCGACGCACTGGAACGCCCAAAACGCAATACCTGCAGCGTTTGCCGGGTGCCGGGTACTCCGCTCTGGAGCTCAATATATTCAGTCTGCATGGATAACTTTTTAATGTTTTTGTTGTTTTTTATCGCGGGCTGGCGATCACTTGCTGGGGCCTGAGGTGGCGCAGGAAACGTCGCTCCAGCAATTTGAAAATGCCCACCAGCGTGAAGGTCAGCAAGAAATAGATGACCGCCGCAACACCAAACGATTCGGTAACCAGCAGATGGTTGGCATTGACGTCACGCGCCACGCGGGTAATGTCTACCAGCGTGACGGTGCTCGCAATGGCCGTGGCGTGCATCAGGCCGACCACCTCATTGCTGTACTGCGGCAGGGCGCGGCGCAAGGCGCTGGGTAACAGGATGCGGCTGTAGAGCTTGAAGCCGCCCAGGCCGTAGCTGCGCGCGGCTTCAATCTCTCCGACCGTGGTGGCTTTGAGAGCGCCAGCAAATATCTCGGTGGTGTAGGCGGTGGAATTAAGCGTGAAGGCCAGCCAGGCGCAAAACCAGGCGTTTTTCAGCAGTACCCAGGCCATGCTTTCACGCACCGCCTCAAATTGCGCAAGGCCGTGGTAGATGATGAACAGCTGCACCAGCAGCGGCGTGCCACGCAGCACATAGGTGTATACCCACACCGGCTTTGATATCCACTGGTTAGCTGACACGCGGGCAATCGCCAGCGGTATGGCCAAAAGAAACGACGATGCCAGGCTGATGACCAGCAGTACCAGCGTGGTGCGAATGCCGCCGACGTAAAGCGGCAAGCTGTCAAGAATGATTTTCCAGTCCATCTTTGCGGTGTCCTAAAACTGTACTTTTTTGACACCCAGGCTGTAGCGCGCTTCGAGGCGCGACAGCACAAAGATTGAAATGCTGGTGAGCGTGAGGTAGATCAGCGCCACAGCCATGTAAAACGTAAACGGCGCGCGCGTGGTGGCAGATGCCAGACCCGCACGGTGGATCATGTCGTCCAGCCCGATGATGGAAACCAGGGCAGAGGCCTTGATCATGATGAGCCAGTTATTGGCAAAACCCGGAATGGCGTGACGAACCATTTGCGGCAGCACAATGCGCCGCATGACCATCATGGGCGACATGGCAAATGCTGCGCCCGCTTCTGCCTGGCCCCTGGGAACGGCCAGAATGGCGCCACGAAAAGTCTCTGTGAGGTAGGCCCCGAAAATAAAACCGATGGTGAGTACGCCCGCGATGAAAGGCGGAATGTCGATGTAGCCCCAGCCCTGCGAATCTGCAATCTTGTTGATTGCGATTTGCCCGCCATAGAAAATCAGCAGCATGAGTACCAGCTCAGGCATGCCCCGAATCAGCGTGGTGTAAACATCAGCCGACCAGCGGGCGGCGCGTGAGCCAGAAAGTTTGGCGGCGGCGCCCACCATGCCAAACACGCAGGCAATGGCGAGCGACAGCGCCGAAACCTGGAGTGTCAGTACCAGACCCCCCAGAATGGCCGGCCAATAACCATAGAGCAACATTGAAAATACCCGGTAAAGCGCCGTGCCGGCGGTTTGCTATGAAAAATGTAGCTGCTTATGCCCATCAATCATGGGCACAAGGCAGCTTTGGCTGAAAATTACTCGCCGCGGATGTTCACGTCGAAGTACTTGTCGTTGATGGTCTTGTAAACACCGTTGGCGGTGATGTTTTTCAGCGACGCGTTGACCTTTGCCTTCAGGGTGTCTTCGCCCTTGCGCATGGCAATGCCTACACCGCCGCCGGTTTTTGCGCCGCCCAGCATGACGGGTGCACCGACGCGGGCATAGCCCTTGCCTTCAGGCGACTTCAAAAATGCAGCAGTGGCCGCCAGCGATGATCCAAAGCCGATGTCGCCGCGGCCCGCAGCCAGCTCCATGGTGACTTCGGCTTCCTTTGCGACCTGAAGAACCTCGCTGTCCTTGAAGTTTGCAGCCACAAAAGCGGCGCGCGGCGTGTTGCGGGTCACGATGATTTTTTTGCCTTTGAGGGCTGCAGCATCAACGGTTTTGAAGCTGCCGGCCTTGCCAATCCAGGTGGACGGAATGTCGTAGTACGAATCGCTGAAGTCAGCGTTCTTTTTGCGCTCTTCGGTGATCGACATGGAGGCCACGATCATGTCGAATTTTTTGGCGTTCAGGGCCGGCATCATGCCGTCCCACTCCTGGGCGACCATGGTGCATTCGGCCTTCATGTCAGCGCAAATGGCGTTGGCGATATCAATATCAAAGCCCGAAAACTTGCCGTCAGTGCCGAGCTGGGAAAACGGCGGGTAGTTGGCTTCAACACCAATGCGAACCTTTGACCAGCCCGGGGCCTGTGCATGAGCAGCGGTTTGCATTGCAAAAGCGGCAAGAAGAAGGGATGCGGCGGTTAGTTTGCGAATCATGAGAACTCCTGATGGTTAAAACAAAGACGAAACGGGGATGGACTGGATACGAAATCTAAATCGAACAAAATGAACCGTTATTTTCATTTAAATTTTAAAGGTAAATATTAGTGCAAACCCTTGGTGCTTGATCTTTATGCATGTTTCGTGCCCGAATTGGGCCAAATTACGGCCTCAAATTGGTGTGAAACGTGCCCCAAACGCCAGGCTTTGAAAATTGCCATTACTTGCGCTGATGCAAATTAGTTCAGGGTTTTTCATTACTAATGTTAATGAAATAAATGATACAAACGGTCGTCGGTTGCAGCAAGTCCAAAAAGACAGCTGCATTTACAGGCACCAAGATAACCCATTCCGCCCGATTTCAGGGCTCAACGAACCAAGCAGGCACCATGAAAAAATCACTTACAACCCTGGCCATAGCAGGCACACTCGCAGCCTGCGGCGGCGGCGGTGGAAGCTCCTCAACGGCTACCGCAACATCGCCTGTCCTCACCGGACAATTTGTCGATAGCGCTGTTATCAACGTCAGCTATTCGACAAGCTCGGGCCTGGTAGGCAGCACCGATGCCAATGGCAATTACACCTATCGTGCAGGTGATACCGTCAAGTTCAGCATTGGAAAGATCGTGCTGGGCGAAGGCCGGGCAGCGGCAACACTGACCCCGATTGACCTGGTGAGCGGCGCTATTGCGCTCGATAACCCCAATGTGGTCAAAATTCTTCAGGTTTTGCAAACACTCGACGATGACCTTGACCCGAGTAACGGCATCAAGATACCGGAAGCCGTGGTGTCACGCCTGGCAGCGCTGGCAAGCGAAAAAAACGTAAAAGACATTAGCGACCTGCTGACGGGTGTCATCAACCTGGCATTTGCCAGCGGCGCACCGGCACTTAAAACAGCAGATGCCGCCAAGCTGCATTTTGCTGAAACCCTGGCGGCGATGGAGTCAACAAACCAGCTGGCCAGGCTAGGCGGCATCAGCAATTTTGTGATTGGGGGCGGCAACCGGAGCTGCTCCAGCTTTAACGGTGACACCAAAAGCAGTAACTGCGGCGCAGACTGGACCACCATACTGGCGCAAGACAGTGCGTTTGCGGGCTTGACCAAGGCCAGCATCAGTTTTGATGGCACTTACGTCAAGCCGACCTTCTCCTATGGCGTAACGCAGGCAAAGATCGACGCATTTGCAGCACTGCCTGCCAGCCTGTTTAATGCGGCCAGAAAAACGTCGACGCTCACCACGCTGAACTCACGCCTGGCAGCGGGCAATGTGGTCATTGAGTTTCCGTTTGCCGACGGCCTGTCTCTATGGAATACGGCCCTGAGCAACAATGATTTTTCTGCCATGCTGCTGACCATGTGCGGCAGTGCATCTCCAGCGAACGGCGCTGACTGTACGCTTTCAAATACCAATATTTCTGCCGTTCAGACGGCCACCTACGAGTCGCTTGGCAACCGGGATCAGGCGGTATTGGTTTTACGGGCCCTGCAAACGAAATATGGGAGCGGCACCATCAAATACCGGCGCGACTCCACGGGAGTCACCGTGACGCCAAATTTCCGTGCAGAGTTTCAGGCGCTCCAGCTACGCGCTGACGGCACGGCTTTTGTAGATACCTTGACGAGTTCGCTGAGCGCCGCAGAAAAAGCGGTTTTGCGCTCTGTTTTCGTCAACCCCAACCCCCAAATCAATCGCAAAGTTGAGGCACGAAGTACCAAATTCTTGACCGACAAGGCCTCATTTGAGATCTTCACCCAGTTTGTGGCAGCAGCCAAGGCAGCCAACAACGGCAATACGCCAACCATAGGCGTTGTCACAGCGTCGGCTGAAAACCCGTTCGGTGACAGCGACATCAATGTTTTTGCCCTCAAATCTGCCGGTGCAAAAGTGGTCTATCTGCCATTTGACGGCGGCTTTCGCAAGGCGCTTGATGCCAATTCTGGCGCCGGGGACTGCAGCAATACAAAGTATTACTATGACGCCTACGCCAACACCAATGCATCAGGCGACCACTACAACATGGATCAGGTGTTTCCAGACCTGGCGAAGCTGCAGACTGATTTTTGTGCTGGTGGTGCGGCCACGCTCAACAGCACACTGGAAGGCTTGAGCGGCATTTACTTCAGCGGTGGCGACCAGTCGCGGCACCTTGAGAGCTTTATTACCAAAGATGCGGGCAGTGACTACACCGTGGTCAGCCCGCAGGCCACTATTTTGAAGACCCGTTTTGCTGCCGGTAAGCTGGTGGTAGCCGGAACCAGTGCGGGTAACCATATTCAAAACGGAGGCGTCTGGAAGGGGAAAAATGTGCCGATGATTGGTGGCGGTGACTCTTATGCAACCCTGAAATCGGGCTACGTCAAGGGCACAGGCCCGCTGGCAGCCACCGACCTGAGCGCGGTCAGCTACGCCAATGGCGGGCTGGGTTTCTTCAAGTACGGTGTGCTTGACTCGCACTTCACCAGGCGCACCCGCGAAGGCCGCCTGGTACGCCACACCAAAGAATCCGGCATGGACTACGGTTTTGGCGTAGACGAAAACACCGCACTGGTTGTGGGCAAAACTGATGCAGCAGGCAAAACGGCGTTCAGCGTTCTCGGCGCTGCAGGCGTGTTCATTGCGGACGTGCGTAGCGCAACGGCTACGGGCGGCACCACGGGCAACTACAGTATTGAAGGCGTCAAAACGCACTACCTGACGCCTGGCGACACGGCAGAAATTGACGCGGCAGGCAATCTGACCGTCACGCTATCGACCACCAAGCCTTTGCTGCCACTGGTCACCGCTGCTGCAACCGTCAAACAGACCAGGGTGCAGGACTACGGCTCATCCAATTTCCTGGCACTGGCCAAGGCAACTGGGGTGAACGGAGCGGCGACGGGCTACGGAACCACGGAAGAAAGCACCGACGGTAACCAGAGCAGTCCGGTTTACAGCGCCACGCTCACCCGCAGCACGGCGACGGCCTTCCGCGGCATCAGCAATGGCCGGGTGTCTTACACCAACGTCAATCTGAAGTTCGCTCCCTGCGCCACCGCCTGCGTAACACCCTGAGTCCGGTGCAAAAACCCGTCAGGTCTGCGTGGCAGTCTGAAATGCCCAGTCCCATGACCGTTGACGGTCGTGGGGCTGAGCTGCGAATGCACGGCGCTGCGCGATACACTGGCAGCAAAAATGCCATGAATCAAAACACCAGTACTGCTTTTTCAAGCCCTTCTGTAGACACGGCGTTTGCCCAATCGCCGCTGGGCCTCAAACTGCGTGAGGTGCTTGCCGAAGGGCGGGGGTCCAATCTGGCAATTGCCGACTTTTTGCTGCGCAACCCGGTACGCGCCACCGCCTGGGGCATTGAAGAGCTGGCCTCCAACACCCAGACATCTACCGCCACGCTGAGCCGGTTTGCAAAAACCATGGGCTTTACCGGCTACGCCGCGCTGCGTAGCGGCATTGCGGACGCCCTGCAAAATGCCCTGCAGCCGGTTTTTCACCCGGTAGACAAGCTGCGCGACGCGCTGGGGCGCAACAACGAAAAAGGCGGCGGCAACAACCCCATCATTGCCGAAAGCCTGGAGGCAAGTCTGGCCAATCTGCAGGCCGCTGCTGCGGGCCTGAACCCTTCGCTTTTAACCTCTACCGCCCACAAAATTCTGGCAGCAGAAACTGTTTACACGCTTGGTTTTGGCATCAGCTCGCATTTGTCAGCCATGCTGGCCCTGGACCTGCAGCCCTTTTGCCGACAGTCCATCAACGTTGTCGAGTTTGGCGGCACTGAAGTTGCTGCGGGCCGGCTCATGAACATCGGGCCGAAAGACCTGTTGATATCCATTTCTTTCCCGCGCTATGCCAGCGACGCGGTGATGCTCACGCGCTATGCCCGCGACCGGTATGCGCACGTCATTGCACTAACAGATTCGATGGCATCACCCCTTACGCCGTGGGCCCATGATGTGCTGATAGCGCCCGCCTCGCATCCGGTGTTATCGAGCAGCAAAGGCGCCGCGCTTTTGGTAATTGAAGCGCTGGTCACCAGCCTGATGGTCAGTGGCGACAACCCCGTCAACCAGGCCGAAAAGCTGACTGACGCGATATCGGCCTACCTGTACAGCGACAAACCCGGTAATGAAGGTGGCGCTGAGCGCGGCACCAAAAGAATCGTCCGGGGTTTGTAGCGGCTGAATCGTTATTCCAATTTCCAATGGAAGCGAGAACAAGACGCGAAGCCGCAGACAGTGCTACAGCACGGCAAGACGAAGCAACGCAGTTATCGTTTTTATTGGGAATTGGAACTAGTTGATCGTCTGAACCGCAGCCAGTCGCCGCATGATCTGCTGCACGATATCGCTTTGCATGTCGCGGTACAGCAGCCCCTCTTCGGCTTCCTTGGCCAGCACGGCCGACTCGTTAAAACTGATGTCGCGTTGCTGCAGGATTTCAGTCTCGGAAATCAGCTCTTTGCCTTGCGGCGTTCGCAACTTGAACTTGAAGCGTATGCGCAATTGAAATTCGCGCACCTGGCCTGCGGCGTTCAGGCCCACCACGGTTTTTTCGCGTTGCTCGGCCAGTACGTCCAGCACCACATCGGCCTCGCTGATCCGGCTCGCGTCCGTCAGCACCACCACCTTGCCGCTGGACTCCAGCGAGCGCTTGAGCTCCACACCGAGTAGCGAGCCTTCAGACAGGGGACTGAACAGGGTTTTAAAAGCAAAGTTTGGCGCCTTGCGCAACGCAAACCCGCAGGCAGAAAGGCCCAGCGCGGCGGTAGAAGCCATCAGGGTGAGGTATGCGCGACGTTGCATGGTTTTTCCGGTTCAGTTGAGGGTTAAGCCAAAGCGCTTCAAACAACAATATTGACCAGGCGGCCCGGCACCACAATCACTTTTTTGGGTGCAGCACCAGCGGCCTGCTTGATAAACGCGTCAGTAGCCAGCGCGGCAGCTTCAATCGTGGTCTTGTCTGCGGTGGCACTGACGGTGACAGAGCCGCGCAGCTTGCCATTGATTTGCAGCATCAGCTCAATCTCGTCTTGCTGCAAGGCGCTGGCGTCAACCTCAGGCCAGGGTGCGTCAAGCAGGTCGCCGTGTTCAGCCGCGTAGCCCAGGTCAACCCATAGCGCATGGGCCAGGTGGGGCGCACAGGGGTACAGGCAGCGCAGCAGGATGCTGAAGCCTTCACGCAGGGCTGCGCCTGAGGCGTCGTTCTGCTCACTCTTGAAGTCTTCGAGTGCGTTGAGCAACTTCATGCTGCCCGACACCACCGTGTTGTATTGCATGCGCTGGTAGTCGTAGTCGATTTGCTTGAGTACGGTGTGGATTTCAAGCCTCAAAACCTTGATTTCTTTGCCAAATGTGCCCTCTGCCCAATAAGCACGGCTATCAGGAGCTATTGAATTAATAGCGTGCAGCTTGACGCCGAAATTCCATACCCGACGCAAAAACCGGTAGCTGCCTTCAACGCCAGCGTCATTCCACTCCAGCGTGGCTTCTGGCGGTGCGGTAAACATGGTGTACAGGCGAGCGGTATCTGCACCGTATTTTTCAATCAGGTCCTGCGGGTCCACGCCATTGTTTTTGGATTTGCTCATGGTGCCCACGCCTTCGTAGGCAATCAGCGTGCCGGCTGGCAACTCGCCCTTGGCCTGCATGAGCTTGGCGCCCGTCACCTTGCCAGCGGCATCGTGAATGTCTTCAACCTCATGCGGCCAGAAGTATTCAACGCCACCTTTATCACCCTTGCGCGAGTAAATGTCGTTGAGCACCATGCCCTGCGTCAGCAGTTTGGTAAACGGCTCATCGACCTTGACCAGATCAAGATCACGCATCACCTTGGTCCAGAAGCGGGCGTAGAGCAAATGCAAAATGGCGTGCTCAATGCCGCCTATGTACTGGTCCATGGGCATCCAGTAATTTGCGCCTTCGGCCACCATTGCATCGGTGTTTATCGGATCGCAATAGCGCATGTAGTACCACGAGCTGTCGACAAAGGTGTCCATGGTGTCGGTTTCGCGGCGACCGGGCTTGCCGCAGATGGGGCACACCACACCTGCGTGAAAACCAACATGCTTGTGCAGCGGGTTACCCGAGCCGTCGGGTACGCAGTCTTGCGGCAGCACCACGGGCAGGTCTTTTTCAGGCAC
>JANOCP010000115.1:0-3406 GCA_031412235.1 Polaromonas sp.
CGTGTTTCACGGCGGCCCGGTGCAGACCGAGCGGGGTTTTGTGCTGCACGAATCCATGATGCCCGGCAACGAGTCGGTTTACGCCTCAACCATGACGATTCCCGGCGGGCTGGAGATGACGACCTCCAAAGACGTGCTCGAAGCGCTGTCAACCGGCAATGGCCCGCGCCGGATTTTTGTGTCACTGGGCTACTCCTCATGGGGCGAAGGCCAGCTTGAATCCGAAATTTCCGACAACAGCTGGCTCACCGTAGCGGCAGATACGGCCGTTATTTTTGATACGCCGGTCGAGCAGCGTTACGACAAGGCATTAATGCTTTTGGGCCTGCAAAGCTGGATGTTGTCGCCCGAGGCTGGGCACGCATGAGGGTACATCTATAAATCCGATTCTCGGGCGCATGGCCGCGTTGCGCGGTACTCGGAATCCTCATGCACCTGGGTGCATTCCGGTGTCCTCCGTTCCGGGCGCCTTGCCCTGCATCCCGATAATCGAATTTCTAGAAGCACCCATGAGCCTCAAAGATTTACCTGATTCGACTGGCCTGCAAACCTTTTTAGCCTTTGACTTTGGCCTTAAACGCACTGGCGTAGCAACCGGCAACCGGCTGACGCGCACCGCTACACCGCAGCCCACCATCGCAGCCACCAACGACAGGCGTATGGACGCGGTAGCGCAGCGTGTCAAGGAATGGCAGCCCGATGCCCTGGTCGTTGGCATTCCGTTTCACCCTGACGGTGCGGCTCATGAAAATACTGCGCGCGCGCAAAAATTTGCCCGCCAGTTGCGCGCCCGGTTTGCCTTGCCCGTGTTTGAGGTTGACGAGCGCTACAGCACCACCGAAGCCATTTCAAGTGGCGCAAATGATGCAGATGCGGCATCAGCCTGCATAATTCTGGAGCAGTTTTTAAGGAGTCTTCCATGAGTAGCCTGACGCTCGACGCCGAAGCGCTGTACCGCGATTTGCTTGGCCACATGCAGCGGCTTGTAACCGCCCATCGGGCCATGTACAACGAGCCGCCCCTGCTGGTTGGCATCGCCTCGGGCGGGGCCTGGCTGGCAGAGCGCCTGCAAACTGATCTGGGCCTGGCGGGTAAAACCGGCACGCTGTCGTCCAGCATGCACAGGGACGATTTTTCAAAGCGCGGCCTGGCCCCGGGCGGCCAAACCGTGCTGCCTTTTGATGTCAATGGCGCGCACCTGATCGTGGTTGACGATGTGCTTTACACCGGGCGCACACTGCGCGCTGTGCTCAATGAGCTGTTTGACTATGGCAGGCCGGCCAGCGTCAGGCTGGTGGTGCTGGTTGACCGCGGCGGGCGCGAGCTGCCGGTGCAACCTGACCTGGCCATTGCTCGCGTCGCCTTGCCTGCGTCGCAAAGCCTGGAGCTGGCGCGTGCCGATGACGGCAGCTTCAGCTTCAAGGTGCAGGACCGCTGATGTGTCATGAAGGGCCGCCGATGAAGAACAAGAACCTGACAGGAGCTTAAAACGTGTTGTACCGACGAAACCCGCAACTCAATAAAAACGGTGAGCTGATTCACCTGCTGTCAATAGAAGGCTTGCCCAAAGCCATATTGACGCACATCCTTGACACAGCCGCCAACTTTGCAAGCGTCAGCGACCGCGAGGTCAAAAAAGTCCCGCTGCTGCGCGGCAAGAGCGTTTTCAACCTGTTTTTTGAAAATTCCACACGCACCCGAACCACCTTTGAAATCGCCGCAACGCGCTTGTCGGCAGACGTGATCAACCTCGACATCGCACGCTCGTCAGCGTCAAAAGGCGAGTCACTGCTGGACACCATTTCAAACCTGAGCGCGATGGCGGCCGATATTTTTGTGGTGCGTCACAGTGAGTCGGGCGCGCCTTATTTGATCGCCCAGCATGTAGCCCCGCACGTGCATGTGATCAATGCCGGTGACGGCCGCCACGCGCACCCAACGCAGGGCTTGCTCGACATGTACACCATCAGACACTACAAGAAAGACTTCAGCAAACTCACCGTGGCAATCGTCGGCGATGTACTGCATTCACGGGTAGCGCGCTCTGATATTCATGCGCTGACCACTTTGGGTTGTCCTGAAGTGCGCGTCGTTGGTCCCAAGACGCTGGTACCGGCTGACATGGCGCAAATGGGTGTGCGGGTGTGCCACACGCTTGAAGAAGGCATCAAGGGCGCTGACGTCATCATCATGTTGCGCCTGCAGAACGAGCGTATGTCGGGCGCCTTGCTGCCCAGCAGCCAGGAGTTCTTCAAGAGCTTTGGCCTGACCCCTGAAAAACTAAAACTGGCCAAACCCGACGCCATCGTGATGCATCCGGGCCCGATCAACCGTGGCGTTGAAATTGACTCGGCGGTGGTGGATGGTGCGAAAAGCGTTATCCTGCCGCAGGTCACATTTGTAATCGCAGTACGCATGGGGGTAATGGTTATTGTTGCTGGTAACGATTAATGAAAATACTTATAAAAAACGGCCGCGTCATGGACCCGGCCTCAAATTTTGACGCGCCATGTGATGTCGCCATTGCAGGCGGCCGCATTGTTTCTATCGGTCAGGTTGCGGCTGACTTTGCGCCCAACAAAACCATTGACGCTGCGGGCTGTATCGTTGCGCCCGGCCTGATTGACTTGTCGGCCCGCCTGCGCGAGCCCGGCCATGAGCATGAAGGCATGCTTGAAAGCGAGCTGGCTGCAGCAGTTGCGGGCGGTGTCACCAGCCTGGTTTGCCCGCCTGATACCGAACCCGTGCTGGACGAGCCAGGCTTGGTCGAAATGCTCAAGTTCCGCGCTGAGAAGATGCACCAGGCACGGGTGTTTCCGTTGGGTGCATTGACGCGCGGCCTGCAGGGCGAGGCGCTGACTGAAATGGTCCAACTGACCGAGTCAGGCTGCGTGGGTTTCAGCCAGGCAGAAGTGCCTTTGGCCAATACCCAGGTGTTGATGCGCGCACTTCAATATGCAGCCAGCTTTGGCTACAGCGTGTGGCTGCGGCCACAGGAGCTTTATCTGGGCAAAGGCGTGGCCGCCAGCGGCGCGCTGGCTACCCGGCTGGGCCTGGGTGGTGTGCCGGTAGCCGCAGAAACCATTGCGCTACATGTGATTTTTGAGCTCGTTCGCGCCACCGGTGCCCGGGTGCATTTGTGCCGCATCAGCAGCGCCGCCGGTATAGCGCTGGTTGCCGAGGCAAAGGCCCAGGGCTTGCCGGTGACCTGTGATGTCAGCATCAACAGCCTGCACCTGATAGATACCGATATTGGTTACTTTGACAGCCGCATGCGGCTTGACCCACCACTGCGCCAGCAACGTGACCGCGATGCCATTCGCCTCGGTCTGGCCAATGGCACGGTTGACGCGCTGGTGTCTGACCACACGCCGGTTGATGAAGACGCCAAGACCCTGCCATTTGC
>JANOCP010000116.1:0-2891 GCA_031412235.1 Polaromonas sp.
TCGAACCGATAAACCCGTCTATGTGAGACGGGCGAAGGTGCTGGAAAATCCTTTCTTAAAAAATGCCTGCAACCCTGTTATCCCAAAGGAAGTTTTGCTTAAAAATTTTACTTTGGATGTCCCGGGAATCCTTACGACGGCCGACATCAGGTTTCAGTCTGCAAAGAACGATGTGACAAGGAAGGCGCCCCCTGCCAGGCAATTTGCTTTGTCAAAGTTATCTTCAAACTACCAATGGACAGACAGGCGCAGCACCGGCAACTACATTCCTCGCTTGGTCACCATCCACAACGACTCAAAAAAGGAATGGACAGTGACAGCGGGGTATGCTGAAACGTGCCGGGATTTTTTGTCCCGCGATCCGCTGAAAGAGACAGGTCGCCTTGTTAACGATGCTCAATTTGAAGGCTTGGGAATATTGCCGGGCAAGACCCTGACAATACCGAGTTGCAAGGGCACGATCCTGACGTTCGAGGACAAAGCGGCCTGTCCACGTTTCACATGTTCGGAGAATTGCAGATGCTGATCGACTTCTTCTACACACTGCGCTCCGCGAAACTGCCGGTTTCGGTCAAGGAATACCTGATGCTGCTCGAAGCGCTGCAGGCCGGCGTGGTCGGGCCCAACAGCGGCAAGGCCGATAGCGAGATCGGCGAGGGCGCGTACAAGATCGACGACTTCTATTACCTGAGCCGCACTGTGCTGGTGAAGGACGAAAAACACTACGACAAGTTTGACCGCGCATTCGCGGCCTACTTCAAGGGTGTTGAGATGATCGCCGACTTCACCAAGGATATTCCGCTCGAGTGGTTGCGCAAAAACCTGGAGCTTGAGCTCAGCCCCGAAGAAAAAGCCAAGATCGAGAAGATGGGCTGGGACGAACTCATGGAAACGCTGAAGAAGCGTTTTGAAGAGCAGAAGGAGCGCCACGAAGGCGGCAGCAAGATGATAGGCACGGGCGGCACCTCACCGTTTGGCGCCAACGGTTTCAACCCCCAGGGCATACGCATCGGCCAGGAAAAAAGCCGCAACAAGAGCGCGGTGAAAGTCTGGGACCAGCGCGCCTATAAAGACTACGACGACACGCAGGAATTGGGCACGCGCAACATCAAGGTCGCGCTGCGCCGCCTGCGCAAGTTTGCGCGTGAAGGCCATGTTGAAGAACTGGACCTCGACGACACCATACGCTCTACGGCCGCCAATGCCGGCTGGCTTGACATCAAGATGGTGCCGGAGCGGCACAACAATGTGAAGGTGCTGCTGCTGATGGACGTGGGCGGCACCATGGACGAACACATTGCGCGCGTTGAAGAATTGTTTTCGGCAACCAAGACCGAGTTCAAACACATCGAGTTTTATTACTTCCACAATTGCGTCTACGACTTCATGTGGAAGAACAACCGCCGCCGCTTCAGCGAAAAGTTTGCCACCTGGGACATCATCCGCAAATACAACAAAGACTACAAACTGATCTTTGTCGGCGACGCAACCATGAGCCCCTACGAAATTCTGCAGCCGGGGGGCAGCGTGGAATACAACAACGAGGAAGCTGGCGCGGAGTGGATGCAGCGCCTGACCAACGCCTTTCCCAAATTTGTCTGGATCAACCCCGAGCCGCAAGGCGTCTGGCAGTACCGCCAGAGCATCAGCGTGATCCAGCAACTGGTGAATCAGCGCATGTACCCGCTGACGATCAAGGGGCTGGAAGAGGCCATGCGACTGCTGTCGAAGTAGTCAGCCCAAGCGGTACAAGCCAGCGAATACAATCACGGGCACCCGCAGCCATTGCGGTTTGGCCGCCATAGTTCAATGGATAGAACGAGTGCCTCCTAAGCGCTAGATACAGGTTCGATTCCTGTTGGTGGTACCAAACGCTCCTGATTTGATAGCTGTCCGCGCAGGTGTAATGCCGGCTACAACGCTAAAACCCTTTCAATCCCGCTTCGCCCACTCGACAAACGTCGGCTGATAGCCCTTTGACTTCAAAAAGTCAGCCATCGCGTAACCGGTGCCGGCTGGCCAGCACTTCACGTCTTCGTGCGCATACAGCTTGTGGTCCACCAGCTCGGGCGACAGTTTGACTTCGCCATGGCCGACGGCGCTGTAGGCGATGATGATCTGGTTCATGCGCTGGAAGTCGTAGACACCGATCAGCTTGAGGTCGGTCACGTCGAGATTGGTTTCTTCCTTGACCTCACGGGCGATGCCGCCTTCGGGCGTTTCGCCGGCTTCCATAAAGCCGGTGATCAGTGCATACATCTTGGCCGTCCACGCTGCGTTGCGTGCCAGCAGGATCTTGCCCTGGTGTTCAATCACCGCCGCCAGCACCGGCACCGGGTTGTTCCAGTGGGTGTAGTCGCAGGCCGGGCAGCGCAGGCGGGCCTTTTCGCCGCCGTCCTCCATCTGGGTGACCATGGCGAGCGGCGTGGCGCATTGCGGGCAAAACTTGAATTCGTGGGTCATGCGATTACTTTCACATCTCGTGGATTTTCTGGGTGTCATCCCGGACTTGATCCGGGATCCATGTTGCATGAACCACCTGCCGGGTCAATTGAACATGGATTGCGGGCCAGGCCCGCAATGACAAAGGCATCGCTCAAGCCGGAAAAACACCGGTGGACAGATACCGGTCGCCGCGGTCGCAGACGATGAAAACAATCACCGCATCGTTGGCCTTTTTGGCGATCTCCTGCGCCACCCAGCAGGCCCCTGCTGCAGAGATGCCGGCAAAAATGCCCTCTTCGCGCGCCATGCGGCGGCACATGTCTTCAGCGTCAAGCTGACTCACCAGCACGGTCTCGTCGATATGGCGGGGGTCGTAAATTTTCGGCATATAGGCCTCGGGCCATTTGCGGATGCCGGGGATGCGCAACCGAGTGAAGGCTCGCGCA
>JANOCP010000117.1:0-12614 GCA_031412235.1 Polaromonas sp.
GTATTGGCCTGGGTTGGACATAGATTTATCGATTCAGTCGATTCGCAACCCTGCGGCATTTCCTTTGGTCTCTGGCGCGGCAGCCTAACTAGCCATCGATATATCAACCATCTCACATCAACAGGGAAAAAAATGTCTAAAGCCTATTGGGTCAGCACGTACCGCGCCGTCAACAATGCCGAAAAGCTTGCCGCCTACGCGACGCTTGCAGGGCCTGCACTCACCGCAGCAGGCGGTCGATTTTTGGCGCGCGGTGTGCCGTCAATGGCTTATGAACTCGGATCGAAGGAGCGCACAGTTCTGATCGAGTTTGACAGTGTGGACCAAGCCACCTCTGCACACGACAGCCCCGCTTATCAGGCAGCTTTAGCCGCGCTGGGTGATGGCGCGGATCGGGACATCCGGATCATTGAAGGTATTTGAGCGCGAGTGTGTTTTGCCGCGCCGGAGGCGATGGAGTGTCTTGCTATGTGAAGCGATCAGGCGGAGAAATGTTGCTTTGCAAGACCCCGTTGCCCGGGCTCCGTTGCCCGCGTTAAACGAAATTCTTGAAATCTTTTTTGCTGTGCATAACGCCACTACGCTAAACCGCCAGGGCAACCCTCACTTAAATGCTGCCGGCCTGGGACTGCCACCAGGGCTACTTTGCAAAAACCTTAACCAAGGTTATCGCATGGCGGTTTCGGGGCCGAAAGTTGCCAAGTTTCGGCAGCGAATTGGGTTAGCGCAATTTGTGCAGTGACTGCAATATCAGCGGTGCGACATCGCTGGATGTGGTGCTGCCTGCATCTGCAGACACCCGGCCGGCTTTTCCTTGCGTCTCCGCAAATATGCGCCCACCCACAATAATGACCAGCGCCGGGTTGCGCGACGCTGCCCGCACACGGGTGATGGTTTCGGCTACTCGCGGCAGCCAGTGCTCACGCTTGAAAGCGGTGCTCAGCGTCAGGTCAAGTGCGTCAAACCAGGTTGCCGAGACCATATCTTCAAGCGCCTTGTCCGACGTCGGAAATTCGGCCTGCGGGAACCAGCCCTGGCGGTAAAGCAATTCAGCATCAAGCGCTGCGCCCAGCAGATGCACTTCACCCGGCTGCGGTACCACCAGTACTGCCGGCGCACCGGCCGTTATGGCGGGTGTAAAGCCAGCGCTGGTGTCGCGAACAGCAGACTGAAGGCGCGACAGGCCAATCGTCACATCAATTTCTTCACACCCGTCGGCGCTCCACAAGTCCCCCAGGCCCCGGGCTGCGGGCTCGATCAGGTTGGTGCAAAGCTTGCGCAGGGAATGCGTCTCGGCATAAAACTGCTCAATCAGGGCGTGCGCTGCGGTGGGGTCTACGAGGGTTAGCTGGCGTACCAGCTCGCCCACCCGCAGGTCGACCCGGAGCGGCAGTTCACGCTGCACCTGGTGCCTGGCAACCAGTTGCGGCACCACGATGGTCTGAATCACGTCGCGCAGTGTCGGATCAGCCGCGTGCAAGGCCCCGTGAAGTTGGTCCTGATTAGAAGCCGGCGAGTGCTGTGCGAGCATGTCAGCCGCCAGCGCAGACAAATCGACCTGCAGGTCTGACATGGCCTGCGGTCTGCGAAACAGGCTGTCAATCAGACTGCCAGATGCTTTCGAAGCCCCGCCAGACTGACCGGATGTGCCCGATCCGCGTACTGAAAGCCGCATGTCCCAGTCACCAAAACACCTCAGCGGCACGCTCTGTTGGCCGATCAGTTCGATGTCGGTGTGGCGCTGATCATGCTGAATGGTGTTCCACACATCACTCAGGCGATCCGGTTCACCTTCAATCCACTGGAAAAACTTGCCTTCGTCGTAAATCAGCAATCCCGTCAAGCCCGCTTTTCGGTTGTTGGCCTGCGACGTGACCAGCAAGTCATGCAGTTGCCCTTCTGAAAAGGGCGTGACTGCCTTGCTGCGGTAAGCGATGGTGGCGAGCTTGGGTTGCTGCAGCCGGGTTGCTGCGTCGAGGGTTCTTGATGGCGTTGGCACATCAAATCCAGCCAGTGACATTGTTTGCGTCCTCAGTTGTTTACACACTGTTAAAGGAGCAGTCCTGAGGGCGACCGGGCAATCAGTCGCTGACAGGCAGTCTCGTTCTTTTTTCGGCTATCCGATTCTTGAATGGTCGCTGACTTTATCATCGCGTCAGAAAGTCTGCTGAGTCGGCCGGTGGTGCCTGCAAACCACGGGTTTCTTCCTAGGGAGTTTTACCGTAGATTGAAGCCACGCATTTCATGCTTACACGCGGCGCTGAGCAAAATAAAACCACTCCTGGCCCGTTTCAGCCCGAGGGTTGGGAAAGACCACAAACCCATCCGCCGGTGCCGTGACTGGCGCGCCGCCATGACGCACGCCAATCACGTCGCCGCTTTTTACCGCGTCAAAACTGCGCCATTCGCGGCTGAACTGGTCATCCGCATGTTCGCGGTCTGTCACGTCTATCAGCCGCAGGATCTCGCGCTCAGGCGGCACGGCTTCAGGCGCAAGCGAAATCATTCCCAGCAGGCCAAGCGTTTGCAAAATCGCGCGCCGCGCCACGCCGACGGCTGCCGGGTCATCGTGCTGGCCGCATTCAAGCGTGACGCCATAGCCGCCGCGCGAGCGCATGTATTCAGTCGTGCCAACGCCGTAGTTGGGGTTGGTCACCAGTGTTTGCGCGCGGCTGGCTTGGGCTACACCTGCCGCCGCCCGGCGCTGCACGCCACGCGCATAGGTGTCCAGCCAGCCCTCAACAATCCGGTGCGGCCCGGTGTGCAGGGCAAGTTGCATTTCTTCCACAGCCTTGCTGAAAGGCTCTAGCGTGCCGTGGTTGTTTTGTGGCCCGATCATCACAAAAGGCGCGCCACCGGTGTGGAAAGAATGCAGGTCAAGCAGCACGTCATGCGCGTCCAGCAGCGGACACAGCAGGTTGGCGATGCGGTCT
This sequence comes from Polaromonas sp., assembly GCA_031412235.1. Classification (GTDB taxonomy): domain Bacteria; phylum Pseudomonadota; class Gammaproteobacteria; order Burkholderiales; family Burkholderiaceae_C; genus Polaromonas. The sequence goes on from JANOCP010000117.1 coordinate 2,934, forward strand.
TCAAAGTCCTGCGCAATGGCGCTGGGTGCCATGTTGCGGTTCAGGTTGCGGTCGCCGGTGCGTTGCTTGAGCTGGTAGGCCAGCGGGTTGGTTACAGGTACAAAAGTGAGGGTACCGCGCTCAAGAGCCAGTGCGCCATTGTCGATGTCGTGCAGCAGTTGGGTAATCGCCTGCGTCCCGCAGGTTTCATTGCCATGCACCGCGCCAAGCACCAGCAGTCGCGGGCCGGGTGCCAGGCCATGGAAGGTATGTGTGCGAACGTGGGTTGGGGTGCTTGGTTTCATGGATTGGTTTATACCGTGCTTCGAACATTCGCTGTGCACTTGCATGGGTTTCTTCCCAAACTGCCGATTGCTATGTATTCAATAGCTATTAATAGCCGTACTTATTGGGCTAAAGACCTATTTGACTTAGAAATTCGGCTGTATCAAGCCTGAATGGCCGCCACAATCCAGTTCGTCACGATAATGCAACTCAATTGCGTTATATTTCGAGTTCAGCAAATATTTCCAGAACCTTTCCAAAAAAGCATCATGGCCCCGGCTCAATCCACACGAAGCCTTAAAAGCGACACCAGAAGCGAGCCCGCAGCAGACCCGATTGACGCACTGCTGTCTGCCCACAGCCTGCGCCGCACTGGCGCGGCGCGGCTCGTGTTGGGCTGGTTGCTGGCGCACCCAGATACCAGTTACACCCATGCGCAGTTGCAGACCGCGCTGGCTGGCGACAGTGAAATGGCGCTTGACCGGGTCACGCTCTATCGCCTGATTGACCGGCTCACCCAGGTTGGCCTGCTGCTGTGCCGGGTCGATGCCAACCGGGTACGGCGCTACCAGGCCATGCCAACCAGCGTACACGCGATTCCGCATTTTGAATGCCAAAGCTGCCACCGTGATAGCCCCTTGTCGGGCGCGCTTTCAGGGGCCCTGCAGGCCAATGCCAATGATCTGGAGCGGGCCGCGCAAAGCGCGCTTGAAGCATTGAGGGCGCTGGGCTACCAGGGCATGAGCCTGGACTTTGCCGTACGCGGCGTTTGTGCTGACTGCGCCACGGGGAGCGCTGCATGATCAGCACGCGGCGGCTGGTCTACCGTTATGCCAGCGGCCCTGAGCTTTGCTTTGACGATATCGACGTGCCGCAGGGCGGGGTGTTGCTGTTGCGTGGCGCGTCGGGGTCGGGCAAGTCAACCTGGCTGGCGCTGACGGCTGGCCTGCTCAGCCCCGGTGAAGGTGACGTAACTGTGGCTGACCAGTCGCTCAAGGCCCTCGGCAAGGTCGCCACCGACGCCTGGCGGGCAAAAAATATCGGGTTTTTACCGCAAAAGCTGCATTTGAGCGCCGCCCTGACGGTACACGACAACCTGGCCATGGCGCAGTGGGCGGCGGGTCAGCCAGAAGATGCAGTGCGCATCGAAGCTGCCCTGAATGCGCTTGATGTCAAGCAGCTGGCCAGCCGCAAACCAGCACAGCTCTCGGGCGGTCAGGCGCAGCGGGTGGCGCTGGCGCGGGCCGTGCTGCTGCAGCCCAAAGTCATCTTGGCTGACGAGCCTACGGCCAGCCTGGACGATGCCTCGGCAGCAGCGTCTGTGGCGCTGCTACGGGCCACGGCGCAGCGCGCAGGGGCCACATTGGTCATTGCAACGCACGATGCGCGGGTCCAAAGCCTTTTTAATGATGAAATCGGCCCTGTGCCCATATTTTTTGGCCTTAAGTAGCTATTAAATACATAGCATGAAAACCATTCTTTTTGCCTGGCGCTACCTGTGGTCACGCCCGCTGGCGGCGGCGCTCAACCTGCTGCTGCTCACGCTCGGGCTGGCCTCCATCACTTTTTTGCTGCTGGTCAGCCATCAGATCAACAGCGCGTTTGAGCGCGACCTGGCCGGCATTGACGTGGTGGTGGGCGCCAAGGGCAGCCCCATGCAGCTGATTTTGTCGGGCGTTTTCCAGCTTGATGTGCCTACTGGCAATGTGCCGCTGGCCGCCATCAAGGCGCTTGAAACGCATCCGCAGGTGGCCAAAATCATTCCCATCAGCATGGGCGACAGTTTTCGCGGCTTTCGTCTCGTGGGAACAACGGGCGACTACCTCAAACACTACGACGCAAAGGTGGCGCAGGGCGAGATGTGGACCCAGCCCATGCAAGCCGTGATTGGCGCACAGGTTGCCCGACAGACTGGCCTCAAAGTGGGTGACCGCTTTGCAGGCTCGCACGGCCTGGCCTCAAAAGAAGGCCAGGGAGGCGACACACATGAAAAAACGCCTTACACCGTAGTCGGCATTCTTGCCAGCAGCGGAGGAGTGCTCGACCGCCTGTTGCTCACGGCCACCGAGTCGGTGTGGAAGGTGCATGAAGCCGACACCGCGCTGGACGAAGAAGACCAGAAGATTCTGGTAGAAGAGCGCGAAGTCACGCTGGCCTTGATTCAATACAAAACACCGCTGGCGGCAGTGACTTTTCCGCGCTTTATCAACACCAGCACTGAAATGCAGGCCGCCGCCCCGGCACTTGAAATTACACGTCTGCTCGGCATGGTGGGCGTGGGGACAGACGTTTTACGCGCTTTTGCAGGCGTGCTGCTGCTGACGGCCGGGCTAAGCGTTTTTATTGCGCTGTGGGGTGCCGTACGCGAACGCCGCGCCGACCTGGCCCTGCTGCGCATGCTGGGCGCACCGCCGCGCAAGATAGCCGGGCTGCTGCTTTGCGAGGCGCTGTGGCTGGCAGCACTGGCCACCCTGCTCGGCCTGCTGGCGGGCCAGGGCCTGACGGCGTTGATAGCGCTTGCGCTGCAGCTTGAGCAATCGGTGCTGATTGGTGCGTTGTCATGGCCTTCTGAATTACTGGTCGTGCCTGCGTTGGCCTTTGGGGTGGCGCTGGCTTCGAGCGCCTTGCCCGCCTGGGAGGCTTACCGTGTCAGTGTGTTTGAGCTGCTTCAGTCCCGATAAACAAACCATAAAAAAACAATAAACCAACGATCAACAAACTTTTTAAAGATGAACTTCTGATGAAAAAATCGCTCTCATTTTCCAAATTTGCATCTGTTTTTGTTGGTGCCCTCTTAAGCCTTAGCTTGTCAGCAGCGTTTGCGCAGCATTCCAGCAAAGAAACCAAAGAAGACATCGTCCGCCACCGCGCCATGGCCGCCGCCCACGAGGCCGCTGCCAAGTGCCTGGAATCAGGCAAAAAAGCAGAGCTGTGCGAAAAAGAGCTGCAGGCGTCCTGCAAGGGGCTGGCCGTCGGCAAATATTGCGGCATGAAGCACGCTCACTAAGACGGGTAAATAATGTCAGCTGGGTTCACCCCACCCGCGTCCACTCAAATTTCTGGAGTACCTCATGACAACTGATCCAACAACCTTTTTTTGTGCGCCACGCCGTTCGGCGTGCCTTGCTGTCTGCGTGGCGCTGCTGTGTGGTCAATTTGTAGCTGCGGCGGGCGCGCAAACCTTGTCGTCGCCCATAGGTACCAGCAACGCAAAAAATAGCGCGCCCACTTTAGACCTGCCTGCCGGCCAGGGAGCAGGTGTACATGGTGCCAACAGCCCGTTTGCGCCGCTGGTTGCGCGGGCCGATGTTGTGGCGTGGTCAACGTTGACCTCGGTAAAAACCAGAAATGAAAAAAATCGCATCCTGCCGGTATTCAACTCAGACCAACTGGTGCTGCACCAGAAAACCCAGCGCATTCAGGGCTTCATGATGCCGCTGAGCCCGGGTGAAAAGCAGACCCATTTTTTACTCTCATCCGTGCCCTTGACCTGCTCATTTTGTACAGCCGGCGGGCCTGAAAGCATGGTTGAGGTCAAGACCAAAACGCCCGTGAAGTACAGCATGGAGCCAGTGGTGGTCGAGGGGCGTTTTCTGGTGCTTAACGACGACGCTTTTGGTCTTTATTACCGCATGACTGATGCGACGCCCATACGCTGATGCCATGCTGCTCCGCTAAATCTGCCCGGTTTTCAAGGCCCGGCGCATGGCTGATGGCCATGGCTCTGGTGTTTGCGCTGCTGCTTGCGCAAACGCTGGGTTTGATGCACGGGGTGGCACATGGCACGGGTCATGGATTGCAGCAAGACGCGCTGCATCACGAGGCCAGCGACAAGCCGCTGGCGGGCGGTGACGGCTGGCTTGCCTCACTTTTCTCTTCCCATGATGACGAGACTGATTGCCGTCTGTATGACCACGCCAGCCAAGGCAGCGCCGCCCCTGCAGTCGCGTCTGTCAACCTGCCAGCGGTCTTGCCGTCGCCGGTGGTCGCCGCTTTTCAGGGCGAAGCACTCGCCCGCTGGGCTGCGCTGTTTGACGCACGCGGCCCGCCCCTGACACTTTGAACCCCGCCTGATCTGTATTGCGCTGGGCGCTTGTGGCCCATGCGCAGCCTTGCCCTGCGCGTGTGCGCGGCTCATCTCTGCGCGTGTGCGCGGCTCATATTTCCCCCGATTCAAAGAAGTCATCATGAAAAACCTGTTTTCTGGCGCAAAAGTGTTTGCGCTTACCGGTCTTGGCGCGGCTGTGGCCTTGCCTGCCTGCCCCGCGCATGCGCAGAGCCCGTCTCCCACGCTGAAAGAAGTTACCGTTACGGGCAATCCGCTGGGTACTACTGATTTAATAGCGCCTCACACCCGATATTCGGGGGCTGCGCTGCTATTACGCTCAAAAACAACGCTTGGCGAGACGCTTGATGGCACACCCGGTGTCAGCAGCAGCTACTTTGGCCCGAATGCGAGCCGGCCTATTATTCGCGGCCAGGACGGTGACCGCATCCGCATTTTGAACAACAGCGGCGCGCTGCTTGATGCCTCAGGCCTGAGCTTTGACCACTCGGTAAGCGCAGACCCGATCAGCATTGAACGCATTGAAGTGCTGCGCGGGCCGGGCGCGCTGCAGTACGGCGGCAGCGCGGTCGGCGGCGTGGTCAACATCATTGACAACCGCATCCCGCGCGAGCCGCAGTTTGACGCCAAAGGCGGCCTATCAGGCAAGCTTGACCTGGGCCTGGCCACCGGCAACCGTGAAAGCGGCGGTGGTGCCCTATTTGAAGGCGGCAACGACCACTTCACCCTGCATGTGGACGGCTTTGACCGCAAGACCGGCGAGGTGAAGGTACCTGTCGATTTGTTTTGCAACAAGGCAACAGGTGCATCAACCAGCAGCCGCATCTGCAACTCGGCCAGCCAGGTGCAGGGCGGCGCTGTGGGTGGAACCGCGTTTTTCGGCCAGGGCTATCTTGGCGCTTCTTTCAGCGCCTATCGCAGCAATTACGGCACCGTAGCCGAGCCTGAAGTGACCATAAACATGAAGTCAGACCGCTTTGCGCTTGAAGGTGAATACCGCCTTCAAGGCGGCGTGATTCAAAGCGTCAAGGCACAGGTCAGCCATACAGACTACATGCATACCGAATTTGAGGGTGCTACAGCGGGAACCGTGTTTAAAAACAAGGGCAGCGACTTGCGCATCGAGGCGCGGCACACCAGGTTTGGCAACTTTGAGGGTGTGGTGGGTTTCCAGGCCGAAAACACGCGGTTTTCAGCTGATGGCACAGAAGCTTTCGCGCCCTACAGCAAGACCAGCCGGAACGCGCTGTTTGCCTATGAAGAATACGCCACCAGCTGGGGCAAGCTCAGCTTTGGCGGGCGACTGGATTCGGTCAGGGTAGAGTCATTCGGTAATCCGAATCCGGCGCTGGCCAAGTTTGTACCTGCTAGCAGGGACTTCAAACCCGCAAGCTATGCGCTGGGTGCCTTGTGGAATACGGCACCGCGCTGGCAACTGACCAGCAACCTGGCCTACACCGAAAGGGCGCCTAAAGACTATGAACTGTTTGCCGACGGCCCGCACCTTGCGACAAAGGCTTATGAAGTGGGCGACGCGGCGCTTGGCAAAGAGCGGGCGGTGCAGCTTGACCTGGGTGCGGCGTGGAAGTCTGGCGCTGATTCCTTTGCCTTCAACGCTTATGTGAGCCGTTTCAAAAACTACATCGGTTTGAACCAAACGCCTGGCGTAACCCGCAATGCGGCAGACGGCGAAATCAACCCTGTGGACGATCCGCTTAACCCCGGGTTTTCACTAGCTACGGGGCAGGAGTTTGATCCGCTTAATGAGTTTCGTTATCAGCAGGTACGCGCGCGTTTTGCCGGTTTTGAGGCCAGTGGAAATATCCGCCTGATGGAAGGGGCTTCACGCCTGGACCTGGCTCTGCGTGCGGATCTGGTCAGGGGCAGCAATCTGAGTACCAGCCAGCCGCTGCCGCGCATTGCGCCAGCCCGCGTCGGTGCCACCTTGAAATGGGCAAGTGGGCCCTACGGCACCAGCTTTGGCTTTGACCACTCTGCCGCGCAAAGCCGCGTCCCTGCAGGTGACCAGGCCACGTCTGCCTACACCCTGTGGAATACGGCAGCAAGTTACCGCACCAAAGCCGGGCCAGCGAGCCTGCTGTGGTACGCCAGGATCGACAACCTGACCAATCAGCTGGCCTACAGCGCAACATCTGTGCTGACCACGACGGTGTTTCCGAACGCGCCCTTACCGGGACGCAGTTTGAAGGTCGGTTTGCAGACGAGCTTTTAGCTTTTTGTCACTGCCAGGTCAGGCAATCGGAAGGCTTGGCTGTATGTTCGGTCAGGAAAGGTACTCGGTTTGCGCTGTGAAACCGTTTACTGAGATATCTTGCGCGCTTCTTCAACCTGGTATTCAAAATAGCGCTGAAAGCTGAAAGCTATGCTGGACATCAGTGCAACACTGCCAAATAGCAGCGCAAAAACGACTGCACCAATTGTCAGCCAGTTGGTATTTCCTGCTGTGGTGTCAGGCAAGCCGGAGTTGAATTGCAGGTTCCATTTTTCAGTGGGCATCAAGCCGTAATAAATCGCTGTAATTGCGCTTGCTGCCAGCGTGAAGCCAAGCAGCGGAATCAATAGCCAGGCCAGTTGGTCGTCTTGGCCATATTGCCGTACCCGCATAACACCCCACCAGCCCATTGCCGCGACTATGGGGTGTACCCAGGCCCATCTGTCCTTCATGCCGAACAGGTAGAGACGGTGTATGCCCAGCTGACCGAAAATAAAAGCGAGCCACGCGGCTGCTGTTTTGTTTTTGGCGGTGTGGGTAGTGGCGATGTTCGATGGCATGCCGGGATTATGCGGCGCTGGCTTCAAGCGGGGGCTGGGTATCACCTAATCCCAGGGTTTTTTGCATGATGACGATGTCGCGCCAGGCACCAAACTTCCAGCCGCAGGCTTCGATTTTGCCGACGTGCTCAAAACCCAGCGCCAGGTGCACACCCACAGAACCCGCGTTTGCAGAATCCCCAATAATGGCCATCATCTTGCGTATGCCTGCGCCTTCACAATGTGCCAGCAGCTCGGTTAGCAGGGCCCGGCCCAGCCCTTTGCGATGCAAATCCGGGGCCAGATAAATCGAATCTTCAACCGAATAGCGATAGGCTGGCCGGGGCTTGAACCAGTTGCCGTAGGCAAAACCGACGACCTTGCCGTCGTCTTCAGCTACCAGATAAGGAAGGCCTTTAGAAAGTACATCCGCGCGGCGGGTGGTCATGTCGGCCACGCTCGGGGGGTCGGTTTCAAAGGTGCCGGTTCCGTGCAGCACATGGTGTGCGTAAATGGCGGTGATGGCCGGGATGTCGCCGTCGCGGCTGGATCTGATGAGGGGCATGGCGGTTGGAAAGGTTGTTTTTGGATATGGTACGCAGGCGGGCTATAATCGCAGGCTTTGCAGGATTTCGCTGACCGGGTGAGACATGACAATGGGGTCGTGTATCTCAATCGCTGCAACAAACTTCTGGGGTGTGTAAACAATATTTTCGTTTGTTTCACGCTCCACCACCCTAGGATAAATCATGGTCGTCATCCGACTTGCACGCGGCGGTTCAAAGCACCGTCCTTTTTTCAATATTGTTGTGGCTGACAAACGCGTTCGCCGCGATGGCCGTTTCATCGAGCGCATTGGTTTTTACAACCCGATTGCAAAAGGTGGCGAAGAAGGTCTGCGCATCATGCAAGACCGTTTGACCCACTGGGTTGGTGTTGGCGCCCAGGCGTCCCCAACCGTTGAGCGCCTGATCAAGCAGGGCGCTGCTGCTGCTGCCAAGGCAGCCTGAGTTCAGGTTTCCGGATGTCGCTCAGCTTAAAGCCGTCAGGCCTGCCTGATGATGCAATAGAAGTTGGGCGCATTCTGGATGCCTGGGGTGTCAAGGGCTGGCTGAAAATCCTGCCCCACAGTACCCATCCCGAGGCCCTGTTCTCGGCAAAATCCTGGTTATTGCAAGCCCCTGACGCCAAATTCCGTCCGGGCTTCAATGCTTTTTCTGGCACTGTAGCCATAAGTGTTGACGAGGCAAAAACCCATTCCGATTCAGTGGTTGCCAAAATCGCGGGTCTTGATGACCGAAACGATGCCGAGGCACTCCGCGGTTGCCGCATTTTTCTTGCACGAAGCAGTTTTCCGGCGGCTTCCAAAGATGAGTACTACTGGGTGGACCTGATTGGCCTGAACGTCGTCAATCGTGAGGGAGTAGCCTTGGGTTGCGTGCGCGATTTGATGGCCACAGGCCCGCACTCGGTATTGTGTGTTGAATACGCACAGGCACAGGAAGACGGTACCAGCGTGTTGGGCGAACGCATGATTCCCTTCGTCGCGGTTTATGTTGACTCGGTTGACATTGCGGGTGAACGTATTACGGTTGACTGGCAAGCTGATTACTGAAGCCCGAAAGTCCGGGATTTAAGCTGCATTAGGATGCTCTTATGCGCTTTGATGTCATCACTCTTTTCCCTGAGCTTTTCGCGCCTTTCCTGATCAGTGGTGTGACGCGTCGTGCTTTCGAATCGGGTCTGGTAGAGGTCAAGCTCTGGAACACGCGCGACTTTGCCGATGGTAACTATCGCCGCGTAGATGACCGGCCTTTTGGCGGAGGTCCCGGCATGGTGATGCTCGCCGAGCCTTTGAGCGTTTGCCTTGAAAACATCCAAGCGGACCGTGCTATTTGCGGTGAATCTGCGCTTGCCAAGGTACCCGTCGTACTTTTTTCCCCTGTTGGCGTGGCGTTGAACCACTCAGGCGTCGAAGCCTGGTCGGCCAGTAATGGCGCAGTGCTGGTATGCGGGCGCTACGAAGGTCTTGACCAGCGTTTTATCGATCGCCACGTAACGCATCAGATCAGCCTTGGCGATTTTGTGTTGTCAGGCGGTGAGATTGCCGCCATGGCCTTGCTCGATGCGGTTGCACGCTTGCAGCCCGGCGTGTTGAATGATGAAGGCAGTCATCAACTGGACAGCTTTAACCCGGCGCTGGATGGCCTGCTTGACTGCCCGCACTACACGCGGCCTGAGGTCTGGCAGGGGCAGGCCGTTCCCCCGGCGCTAATGTCCGGCAACCATGCGCATATTGAGCGTTTCAGGCGCGAGCAGCGACTGGCGCTGACGCAGAAACAGCGCCCTGAACTGATAAAGCAAGCCCGGTTGAACCGCTATTTGACTGCCATTGATGAGGCATTTCTGGCCAATTTGCCGGGAAATTTTGAGTCGACGGGGTAAATTGCTATAATCGAGGGCTTTTCGGTCCTCTGGCGGCCACTGCAACCAAACTGAATGCCTGCGGGTATCGATGGATTTGCGGTCTTTAGCGTAGCGCGTGAATGAACGAAAAATAAGTAGGTGGAATTTTATGA
>JANOCP010000118.1:0-11082 GCA_031412235.1 Polaromonas sp.
GCCAGCAAAATCGATTCGGTCTTGTCGCTCAGCAGCTCGGGGTCAAGCAGCGTACCCGGCGTAACCACCCGCACCACTTTGCGTTCAACTGGTCCCTTGCTCGTAGCCACGTCGCCCACCTGCTCACAAATCGCCACCGACTCGCCAAGCTTGATGAGTTTGGCCAGATAGCCTTCAAGCGAATGAAAAGGCACCCCCGCCATGGGAATCGGCTCGCCGTTCGTCGCCCCGCGTTTTGTCAGCGTGATGTCCAGCAGACGCGAGGCCTTCTCGGCATCCGCAAAAAACACCTCATAAAAGTCCCCCATGCGGTAGAGAACCAGCGTATCGGGGTAATCCGCCTTGATGCCAAGGTACTGCCGCATCATGGGCGTGTGGCCCTCGAGCAGTTTGGCCGGAGGAGTGTCTTTGGTAGCTGGCCGGGAGGGGTTGCTCATGCTCTTGGGAGGGTGGTCTCTGCGTTACGAAAGGAGCATTATCAATGCCGATTGGGGCATGCGACTGCTGGCTGCCAGGCCGGATTACTCGTACCCCTTGCACGAAAGCTTGTTTAAGGGCAAGGAAAACGCTATTAAATTAGAAGCTATCAATGACCGTACTTGTTGGGCCAGGCGGTGATTTGGTATCCGAAGGCAGTCTGGGGTCGGGATTGGCGATCAGTCCTGAACTTTTCGACCTGGCTTTGAACCTTGCCTCAATACAACACTTCGATTGTGATGCTGTCGTTGTAGTTGCCAGAGGCGATGAACTGGCCGGACGGGATTTTGCCGAACACGGTGAAAGGCGTGACCAGAGAGCCGAGAAAACCGCTGGCGCCGCCGCTTCCCAAACAGCTTGCGCCAACGCCGTCAACCCAGGGCACCCCATAAGCGCTGTCGCAATACACGTTGTAGTTCAGGTAGCCGCCAGCGCCATTGCTCATGCGGCGCTGGCTGAGCTGGGCAAATCCGCTCAGGCCGAGCTTGACGGTGTAGGAGAAGCTTGCAGGCAACACGGTCACGCAGGTTACGGTGATCAGGCCGTTGACTTTTTTGTCGGGGTTGGCGGCGTTGTAGCTCACAAACGTCGGCGGTGTGGCCAACATGGTGCAGACCTGGGCGGAGGCCGATGCGCTGCCCAGCAGCAGGTAGAGCCCGGTGGCCCATGCAGCCAGCAGCCGGTAAAAGCACCGCGTGCGCAATGGCGTACCACGCAGCAGTCGGGGGACTGGTTTCATCATGGGGCGTCCAGGCAATGTTGGGCTGAAAGTGTCGCTGTAGGAGCGCCTGCTTCGACCGACGGCATGGCGAAGTCGCAGCGCTTGCCGTCCAGGGTAATGGTGAAGCCTGACGCGGGCAACAAGTCGCCGATCCAGACACGTCCCTCACGGTCAATCACCGCCTCCCGCGTATCGCCGTTGACTGAGGCATACACCGCGGTGCCAGCCGGGTAGGGCCGTCCGCCCGGCGCCAGTGGCCTGGCCATGCTGTCGGCCGGCCAGGAGGCGGCGTTGATCCTGAACGACACCAGTACGCCGCCGCCTCTGGGCGGCACCACTTTCTGCTCGATATCAGCAGAGGTCCACTGGATCGGCCAGGTTGTCGGGTCCACGCTCAGGCGGTTGATCTCGAATGCGCGCAGGTCGGGTACCAGCAGCATTCCCCTGGCATCGGTGACGCCGACAGGGCGGTTCTCGTAGGCGACGCCAACCCCCGGCTCGCTGGTCGACACCATGGCAAATGCGCCGCGTATCGGCCGCGTGGTGTACATCGCGCCTCCGGTAAACAGCAGCCCGCTGTCAAGCGACAACTGAAGGCTGCTAGCGTTGCGCCCGCTACGGCCGCTGGCCATGAGGTCGACCTTGTCGAAGCTGCGGGTCCAATAGCCGTCCAGCGCAGACTGCCCACCGCGTGCATCGTAGGTGGAGCCCACGCTCCAGCTCGACTCCAGCGCCGAGTTACCGCTGTTGGTGTACTGGGCCCGACCCAGCGAATAGCCCTCACCGCTGTTGGCGCTCAGGTAGACGGACTGGTTACGCTTGTGCTCATCGGGTGCCAGTGGCAGGAACACAGACACCAGCAGGCTGTTTTGAGAGGTATTCAAAAAGCGTGTGCGGGTCACGCCAAGGGTCACGCTGGCGGCGCTATCGGGAACGCGCGTAGTGGCGTTGACTGATGTAACGGCCTCCACCCCGGTGATTTCGCGCACCGATTGCACCAGGGTCATGCCCAGCGTCCAGCCCGCCACGGCGTTGAGCTGGGCGCGCAGCAGGCGTTGCGACTCCAGCGCGGGCCGGCTGCCCAGGCCGGGCAGGGGCCGGAAGGCGCGTGTCCACTCCGCCAGCACGCGCCACCAGCGGCTTCCGCCGTCCAGCCGCCCCAGCAGCGCTTCGCCTTGTTGCACGGTGTTGCGCGCGGTGATGACGGCCAGGTGACCGCTCCAGAGATCATTCATGCGCTGGTCGTACTCGGCAGACAGGATGCTGCCGGCCTTGCTGACCAGCCCGCGCGCGCCCAGGGTCAGGTCGTGGGTCAGGCCCCTGGCGTAACTGCCAGATACCAGCGCCGGGCCATACTGGGCGTTGCTGCCAAGAAAGTTCTCGCGTTGCAAGCCGGCATCTACGCGCCAGGCCGCAATGCCGGGCGGCAGCAGGGAGTCGGGAAGATAGATTTCGCGCAGCACCGTCACCGGATTACCGAGCGCATCAAGCGTGCGGACCGAGTAACTGTTGAAGCCCTGCTGCGCTGGCAGGTTGCGCAGGTCGTATACGCCGTTTTGCACGGTCTTCTGAAACTGCAGTGTGTCGTTGATGAACACTTCCATGGGGCCAGCGATGGCATTGCCGCTGCGTAGCGTGGGCAGCACGGGTGTGTAGTCACCGGGGCGCAGGGTGCGGTCGGTTCCCCAGGAGACGCCTGCAAACTGCAGGGCCTCGCCCAGAGGCGTGGGCCCGCTGACGGAGTCGCCGATACGCAGGTAGGTGCCGGTGTCCAGCCACTCCCTGAGTGCATAGCTTTCATAGCGTGTCACCCGCCCGTTGCCGTTCCACGCGAGGTTGGTGCGAAAGTACCAGTCATGCATGCGGCTGTAGAAGTCGCCGTAGACGCTGGGCCTGTAGCGCCGAGCCGAGCCTCTGGCGCCGGACGAATAGTTGAGGCCGAGCTGGTAATTCACGCCGGCGCTGTCAAGTGACTGGCCCTGCGGCATCAAGGGTACCTTGCGCGCATCGATGACGCCGGTGGCAAGGCTGGGGTCCAGAAACGTCAGTACGTCGTTTTCGGTGTCAGGGTACAGCGCCGGGTCGCCTCCGGCGAGCTTGCGGTAGGCCACGCCGTCGATCATGCAGCCGGGGCGACGTGTCTGGCCATCGCCGATGTTCTGGCTCTGAAGCGGTACAAACCAGGCGCCGCGGGCGACGTCGCGGTAGGTTGTTGCTGATCTGTCCTCCTGTCCGGCTTCACGCAGTTGCAATACCGCGCCCGATTCAGGCGAAAGGCCTAGCTCACGGCAGTCTGTGGCGAAGGCGTAGGGCCCGGCCAGCGTGCCAAGCACGGCCAACGCGCTGCCGCGAACCCGTATCCGGACTGTCCGTACCCCACGGGTATCGGAAAAGCTGCCTGTAACGGCATTCATGTCTTACAAACCCCGTAACAAATCGCCGGTCATGGCGCTGACAGCAGGATCAGCCCGCGTTCCGTCTGAACGCCGCTGGCGCACGTTGACAACCCCGGCTGAAGTGCCAGCTTCTGGCCTGGTGCCAGCCGCCGCCGCAGTGTTGCCACGGTGGATTCAGGGCAGCCCAGGCCTTCGATTTGTCCGAGGTTGAGCGACACATTGCCGGTGTTGCGCAGCTCTGCCGGACTGTTCCGGGTCAAAGCCAGCGCCGGCCTTGCCAGCATGGGCGAGATAAACACAGGCACACCGATGTTGAACACCATGCTGACCTCGCCGCCAGTGCTGCGTTCGGGCAACTGGCGTATGAACATGCGGTACATGCCTTCCATGTCGCCGCGGGGCCCTGAATACTTAAAGCGCACCAGTCGGTTCTTGCCGGGCTGCAGCCGAAACGATGGTGGTGACACGATGAAGTCCTTTGTCGCTTCGGTCTGCTCCTGGCCATCTACCCACAGCACGTGCCGCATGTCGATTTCGATGCCAGTGGCCGAGTCGCCACGGTTGCTCACCTCAACAGTGGCGTACTCCGATCCGGGATCAAGCCGGACATTGACCGGCGAAACCGCAAGCGGAATCGTGGTGGCACCCGCCGCGCACACCACCATCAGCGGGCCGAGTCTGGCCAGCCATCTCAGCAGCATGTTTCTCACCGCTCAACCGTGCGGTCAGTAGTTGACCGTGATCTGTACGGTGTCAACGTAAGTGCCGATGCCCAGAGCGGCACCCAGCCCGGCGACCATCTGGCCGCCCGGCAGCTTCCCGTAGACATTGAAGGTGCTGACACCCAGCGCAGCGGTGGCCGCGTCTGATGAAGGCACCACGTCGGCTCCTGCGCCGGTGGTGTCGCCCCAGTTCAGGGTACGGGCGATATTGCGGTAAAGGCCGTAGTTCAGCGTGTTGCCCGCAAACGCGACCTTGCGGTCTGCGGTGCTGGCGCCATTGGCCCCGGCATCGAGGCCCACGGTATAGGCGCCTACACCGGGCGTACAGGTAACGGTGATAAGTGCGGTGGTAGTGTCGATGGCGGCCTGGGTATAAGTTCCAAAAACAATCGGGGTTGCAGCAACGATGCAGACGTTGGCAACGATGGCGCTAACTGGCAGGACGCCCGTCGCCGTGGCCGCCAGTGCTGGAGCATTGGCGTTGACGCCAGCAAGTGCAAGTGCCGAAAAAACCCACTTGGCATAACTTTGAACAGGCATAAAAAACTCCCTGAGGTTGCGTCCTGGATTAGGATAATTCATCGTGTTCTTAGTAGGGAAGCTGGTCTGTGCGCTAACGTACACACTCTCTAGATTGAGTAAAAGTGTTTACCCTGAGTTACAGCTAAACGCCCGAGAGGAATTTGGTTTGCTACTAAAAAAATAGCTTTAAAGTCCCGTAAAAAAAGGGCTTCGGGTTTTTTTGCTTCGCGAAGTTGGGCCAGGCGAAGTTTGGGAAATCTTGAGCTTTTAAAGACGAAAGACCGTCAAGCCCAGCGCGGCGAGGGCATGCCTGTCGTAAAGGCTTTTCAGGTCTGCGACGACGGGCCTGGCGGGCTCTTCACATGTGCCGGGTTTGCACAAGGCGCGGATGTAGTCGGGCGTCATTAGCCGGTACTGCGCATGCGCGACGGCTATGACCAGCGCATCGACCGGGTTTTTGGCGCTGATTTCACCCAGGCTCAAGCCGTACTGGCGGCTGAATTCGTCGGCATCCGCCATTGGGTCGGCAAGCTGCACGGCAATGCCGCGGGCTAACAGTGCGCGCACCAGGTCAACTGCCTTGCTGTTACGAATATCAGGACAGTTCTCTTTGGCTGTCAGGCCCAGCACGCCAACCGTGCAGCAGGTGATGTCCATGCCGTTGGCCAGCATGCGTTTGATCAGCTCATGCGCGGCGTAGCGGGCCATGTCCTCATTGACGCGGCGGCCCGCCAGAATGGTTTGCGGCTGACAGCCCATTTGTTGCGCTTTGTGGCTCAGGTAATAGGGGTCGACGCCTATGCAATGCCCGCCTACAAGGCCGGGGCGAAAGGGCAGAAAGTTCCACTTGCTGCCAGCCGCTTCGAGCACATCCATCGTGTCAATGCCCATTTTTTCAAACATGATCGAGCATTCATTGATGAGGGCGATGTTCAGGTCCCGCTGAGTGTTTTCAAGCACTTTTGCAGCTTCAGCGACGCGGATGCTGGCCACCGGAAAAGTCCCCGCCGTGATGATGCTCGCATACAGCGCGTCTATGGCCCGGGCCGCCTCGGTGGTAGAGCCACTGGTGACCTTTTTGATGCGTGTGAGCGTGTTGACCCTGTCGCCAGGAACGATTCGCTCCGGGCTATAGCCACAGAAAAAGTCCTTGTTGAACTGCATGCCAGAAAACGCTTCAAGTATCGGCACGCAGACTTCTTCGGTGCAGCCGGGGTACACGGTGGACTCATAAATCACCACTGCGCCTGGCTTCATGGCGCGGGCTATGCTTTGGCTGGCTTCGATCAGTGGGGCAAGGTCGGGCCGGTTCAGATGGTCTACCGGCGTGGGCACGGCAACGATAAACACCCCGCAGCCGCTCAGGTCGGCAACGTCATTGCTGTAGTGCACATGATTGGCTTCATGCAATTGCGGGGCACCGAGTTCAAGGGTGTTGTCCAGCCCTGTGCGCAGCTGTTCGATTCGCGTGGCGTGGGTGTCAAAGCCCAGTACCGGCCTGGACTTTCCAAACTCAACTGCCAGCGGCAAGCCAACGTAGCCAAGCCCTATGACTGCAATGGTTTGCCGGGAGATGTCCACAAGAGTCCACAAAGTTCAGCGTTGAATCGATGTTGCCTATGCTACAGGCGGACGGCAGGCAGCGTCCGACTGTGATCCCGGAAGCTTCTAGAAGGGCGCGTCTGGTGCTACTTCGGCGGGCCTGGCTGCGTTTGCAGCCTTGATACGTTTGGCTTTTGCACCTTGCGCGGTCAGGGTGGCTTTTTCAGTTGCTGCTGTAAAAGCTGCCGCAACGGTGTCGTCAGCAGCAGTGTCAGCGTGTCCGTCGGCGCCTGTTGCGGCGGCTTTGGCAACGCGTGCTTTGGCTTTGCCTTGCGTGCCGGCGAATTTGCTGTAGGGGGCAAGCGTCGTCACCATCTGGCCGTAAATGCGCGGATTGGCGGCAACGCATTCGTTCTCATGCAGAAACTCGGACTCGCCGGTGAAGTTGCCAATCAGGCCGCCTGCTTCTGTGACCAGCAGTGAACCCGCTGCCACGTCCCAGGGCTGCAGGCCAGTTTCAAAAAATCCATCGGTAAATCCAGCCGCCACATAGGCCAGATCAAGCGCTGCTGCACCCGGGCGGCGCACGCCAGCGCACTGACTCATGACTTCGCCGAGCATCTTCAGATAGCTTTGGAGCTTGTCGCCAGGGCGGTAGGGGAAGCCGGTGGAAATCAGGCATTCCTGCAGGCGTGTGCGCTTGGCCACGCGGATGCGGCGGTCGTTCATGTAGGCACCGCGGCCCTTGGTGGCGCAAAAAATATCGTTACGGGTGGGGTCATACACCACGGCTTGCTCAACCTTGCCCCTGACGGCCAGCGCGATGCTGACGCAATACACCGGAAAGCCGTGAATGAAGTTGGTGGTGCCGTCCAGCGGGTCGATGATCCACACAAACTCTGAGTCTTTGGCGCCATGCTCGCTGCCCGACTCTTCAGCCAGGATGCCGTGCGTAGGGTAGGCAGTCAGCAGGGTTTCGATAATGGTTTCTTCGGCCTTTTGATCGACCTCGGTGACAAAATCATTGGTCTGCTTGACGGATACGCGAACCGCTTCAACGTCGAGTGCAGCACGGTTGATGATGGCGCCAGCAGAGCGCGCGGCCTTGATGGCCACGTTGAGCATGGGGTGTAGATTGGTGGACATGAATGATAAGAAAGAGCATCCGACAAAAGCGGGGGACTGTGGCCCGGTAACCGGGACAGCGACAATGTGTGCATTTTAACGGGTCGGCTCCTTCTGCCCTCACCATCGCCTTGACTTTGCCCTGATTTACCGAATGAAAACCCGTTTTATCCTGATCAACACCAGCCACGCAGGCAATGTAGGCGCTGCCGCCAGAGCCATGAAAGTCATGGGTTTTGACGACCTGGTACTGGTAGCCCCGCGCTGGGCCAACGTGCTGCGGCGTGAAGAAACCATACAGCGCGCCAGCGGTGCGCTCGACGTGCTGAACAATGCCCGCATCGTCGCCACGCTGGACGAAGCCCTAGACGGCATGACGCACCTGTGCGCCACAGCCATGACGCCGCGGGACTTTGGCCCACCCACACTTGCGCCGCGCGTGCACTTTTCCAGTATGCTATCAAAATCAGAGCAGAGTATAGCCGAAAGTATTGGGCCAGAGCCTGATTTGATGCATAAAAGCGGTTCGCAACCTGATGGCGTGGCCTTTTTGTTCGGCTCTGAGCGCTTTGGCATGCAAAACGAAGATGTGTACCGCTGCCATGTGGCGCTGAGTATTCCGACCGACCCTAAATTTGGCTCGCTCAATCTGGCTGCAGCCGTGCAGCTTATTGCCTATGACTGGCGTGAAGCCCTGGGTGGGTTTGCGGTTGAATCTGCAACGCCAGAGCGAAAGATGGCGGATGCGGCAGAGGTGGCGGGCATGCTGGCCCATTGGGAAAAAGCGCTTGCTGACATCGGCTTTCTAGACCCCGCCTCGCCTAAAAAACTCATGCCCCGGCTCAACCAGCTGTTCAATCGCGCCCAGCTCAGTGCCGAAGAAATCCACATTTTGCGCGGCGTGGCCAAGGCGATGCAAAAAAACGCCCCGGCAACTGCGGCTGACCATCCATAGCCTCACGACATCAGCGGATTGCCGGTAAACGGCGCCGGTTGGGCTGATGGCTTCGGCTTGGTCAGCGTTTCTATTTCGCGCTCCAGCGTGCGCGTGACCTGGGCCAACAAACGCAGCTTTTTGTTGGTGGCACGCAGGCGCCCCGATGTGCGGTGCAGCAGTGCCGCCAGCAACTTGCAGCCAATGGCAGGTTCCTGCGCTATGAGCTTTGTCAGGGCTTCCTTGTCGAGCACGGCGACCTCCATGTCTGTGAAGGCCTTGCAGGTTGCCGAGCGCGGCTCCCCGTCAAACACACCCATTTCGCCAATCATATGGCCTGCTCCGACGACGCTCAATACCAGCGAATCGGCCTTTTTCATGGACTCGTTTTCTACAACGCACTCGCCGCGCAGTATCAGCAGCATGTGATTGTTGCTGCTGGTGCCCTCCTGCATCAGTACGTCGCCCTTTTTGACCGGACGGGTGTACATCAGCGTGGCAATTTTCACCGCATCGTAAACACTCAACTCTGTCAGGGCGGTATGTGAAGTCAGCAACACGGCGACTTCCATGTGGCTCCATTTTTGCGATTGGGGCTGTTGAATGTCCATAAAACTCCCTGTTTTGTAGTTGTCATTGCACGGCGTGGTGCCTGACAAAGGTCTTTGTAGCGCGCAACCCGCTTTATAAATCAGCGACTATCGCACTTTAAGTGATTTGTGCAAGCTCTGCCTGTGGCTGTTGTACCCGTAGTGGTATCTTCGCCGCCCAATGCAGATCATGCCGTTCGGCAGCTAAATCGCCAGCCTATTAGACTTGCCCCATGTTTTCCCGACTCAAATCCGACATTCATTGCATCCTCGACCGCGACCCCGCTGCCCGTACCACCTGGGAAGTGCTGACCTGCTACCCCGGCCTGCATGCGCTGGTGCTGCATCGCCGCGCCCATTGGTGCTGGACGCACGGCTTCAAGTTACTGGGGCGTTTTATTTCGCATCTGGGCAGGTTTTTTACCGGAATTGAGATTCACCCCGGCGCAAAAATCGGCGAGCGCGTGTTTTTTGACCATGCAATGGGCGTTGTCGTCGGTGAAACCGCTGAAATCGGTGACGGCTGCACGATTTATCAGGGCGTCACGCTGGGCGGTACCTCGCTTTACAAAGGGGAAAAGCGGCACCCCACATTGGGAAAAAATGTGGTGGTTAGCGCGGGCGCCAAGGTACTGGGCGGTTTTATCGTTGGCGATGGCGCCAAGATTGGCAGCAACGCCGTCGTCATCAAACCGGTACCTGCGGGCGCAACGGCGGTCGGCATTCCGGCGCGCATCATCCCGTCAAAAGTGGGCGAAAGCGCTGACGTCACCACCGCGCAAAACAAATTTGCAGCTTATGGCATAACCCTTGAAGACGACCCGTTGTCGCAGGCCATGAAGGGGCTGATTGACAACGCATCGTCGCAAGAGCACCAGATTGCTCTGCTTTGGCAAGCGATTGAAAAGCTTTCCCAGACACAAACCACATTGACCCGCGACTGCGTTCCCAAAGATGCCGCGCTGCTGGAAACCTTTGAGGCTGAAAAACTCAATCAGTTGATGGGCAAGTGAGCGGTAAGTGGTAAGTGGTAAGTGGTAAGTGGTAAGTGGTGATTGGTGAGTGGTGAGTGGTGAGTGAGATTTCCCACTTGCCACTTACCACTATCTACTTGCCAGCTTTGCAGGTCAACGAACTGATTGCAATGCAGAGGTCTGGTCAAACACGCTAATGCCCCAGTTGCCGGAAATCTCAAGCCTGTAAAGCTCGCTGTCCAGCGTGCCGCCCTGTGCCAGCTTGCTGCGCAGTCGCACGTAGTAAATGCCGGGTTTCAGATCACCCAGGTCAAGACGCGGTGTGGTGCCCTCGGCATTCAGAACCACCTGCGACAGCGCCGCGTCACGCGCCACCAGCGCCGAGTAGCTGCTGGCCACCAGCGGTTCGCCATTGAACTGCTGACCGACCCAGGTCAGCGAGGTTTTTCCGTCGACCAGGCTGAGGCTGGAATAGCTCACGCGCCATTCGGTCGGTAATGCATCCCTGACGGCAATCAGCTTGACGCTGTTAAAGCCTTCCAGGCCCACCGCGTCAATGCCGCGCACCCGTGCAAACCAGTTGCCACTGGCCAGGCTGGCCAGCTCAACGCTGGCGGTCGTGACCTTGAGGTCGCGCACGATTTTGTCAAACTGCTCGTCGCTGGACACCTGTACCCGGTAGCCTGATGCGCCTGCCAGCACCGGCATGGGCCAGCTGCCCACGGGTTTGCGTACTTCGGCGGGAATGGCCGCCAGATCAGGCGCTGGCAGCAAGGTCACAACCCTGACTTCTTTTTCAGTGGGCTTGACGACCGCGCCTGTGCCCATGGGCAGGTCGGCACCGCTTTGCTGGGCCGGATTGTCGGCTCTCACCTTGCCTTCAATGACCTCTGCGCGCGCGCTTTGTTTTGCCGGGTCGTCAAACGCAACCCGAAATTCGGTTCCGCGCACGCCGACGAGAGAGGTTGGGGTTTCAATCTGCAGCGGTGTGGCGCGCAGGGTGTTTTTGGATGCCAGGGCTTCAAGCGCGCCTGCGCTGAGCCGCATCAAACCCGAAAACCATGTGGTTGAGCCACTGG
>JANOCP010000119.1:0-5863 GCA_031412235.1 Polaromonas sp.
AAAGCTCACTGGCAATTAAGCAGCGAGTGCGAAACGTTCGTCGTTTGCAGTTAGTTTGTTTGAATCAGTTTTACGAGCACACTCAGCTCGACATGCACCACACCGCGTCCGAACCCACGTCGAAACCAATGCAGCCCCAAGGGTATAGTTTAAGCCATCCTCAGCAATTTCAAGAGGCCGACCGGTGAAACGATTGTGGCATCGGCATTCCAGCCTTCGGTGGCTGCCGTTGCGCCGAGGTAACCGTAGGCAGCAGCCACAGTCGGCATGCCGGCGGCGCGACCCGCCACAATGTCGCGCTCGTCGTCGCCAACGTAAGCACAGCGCTCAGGTGCAATGCCCAACTGGCGTGCGGCTTCAAACAGCGGTTCAGGGTGGGGTTTTGCGTGCGGCGTGGTGTCGCCACTGACGATGGTTTGGGCGGTGTCGAAAAGCGGCATGGCCCGTGTCAGCGGCACCGTAAAGCGTGCTGACTTGTTCGTCACGACACCCCATTTAAGACCAGCCTGACCGATGCGCGCAATCAACTCCGCAACGCCCTCAAAGGCATAAGTGCGCTCAGTCATGCAGGCTTCGTAATTGGTGAAAAACTCTTCTTTTAAAGCCGCAAACCCATCGTCCTCTGGTTTGAGACCAAAAGCGATGCCAATCATTCCGCGCGCACCGGCACCGGCCATGGGCCGGTACTGCTCAAGGGGTAGCGATGGCAGCCCGCGGTCAGTCCGCATTTTGTCTGCCGCCGCGCCGAGGTCGGGGGCACTGTCAATCAGGGTTCCGTCTAAGTCAAACAGCACGGCGTCGATATTTTTAAACATGAGCAGGGATTGGAATACAGCACAAAAGAACGCTGAGCTTTATCGCGTTCAGGTTTTGGATGTGGCAAACATGTAGTTGACGCTGGTATCAGCATCAAGCCAGTAGTGACGCGTCAGGGGGTTGTACTGCAGGCCTTTGGTTTGCAGCAAATCAAGTTCGCTGGCACGGCAGAACCCAGCCAGTTCACTTGGCTTGATCAGTTTGGCATATTCATGTGTGCCACGCGGAAGCAGCCTCAAGACGTATTCAGCCCCAACGATGGCAAACAAAAAAGCCTTGGCGTTGCGGTTGATTGTGGAAAAAAACACATGCCCGCCAGGTTTGACAAGCGCTGCGCAAGCCTTCACGACCAAAGAAGGGTCGGGTACATGCTCAAGCATTTCCATGCATGTCACGATGTCAAAGCTGCCGGGTTGCTCTGCTGCAAGGGCTTCTGCACTGATTTCCTGATACTCGACACCTTCGGTCTGGGCTTCAAGTGCATGAAGCTGCGCGACCTTTAGCGCCTTGGTTGCCAGATCAATGCCCAGCACATTTGCCCCTTTACGGGCCATGGCATCTGCCAGAATGCCGCCGCCACAACCAACGTCAAGAACGCGTTGGCCTTTCAATGGGGCAAGATTTTCAATCCAGGCCAGCCGAAGCGGGTTAATCTGGTGCAGTGGGCGAAACTCGCTTTCAGTATCCCACCAGCGGTGTGCCAGGTCGGAAAATTTAGCAAGTTCAGCGGGATCAAAGTTGGTAGTAGTTGGCATGGCCTGATTATGGCCCGGACATAAAAAAACCGCGCCGTAGCGCGGTTTTTTCAAGCGGTCCCTAGGGATTACTTGTTGGCGCGTGTACCAACGACTTCGATTTCAACGCGACGGTTTTTAGCACGGCCTTCGGCGGTCTTGTTGTCAGCAACTGGCTGTTTCTCGCCCTTGCCTTCCGTGTAAACACGGTTTTTCTCAATGCCTTTGGACACAAGATAGGCCTTGACTGCTTCAGAACGGCTGACCGACAGCTTCTGATTGTATGCATCACCACCGACGGCGTCAGTGTGACCGACAGCGATGATAACTTCCAGGTTAATGCCCTGGATCTTACCAATCAGATCATCCAGCTTGGCTTTGCCTTCTGGCTTGATCACGGATTTGTTAAAGTCAAAGAACGCGTCTGCTGCGTAGGTAACTTTGGTGGCAGCAGGAGGAGCAACCGGCGCAGGTGGTGGTACCACTGCCTGTCTAGGTGCCACTACAGCAGGCGGGGCGACGACAACAGGAGGAGGAGGTGGTGGTGGTGGGGCCACAACAGGCTTGATGGCACCGTCGCAACCAGGGGCTGCCGTTGCAGGTGTCCAGTTTGCATCGCGCCAGCACAGTTCGTTCGTGCCGTTTTTCCACACGAGCTCGCCGTTACCGTTTTTCCAGTTGTCGATTGTTTGTGCACCAGCGGCGGTAGCAAGCGCTGCGGAAGCAAACAACATTGCCACTTTGTTGAGTTTCTTCATGGTTCTCCTCTAGAGAAAAGCCGCAGACTGGCTGCGATTAATAAGTTATACGCCGTGAATGACCATCACTCAAAGCGTTACAGTAATTGTGCCACAGCTGTTTGGGGGTACAAGCCCGGTATCGGCTTCGTCTGACACTGACTGGAGATTCTTTAACCTTTGTTGCTACCCCGCCACAATGCAAGACCTTAAACTCAGGCCTTAAAATCGCAAATCGACTCTGCACGGAGAGCGACAATTTCCAATTCAGGCCCCCCCATGACCCAGTTCGCCAAAGAAACCCTGCCCATCAGTCTTGAAGAAGAAATGCGGCGCAGCTACCTCGACTATGCGATGAGCGTGATCGTGGGTCGCGCCCTGCCCGATGCCAGGGACGGACTTAAGCCGGTGCACAGGCGGGTTCTGTTTGCAATGCATGAACTTAACAACGACTGGAACCGGCCCTACAAGAAATCAGCGCGTATTGTGGGCGACGTGATAGGCAAGTATCACCCGCATGGTGACAGCGCGGTTTACGAAACCATAGTGCGTATGGCGCAGGATTTTTCACTGCGTCACATGCTGGTTGATGGTCAGGGAAATTTCGGTTCTGTCGACGGTGATAACGCTGCGGCAATGCGCTACACCGAGATCCGCATGTCCAAGATTGCGCATGAGCTGCTTGCCGACCTGGACAAGGAAACCGTGGACTTCGGCCCCAACTACGACGGTAGCGAACACGAGCCGCTGGTGATGCCGGCAAGGTTCCCGAACCTGCTGGTTAACGGCTCGTCCGGCATTGCTGTCGGGATGGCGACCAACATTCCGCCGCACAACCTCAACGAAGTGGTAGACGCCTGCTCGCACCTGCTGAAAAATCCGGAAGCTTCAATTGACGAGCTGATGGAAATCATTCCTGCGCCAGACTTTCCGACGGCCGGCATTATTTATGGCATCAATGGCGTGAAGGATGGCTACCGTACCGGGCGCGGTAAGGTGGTCATGCGCGCCAAATGCCATTTTGAAGATATCGACAAGGGCCAGCGGCAATCCATCATCGTCGACGAACTGCCCTATCAGGTCAACAAAAAGACGCTACAGGAGCGCATGGCTGAGCTGGTGCATGAAAAAAAAATAGAAGGCATAAGCCACATCCAGGACGAGAGCGACAAGTCAGGGATGCGCCTGGTAATTGAACTGAAACGCGGCGAAGTGCCCGAGGTTGTCCTGAACAATCTGTACAAGCAAACGCAGTTACAAGACACCTTCGGCATCAACATGGTGGCTCTGATCAACGGCCAGCCCAAGCTATGCAATCTGAAAGATCTTATTCAGGTGTTCCTGTCGCATCGACGTGAAGTGGTCACGCGCCGCACGGTTTACACGCTTCGCAAGGCCAGGGAGCGTGGTCATGTACTGGAAGGTTTGGCGGTGGCGCTAGCCAACATCGATGATTTCATTGCCATTATTCGAAATGCGCCTACTCCCCCAGTGGCCAAGGCCGAGCTGATGCTTCGTCCATGGGACAGCAGCCTTGTACGCGAAATGCTGACCCGTACGCGTGCTGATGGCGGAGTGGTTAACGCCGACGACTACCGTCCCGATGGCCTCGAAAAAGCTTACGGTATGGGCAGCGACGGCCTCTACCGACTGTCAGAAACCCAGGCGCAGGAAATTTTGCAGATGCGCCTTCAGCGCCTGACGGGGCTGGAGCAGGACAAGATTGTGGCCGAGTACAAAGAGGTCATGGCCGAGATTGATGACCTGCTGGACATTCTGGCTAAACCGGAGCGGGTATCAGTCATCATCGGAGAAGAGCTGGCGAGTATCAGGCAGGAATTTGGTCAGACCAAGCTGGGCGCTCGGCGAAGCTTTATCGAGCACAGCTCTTTTGACCTGAGCACTGAAGACCTGATCACACCAACCGATATGGTGGTAACACTGTCGCACACCGGTTATATCAAGAGCCAGCCACTATCAGAATACCGGGCGCAAAAGCGCGGCGGACGCGGCAAGCAGGCAACGGCAACAAAAGAGGACGATTGGGTTGACCAGTTGTTCATCGCCAATACGCATGACTACATCCTGTGCTTTTCCAATCGTGGCCGACTTTACTGGCTCAAGGTGTGGGAAGTGCCGGCCGGCTCTCGCGGTTCTCGCGGGCGCCCCATCGTCAACATGTTTCCACTGCAGGACGGCGAAAAGGTAACGGTGGTCCTGCCATTGACAGGTGAGAAACGTACCTTCCCGGCAGATCAGTATGTGTTCATGTCCACCTCCATGGGGACAGTGAAAAAGACACCGCTGGATGACTTTAACAATCCGCGCAAGGCTGGCATTATTGCTGTTGATCTTGATGATGGAGACTTCCTGATTGGCGCGGCCCTGACCGACGGCAAGCACGATGTCATGCTGTTTTCTGATGGCGGCAAGGCGGTGCGCTTTGATGAAAACGATGTGCGTCCCATGGGACGTACAGCCAGAGGTGTACGCGGCATGATGCTCGAAGAAGGCCAAAACGTAATCGCCATGCTGGTTGCCGAAGATGAGCAGCAAAGCGTGCTGACGGCCACCCAGAACGGCTACGGAAAACGCACTTCGATTACCGAATACACGCGGCATGGACGCGGCACCAAAGGCATGATCGCCATTCAGCAAAGCGAGCGCAATGGCAAGGTCGTTGCAGCGACGCTGGTCCACGCTGATGATGAAATCATGCTGATTACCGACAAAGGCGTGCTGGTACGTACGAGGGTCAGCGAAATCCGCGAGATGGGAAGGGCCACCCAGGGCGTGACCCTCATTGGCCTGGACGAAGGCTCACAATTGAGTGGTTTGCAACGCATTGTCGAAAACGATGCTGCTCTGGAAGAAAGCGCCAACGCCGCCGAAGATACGTCAGGCAGCAATCCCGCTTCCCTGGACATATCCTCCTCCGAACCGGAAACCGACGAATGAAAAAATTATTGACTGCGCTCGCCATCGTCATGAGCGGCGCGGGCTGCCTGGTGACTTCAACCCAAAGCCATGCCCAATCCGCAGACCCAAAAATGGAATGGGCTGTGAAGGTAGTTGCTCTTCAACAAGGTCCTGAGCTGGATCGTCTGGTGGAGCAGCTTGCCAACAGAACTACCGGCGAACTTCTGCAAAACTGGAGGCCAAAGGTGTCGTCTTCGGTACCCAAAGCGCGGCAGGCTCAGGTCACCGATGAGCTCAATACCGAATTGAAAAAGTATTTTGATGACGTGTCTCGCACCATATCCGGTCAGGTCAGCAAGGTTAGCAGCGACGCGCTGGTTCCTGCCTATATGGAACGCTTCTCGATTGAAGAGCTCAAGCAGATTGCGGCTTTTTTTGAATCACCTGCAATCAAAAAATATCAGTCCACTGCACCTGAGCTGGGTAATGTTTTTGTAAAGCAACTTGTAGAGGCAACCCGCGCCGATGTAAACGCTCGTGCCAGCCAGTTCGACTCAATCGCAGCGAGGATTATCGGCACAACACCAAGCTCCAAAGCCGCCCCCGCAACATCGGGTTCAGTTGACAAAAGCAAGCCTGCCGCCAAGAAATGACAGC
>JANOCP010000120.1:0-3818 GCA_031412235.1 Polaromonas sp.
CCGGTTTTGCCGCCGCCGATGGCACTGGTGACTGCGCGCGTTACTTCCAGTAGCAGACGGGCGCGGTTTTCAATGCTGCCGCCGTAGTCGTCTTCACGGTGGTTGGAGCCGCTTTTCAAAAACTGGTCCAGCAGGTAGCCGTTGGCACCATGGATTTCAACGCCGTCAAAGCCGGCTGTTTCAACAGCATTGCGCGCCGCTATCTGGTAGCTGTGCACAATGCCAGGCAATTCGGCTGCATCCAGCGCCCGCGGCTGGGACGTTTCTACAAATGCCGGCACGCCGTTTTTAATCAGCACCGTTTTGGTTTTGGCGGTAATGGCGGATGGCGCTACCGGTTTGCCGTTATCGGGCTGCAGGTCGGTATGTGACACCCGGCCCACATGCCAAAGCTGTACGACGATTTTGCCGCCCGCAGCGTGTACGGCATGGGTGACGTTTTTCCAGCTGTCGAGTTGCTCTGTGCCATACAGGCCCGGCACATCCGAGTAGCCCTGGGCCTGGTGACTGATGGCAGTGGCCTCGGTGATCAGCAGGCCGGCACTGGCGCGCTGGGCATAGTAGGTGGCGGCGATGGCGGGCGGTATGGCATTGGGCGAGCGGTTGCGCGTGAGCGGCGCCATGACCACGCGGTTGGCAAGCTGCAGCTCACCGGCGTGGACAGAATCAAACAAGCTGGGGGATGAAGAAGACATGATGGGCAATCAAAAAAATAAAAACAGCCCAGAGAGTGGGCTGATGTGAATGGGCGCGTGCCCCACGGGGTGCTGGAGTCGTGCGGGTCAGTCAGGTCATATGCGGCCAGCAGGCTACTTAATCAAGCCCTCTGCGCGCATGGCAGCTTGCACCGCAGGGCGGGCCGCCACGCGGGCACGAAATGCGGCAAGGTTGTGAAAGCCTTTAATGTCCACGCCGACCAGTGGCGCCCAGTTGGTGACATTGAACAGGTAAGGGTCAGCCACGCTGAAGGTGTCGCCCATCAGGTATTGCTGGTCTGCCAGCTGCCCGTCTACCCAGGTCAGGCGTGCTAAAAGTTGCGTTTTGACCATCGGCTTGTAGTCGGCTGGTGTGGCGGGGTTAAACAGTGGCCCGAAGTTTTTGTGCAGCTCGGTACCAATGAAGTTGAGCCAGCCCTGCAATTGGGCGCGGGCCACGGTGCCGTTGGGCGGGGCCAGGTTCTTGTCAGGCACCTGGTCGGCAATGTATTGCACGATGGCCGGGCCCTCGCGCAGGCGGGTGCCGTCGTCAAGCTCCAGCAGTGGCACATAGCCCAGCGGGTTGATGCCGTAGTAGTCTGTGCCGTCGGCCAGTTTGTGGGTTTTGGTGGGGGCCAGCACCAGCTCAAAGGCCAGCCCGGCCTCGCGCAGGGTGATGTGTGGTGACAGCGAGCAGGCGCCGGTGGAGTAATAAAGCTTCATGATGTTGTCCAATATTTTGTGGGGTTGCTGGGTTCGCTTGCGCGCGGGTGACCCCAGATGCTAGCCGCAACACAGGTTTTCTGCAGTCGCCTGCGGTCTGGTCCTACAGGGGCTTGCGGGGGCTACTGATGAGGGCTGGCGGTGACCCTAAATAACATTAAGGACGCTCTGCATAACTCTGGCGAGGATGTGGCGGTCGGATCGGGATGGGCTGCAAGGCGTCTTTTTGCAGCCAATAGCAAGGCTATTGGTAAGAAAAACAACGCAGCAGACCGCCTGAGTCCGGCTGATCACAGACCGCAGGGAGTGATGCAGAGGGTCCTTAAGGGTCATCAACTTTATTGCAGCCGGCCGTCAGGTACTGCTGCCCAGGAGAGTGCCATGCTCAAGTACGCGATTATTTTTGCAGTGATTTCGCTGTTTGCAGGGGCTCTGGGTTTTGGCGGCATTGCGGCCGGATCTGCGGGTGTCGCCAAAATCTTTTTTGGCCTGTTTCTCATCCTTGCTGTGGTGTTTGTCGTGCTGGCCGCGCTGGGTGTGGGTGCTGCGAGAAAAGCACTTAAATAGATGTTTTCCAGACGCGGCATCAGCTTTCATGCCCATATTGCAGAGTTTTTGCTGCTCACCCGGCTGAGGCTGCGCCGCCACCCGGCGCACCCCAGGCAAACCCCCGAGATTATTGAGCGTGCATCGCACGTCGTTTTCATCACCTGCCAAAGCTGGTTCCTGACAAAGGATGGAAAGGCATCGACATACCGGTCGCCGCTTTGAGCCTTTCCTGTTTGTTACCTTTTTAATCGTTTTTTCTGGAAACCCATGCACACAGCCACCATCGACCTTTTGCTTGATTACGAGGTCACGCATCCAGCCCATTTTTTGTTTCATATCGAGTCGGCTTTCCATGCCTCGCACAACATCATTGAAGAGCGCCTGAGCATCACGCCCAGCATGAAGGTGCGTACGTTTTGTGATGATCGCAACGGCAACCGGTTTATCCGGCTGGACGCAGCCAAGGGCGTGCTGTCGCTTAACTACCGCGCCAAAATCGAGCTTAATACGGTACCGGCGCCTTTACATCTGGACGAAGCACCCGTAACCAGCGTACCCGACGATGTGCTGCGCTATCTGATGCCGAGTCGTTACTGTGAGTCAGACGTGATGAGTCGCGCAGCACAGCAGCTTTTTGGTCATTTGCCGCAAGGCCTGAGCCGCGTCAGGGCAGTTGAGAACTGGCTTCATGAGTCGATTTGCTACATGCCAGGCTTCAGCAATTCGACCACCACTGCGCAAGAGGTGTTTGTGCAGCGTGCAGGCGTATGCCGCGATTTTGCGCACCTTGGCATTACGCTGTGCCGGGCGCTGAATATTCCGGCGCGGCTGGTCGTGGGCTATGTGTATTTCGACGAACCGCCACAGGATTTTCATGCCGTGTTTGAAGCCTGGCTCGACAACCAGTGGGTTCTGTTTGACGGCACCAAAATGGCACCAATAGATCGCTTGGTGCGCGTAGGCACCGGACGTGACGCCAAAGACGTGGCGTTTGCCACGATTTTTGGCGGCGTGCGCATGCTGCGCAAAGAGCTGATGGTGGACGAAGGTGACAAGCTGGTGGCTGTATCAGATGCCGACGCAGCCATGGTTCCAGCGCTATCCCTTGTAGGCGCTTAGCGGACATTGCATTGCTATTAATTCAATAGCTACTCATGCCAGTACTCATTGGGCACAGACCTGATTTGACTATAAAACCGTCAATAAACCCAGAAATCCGCAGCCGTAACAACCCCCGTCGTGCCCAGCAGCGCCACAAAGCGCACAGCAGCAATAGAGCCCGAGCCATCCGCGTCATAGCTGACCGTCTTGTCAGTCGTGTTAAAGATAATCCGCTGAGCCGCCGTGGTGGCAAAGCTGCCCGTACCAAAGGCAGATGCAGCAAGCTGACCCACAGGCCCCGCCGCACCAAAGACAGCACTGCTCAGATAGATCGTGTCATCCAGCGCAGAAAAGTCGTTGATCCGGTCCACATTGGTCAGGCTCAGCGCCGTATCAAAGTAATACCCATCAGCGCCTGTTCCGCCAATCAGCACATCATTGCCCAAGCCGCCATACAGCCTGTCATTGCCCGTACCTCCATTAAGCGTGTCCAAGCCCGCATTGCCAAAGATGATGTCACTGCCATCACCGCCAGACAGCGCGTCGTTGCTGGAGCCACCAATGATGGTGTTGTTGGCTGAATTGCCCGTGCCGGTAAAGCTGAGTGCCCCCACATAGGTCAGGTTCTCAAGATTGGTACCCAGCACATAAGTGGTCAGCTGGCTTTCAACCGTATCAATGCCAGAGCCGCCGCCCGAGCCTTCATTGACCACATCGCCCGTTGAATCAACAACATAGACATCATTGCCA
>JANOCP010000121.1:0-5579 GCA_031412235.1 Polaromonas sp.
CAACCCAGCAGGTTTGTCTGAATTCCTGATGGGTTGTGAGTGGCGACTCCGACCTTCCATTCACCACTGGCTGATGACTAAAGCTTGGTTGGTGTTTAAGTACACGGAATATCAATGTCAGATTGGGTGGTCGATGCCGAATCTGATGTGGTCTATCAAAATGAAATGATGTGACCTGACCCAATGTTGTTAGTGGCCGCCACCCAGATACGCGGCCCTGACAGCCGGGTCGTCACGCAATTTCGAAGCATCGCCGTGTACGGAAATACGACCGTTCTCGAGCACATAACCGTAGTCGGCAACTTTGAGTGCAGCTGCTGCAAACTGTTCGACAAGTAGCATCGTCACGCCGCGCGCTTTCAGGTCGCCAATGATGCGGAACACCTCTTCCACCAGAATCGGCGCCAGCCCCATGGATGGCTCGTCGAGCAGAACGATCTCGGGGTTGAGCATGACGGCACGCGCCATGGCCAACATTTGCTGCTCGCCGCCAGACAGCGTGCCTGCCAACTGGTTGCGCCGCTCTTTGAGGCGCGGGAACAGCTCCATTGCACGCTCCAGATCGCCAGCTACATCGCCCTTGGGGCGGCTGCCTGTCAAGCGCGGGAAGGCGCCCAGTATCCGGTTGTCAGTGACCGTCATCGTGGCGAACACACGCCGACCTTCAGGCGAATGCGCCAATCCCTGCTTGGCAATGGCGTAGGACTCCAGACCATCGACACGCTTGCCATGCAGCGAGATTTCGCCCGAAGTCGGCTTGATCATGCCCGACACCGCACGCATGGTGGTAGTTTTACCCGCGCCATTGGAGCCAATCAGCGTCACGACTTTGCCCTTGGGCACTTCCATCGAAATACCGTGCAACACCTGCACTTTGCCGTAGCCTGCTTCCAGATTTTTAATGCTTAACATTTTCAACAGTCCTTACGTGGCCGTGCCGCCGAGATAAGCCTCGATGACCTTCTCGTTCGCTTGCACTTCAGCGGGTTTGCCCTCAGCAATTTTTTGACCAAAGTCGAGCACCGAAACCGTGTCGCATAGCTGCATCACCACGTCCATATGGTGCTCTATCAAAATCACGGTGATGCCGTGGTCGCGGATCTTGCGGATGATGGTCACCAGCTCTTTGATGTCAGGTGCAGTCAATCCCGCAGCCGGTTCATCCAGCAACAGCAATTGCGGGTCGAGAGCCAGAGCCCGTGCAATCTCCAGCAAGCGCTGTTTGCCGTAGGGCAGGTTACGTGCTTCCTCGTAAGCCAGGTCGCCGAGTCCAACAAAATCAAGCAGGCCCAGGCCGCGCTCCGAAGCAGCCGCTTCCTCACGGTTAAAGCGCGGCGTGTGCAGCGATACATCGACAAAATTGCTGTTGAATGTGTGGTGCAGGCCGACCTGGATGTTTTGCAGTGCCGTCATCTCGCCAAAAAGCTGGACGTTCTGGAAGGTACGGGCTATGCCAGACAAAGCAATGTCAGACGATGTACGACCGACCACAGAGCGGCCCGCAAATTCAATGCTGCCCGCTGTTGGCACATAAATGCCGGTCAGCACATTCATCATCGTACTTTTGCCTGAACCGTTCGGCCCAATCAGGCCGTGAATCGTGCCACGCTTGATGCGCAAGTCCACCTGGTTGATGGCTTTGAGGCCACCGAACTGCATCAGCACCCCTGCTGCAACCAACAGGTCTGTACCCTTTTCACTTGCGCCTGCGTGTGCAGCCACCATGACAGCATCTTTACCCGACACGCCTACGACACGCGTGTCTGCACTGGTTTTACGTGCAAACAGGCTGCGGGCGAAACCAACAATGCCATCTTGCAGGTAGTACACAACGAACAAGATCATCAGACCGAAAATACTCAAGCGCCAGTCGGTGATGGATTGCAGCCAGAATGAGAATCCCGCCAAGGCAATCGAACCAACCACAGGAATCGCCATGGCCTTGGGCGTTGTTATCTTTCTGGCGATACCTACCGCAGCTCCAATGAGCATCAACACCGCCAAACCTGATGCAACGATGCGAAACATCTCCAGGTCGTCAAGCAATTTGGGCAAGATCACAATGATGGCTGCGCCCAGCAACGCACCGGAGCGGGTTTTGCGGCCACCCATGATGACGGCTAGCAAGAACAAAACGGTCAGCTCGAAGTTGTAGGTATTCGGCGAAATGTATTGTTCTGAATACGCATACAGGCAACCTGCCAAACCAGCAAAACCGGCACTGATGACAAACGCATACACCTTGTAGCGATACACCGACACACCCATACAGTCTGATGCCACTGGGCTGCCGCGCAATGCTTCAAAAGCACGGCCCAATTGGGACTTCAAGATGCGGTGCACTACTACCAGCGACAAAACCATCAGCGCAAAGGTCAGCCAGTAGAACTCATGCTCACTGAGCTTGTGCCCGGCGATGGATGGCTTGGGGATTTTGATGCCCAACGGGCCTTCGGTCAGAAAGGTCATCTCGTTGATCAAAATCTGGATGATGGTGCCAAAAGCCAGCGTCACCATGGCCAGGTAAGGGCCTGTGACGCGTAGTGCGGGCAGCGCCAGTAGCGCGCCAAAGCCAGCGGTAACCACGATACTGGCAGGAATGATGAGCCAAAGCGGCGCGCCCAATTTTAAAAATAGCACACCAGCGGTGTAAGAGCCCACACCAAACAAGCCAGAGTGACCCAGCGAGACCTGGCCGGTGTAGCCGACCACAATATCCAGGCCATAGAGCAAGATGGCGTAGATCATGATCGTGCCGATCATGTGAACGTAGTAAGGGTTACTGGTCAGCAGCGGGGCAGCGGCCAACAGGGCCAGGCCCAGCACCGCAGCAATCAGAGTCTTGCGATTCATTGTCAAACCTTCTTGATGGCGGATTTACCGAACAAACCTGCGGGCTTGAAGGCCAGAACCAATAGCAACAACACCAGGCCTGGCACGTCTTTGTAGCCAGTGGATATATAAAAGCCTGTAGTGGTCTCCGCTACACCCAAAATAATGCCGCCGACGATGATGCCCATGCCGCTGGTCAAACCGCCAATGATGGCGACCGCAAAAGCCTTGAGCCCGAGCACCGACCCCATAGTGGCACCGGTCAGCGTCAGAGGCGCAATCAGCGCTCCCGCAAAGCCTGCGGTGGCAGACGACAAGGCGTAAGAAAAGGTGATGACCAAACCGGTGTTGATGCCCATCAGCTTGGCGGCATCGCGGTCATTGAAGGTAGCCACAACAGCCTTACCGTAAATGGTTTTGCGGTTGAAAAACTCCACCGCCAGCATCATCAGCACAGCGCCAACAACAACCAGAATCTCCATCGGCAAAATATTGGCACCAAACAGTTTGATGGGCGATTCGGGCAGCGGCGACGGGAACTTCAAGTCATCACGGCCCCAAATGTTTTCAGCGACGTTTTTAAAAATAATACCCAGAGCGATGGTGGACATGATCCAGCCGAACTCGCTTTTGATTTTGATGGCTGGCCGCACGCCAATGCGTTCAACAAATCCACCCTGCACCAGGCCAAACACAATCACCAGCGGCAGCATCAGCCAATAGTTCACGCCCATGTTGACCAGGGTCAGGCCAACCATCGCGCCCAGCATGAGTGCGTCACCCTGACCAAAATTGAGTGTGTCTGACGTCTGAAAAGTAAGCTGGTAACCAAATGCGATGACCGCGTAGATCATGCCTAGTGCGACACCGCTGTATATGAGTTGGAGCAGAATTTCCATAAGACCACCTTGACAAAAGATTCACGATTTACCCTGCTGCGCAGCCAGCACGGGCAAAAAAACACCGCACAGGCCTATCTGGGCCTGCACGGTGCGACGCGCTTTTCAGAGCGCCTGGAGATTACTTCTTGACCCGAACTTCAGAAGCTTTTTGCTGGTCAGCTGGGTAGGCGTACACCACGCGCTGGCCCTTGACCTCACCAAATACGGGGATGTTGGCGGTGATGGCTTCATGGTCTTTGGCAGAAAACGGCTTGTTATAGGTCGTGACTACGCCCACCACAGGGGTCTTCAGGTCTTCCAGCGCGAGACGAATCTTTGAGCCGTCAGTAGCATTGGCTTGCTTGATGGCTGCTGCCAGCAGGTAAATGGAGTCGTAACCTTGCGCTGCAGAGACTGGTGAGTCAATGCGTGCATTTTTCGGGTTGAAGGTCTTAAGGTAGTTGATGATGAAGGACTGGCGCTGTGGCGTGGTGGGCTCCTGGATAAAGGTTTGCGGCATGCGCGCACCCTCACCGCCTGGGCCGGCGTTGTCAATGTAATTGGCCATTGACAAGGTCCAGCTGCCAATCATCGGGACTTTCCAGCCCAGTTTCGTCATGCCGTTGGCTATTTGGGCAAGTTCAGGGCCAATGCCGTACGTGAGCACCACTTCAGCACCCGCCTCTTTGGCTTTGAGCAACTGTGCCGTCATGTCCACATCCTTGATGTTGAACTTTTCAACCGCGACGGCCTTCACGCCTTTGGCGGCCAATGCTTTTTCCAGGTCGTCACGGCCGAGCTGGCCGTAATTGGTGGAGTCAGCCAAAATTGCGACCTTTTTGTAGCCTCTGCGCGTGATCGCTTCTTCAACAATCATGGGCGCCTGGATGCTGTCATGAGCGGCATTACGAAAGATGTAGTTTTCAGCTTGCTCAGGGAACTGCCGGGTCACAATGCTGCCGGTGGCGACGTTGTTGATGACCGGGATCTTGGCTTCCTGGAAGAAGCGCTGTGAGGCCAGCGCCACGCCGGTGTTGATGTAGCCCACAGTAGCGGCGACTTTTTCCTTGCTGATCAGCTCTTGTGCAATTTGCACCCCACGCTCGTTTTTAGCCTCATCGTCACGCTCCACCAGCAAGATTTGGCGGCCCATCACGCCGCCTGCCTTGTTAATTTCTGCCGTCGCCAGGCGGACGCCATCGCGCATGCTGACACCCATGGATGACGATCCGCCCGTGAACGGACCTGTCACGCCAATTTTGATAGGGTCTGCAGCTGTGGCAAGGCCGGCGCCGAACACTACAGCAGATGCCAAGGCAAGTTGTGTAGCCAATTTTGTAAAACGAAATGTCATGTTGTCTCCGGGTTGGTAAATTTTTATTAATGCACATTGACGGCATTTAAAGGTCAGCGCATTGAGCAGGCATATCTTTAAGAACCTGATTCCTGTCGAATGCGTTCAACACACTAATCTATACGTCATATTGGCGTTATTAGTAAGTATTCTTACTATTTTCAGGAAATCGTCAGTAATCTGTCGTCGAAAAAGATTCCGTCTTAAACTCAAAATGCATCACGAAAAATCTGCCATCTCTAATTGACGTTTACGTAAACGTAATATCATGGAGGTTGTGCATCTGCAGATGTTTGTAGCCCTTGCCCTGGAAAAACCATGACCGACTTAGCCGCAGAATACAAAGCCCTGGCCACCTATCGCCCCACCAACAAGGTGCGTTTCGTTACGGCTGCCAGCCTGTTTGACGGACACGACGCGGCCATCAACATCATGCGGCGCATTTTGCAAAGCATGGGCGCAGAAGTCATTCACCTGGGCCATAACCGCAGCGTTGATGAAGTCGTCACTGC
>JANOCP010000122.1:0-6976 GCA_031412235.1 Polaromonas sp.
AAGTGGATTTTCTGGGTTAACGAGGATTGAATAAGAGCGGTGCGGGCACTTCTGGAAATTCAGATTTTCGGGATGAAGTGCAAGGCGCCCGGAGCACAGCAACCGGAATGTACTCAGGTACATGAGGATTGCGAGCACCGCGCAACGCTGCAATTCGCCCGAAAAATGAATTTACAGATGTGCCCATGATCATTACCAGCCTCCTTGACACCGACCTGTACAAATTCACCATGATGCAGGTGGTGTTGCACCAGTTTCCGGGTGCTGAGGTTGAGTACCGCTTCAAGTGCCGCAACAAGGCCGATCTTGCGCCGTATGTTAACGAGATTCGTGAAGAGATTCGCGGCCTGTGCAACCTGCGTTTCCAGGACGCAGAGCTGGCCTACCTCAAGGCCATGCGCTTTATCAAGGCAGACTTTATTGATTTTCTGGGCATCTTCAAGCTCAATGAAAAGTATGTGAGTGTTACGGCGCTGCCGTCTGGCGAGATCGAAGTGTCCATCAAGGGGCCGTGGCTGCACACCATACTTTTTGAAATTCCGGTGCTCGCCATCATCAACGAAGTCTACTTTCGCAACGCGCAAAAGCGGCCCGACCTGGCTGAAGGACGCAAACGACTGGATACCAAGATAGGTGAACTGCAGGCAGGCGGTCTGGGTGCCTTGAAGATTGCTGACTACGGCACCCGCCGCCGCTTTGGCAAGGGCTGGCATGAAGAAGTCTTGCGGGCCTTGATGACGCGTCTGGGCACAGGTATGGCAGGCCAGTTTGCTGGTACCAGCAATGTGCTGTTTGCCATGAAGCTGGGCCTGACGCCACTGGGCACCATGGCGCACGAATATCTGCAGGCCTGCCAGGCACTTGGGCCGCGTCTGCGTGACAGCCAGGTGTTTGGCTTTGAGTCCTGGGCCAAAGAGTACCGCGGTGACCTGGGCATCGCGCTGTCTGACGTGTACGGCATGAGCGCGTTTTTGCGCGACTTTGACATGTATTTCTGCAAGCTGTTTGATGGGGCGCGTCACGATAGTGGGGACCCTTTTGAGTGGGGCGAGCGCATGATTGCGCACTACGTCATGAACCGGGTCGATCCCAAAACCAAAACCCTGATTTTTAGTGATGGCCTGACCGTGCCGCGCACGATTGAGCTGTACCAGCAGTTCAAGGGGCGTTGCCAGCTGGCTTTTGGTATTGGCACCAACCTGACCAACGATCTGGGCTACGAGCCGCTGCAGATCGTTATAAAGATGATTCGCTGTAACGGCCAGCCAGTGGCCAAGCTGTCAGACACACCCTCCAAAAACATGTGTGATGACGAAAAATATCTTGCTTACCTGCGCCAGGTTTTTGAGATTACCCAGGCTTGAAAACGATTCGCCCAGTTACAAACACAATGCTGCCTGTGCCGAAATGGCGAGCTGCGAATTAGCCAGAACGCTATAAATTAAATAGCTACCGATGCCCGATCTAATTGGGCTGAGGGTATTTTTAGATAATATTCACCATGACCAAACCAAAAATACTTGTTGCACGTGCCGTTTTCCCCGAGGTAATTGCCAGGCTTGAGCAGCACTTTGAGCTTGAGTCCAACGAGGCCGATGAGGTTTGGACCAAAGCGCAACTGACTGAAAAATTGCGCGGTAAACAGGGTGCATTCACGACTGGCGGTGACCGCATAGATGCCGACGTACTTGCTGCTTGCCCGGATCTGAAAATATGCGCCAACATGGCTGTGGGTTACAACAACTTTGACATTGACGCCATGACCAAGGCCGGTGTGCTGGCTACGAACGCACCCGATGTTCTAACCGAAACCACAGCAGATTTTGGCTTTGCGCTGCTGATGGCCACTGCCCGTCGTGTGACTGAAAGCGAGCATTACCTGCGAGCGGGCAAATGGACCAAATGGAGCTATGACATGTTTGCCGGTTCTGACATCCACGGTTCTACGCTGGGCATATTGGGCATGGGCCGCATCGGGCAGGGTATTGCCAAACGCGGCGCGCTGGGTTTTGGCATGAAGGTGACATATCACAACCGCTCGCGCCTTGACGCTGCGCTTGAGGCCGATTGCAAGGCCAGCTATGTGAGCAAGGAAGAACTTCTTGCGGGCGCTGACCATCTGGTGCTGGTGCTGCCGTATTCGCCTGCATCGCACCACACCATAGGTGCAGCTGAACTGGCCATGATGAAGCCAACTGCCACGCTCATCAACATAGCGCGCGGCGGCATTGTTGACGATGTGGCGCTTGCCGCAGCCCTGCGTGGCAAACGCATTGCCGCTGCCGGGCTTGATGTGTTTGAAGGCGAACCCACAGTTCACCCTGATTTGCTGGCCGTGCCCAACGTCGTACTGACGCCGCATATCGCCAGTGCCACCCTACCCACGCGGTTGGCCATGGCCAGCCTGGCGGCTGACAACCTGATTGCTTTTTTCAGCGGCAAGCCGCCGTTGACGCCGTTGAACGCCGCGGCACTGTCCCGAAAATAAGAGGCGGTATTAAATGGAACTCTGGTTTGTGATGGCGCTGCTGGTGATAAACCTGCTGCTGGTGGTTTGGCTGGTGTTACGCAAACCAGTACGGGACGAGGGA
Source organism: Polaromonas sp. (assembly GCA_031412235.1). Taxonomy (GTDB): domain Bacteria; phylum Pseudomonadota; class Gammaproteobacteria; order Burkholderiales; family Burkholderiaceae_C; genus Polaromonas. The sequence goes on from JANOCP010000122.1 coordinate 2,592, forward strand.
CGCACAGATTTTCTGGCCGCCATGACCGCAGGTCACGACAAGCTTGAGCGCGAACTGCGTCGTGAAATCAGCGACAGCTCACGCACCAGCCGTCAGGAGCTTGCTACCAGCTTTGCCACTTTTCAGCAGGCTCTGGTGCAGCAGAGCGGTGAAGCCATCCGTACGCAGAACACCCAGATTGACGCCTTTGGGCAGCAGCTTGCCTTGCTGCAAAAAACCTTGTCAGACACACTGGTCACGCAACTGCAGTCCGTCAGTGAGTCGAATGCCAGGCGTATGGGTGAAGTACGCGAAACGCTCGAAAAGCAGTTGGCGCAGTTGCAGCTCACCAACTCGGCCAAGCTCGATGAGATGCGCAAGACCGTTGATGAGAAGCTGCAAACCACACTTGAGACTCGCCTGGGTGAAAGCTTCAAGCAGGTGGCCGACCGGCTGGAGCAAGTCCACAAAGGTCTGGGTGAAATGCAGACGCTGGCGCAGGGCGTGGGCGACCTCAAGCACCTGCTGACCAACGTCAAGACGCGTGGTATTTTTGGCGAGGCACAGCTGTCTGCGTTGCTGGAACAGGTTTTCACGGTTGACCAGTACGCGGCCCAGATCGCGACGCAGCCGGGCAGCAAAAATACGGTGGACTTTGCCATCAGGTTGCCGGGGCGTTCTGATTCAGGCGAACCCTTGTGGTTGCCAATTGATGCGAAGTTTCCGAATGAGGATTACGAGCGCCTGCTTGACGCCCAGCAGCGCGCCGATGTGCTGGGCGCAGAGGCGGCAGGCAAGGCGCTTGAGCTTCGCATAAGGCTTGAGGCCAGGTCAATATCTGAAAAATACATTGCCCCGCCTTACACCACCGACTTCGCCATTTTGTTTTTGCCGACGGAAGGCCTGTATGCTGAAGTATTGCGCCGCCCTGGGCTGATGGAAAGCCTGAGCCGCGACCACCGCATCACGCTGGCAGGGCCAACCACCTTGCTGGCAATGTTGAACTCCTTGCAAATGGGTTTCAGGACTCTGGCGCTTGAAAAGCGTTCAAGCGAAGTGTGGCAAGTGCTGGGTGCTGTCAAAACCGAGTTCGGCAAGTTTGGTGATGTGCTGGCCAAAGTCAAATCACAGACTGAAACCGTGCTCAATACCCTGAGCAGTGCAGAGCAGCGTAGCCGCGTGATGGGCAAAGCCCTGCGCAACGTTGAGGCGCTGCCTGAAATCGACTCGGCGCGCCTGATTCCGCTGGACAAAGAGCTGGATTAGCTTTGACCCCTGAGTTAGCTCGACTGATTCTCGCCCAAATATGTTTGCACGCCTGCATGGCGGGCACCCGGCTGGCTGCACCTTTGCTGGCCTTGCGTGAGGGTTACAGTCCGGCGGCTGTCGGGGTGTTGCTGGCCCTGTTTGCCCTTGCGCCGGTTTTTCTGGCGCTTCCGGCAGGACGTTTTGCTGATCGGCATGGGCTCAGGCGGCCGATCAGCTACAGCGTATTTGCAGCGTGTCTGGGCGCGAGTCTGGCTGTCGCCTTTCCAGTGTTTCCGATGCTGTGCGTTGCCGCCTTGATGACCGGCGGAGCCGCTGGGGCTGCAGTGATTTCGCTGCAGCGGCATGTCGGTCGCGCTGCAAGCGGCGCCCTCCAGCTAAAGCAGGTTTTCAGCTGGCTCTCGATTGGCCCGGCAGTATCGAACTTTATCGGGCCGTTTACAGCCGGGTTACTGATTGACCACGCAGGCCCTGTGCCAGGCAGTTTGTGGGGCTACCGCGCGGCGTTTTTGCTGATGGCCTTGTTGCCTCTTGCGAGCTGGTTTCTTGTGCAGCGCACCCGAGAGCTGCCGCCCGTAGTTGCGGATGACGGTAGCAAGAAACCCAAGGCGTGGGACCTTTTGCGTGAACCCATGTTTCGCCGGCTGATGCTGGTGAACTGGTTTTTGTCGTCTTGCTGGGATGTGCACACTTTTGTTGTGCCGGTGCTGGGCTTTGAGCGTGGTATCAGTGCCTCGGTCATTGGATCGATTCTCGGTGCTTTTGCATTGGCAGCCGCAGCCATTCGCCTGGTCATGCCGCTGCTGGCGGCGCACCTGCGTGAATGGAAGGTGCTTGCCTTTGCCATGCTGAGTACTGCAGTTTTGTTTGGTGTTTATCCGCTTATGTATTCGGCACTGGCAATGGGCTTGTGTTCTGTGCTGCTGGGCTTTGCCCTCGGAATGGTGCAACCCATGATCATGAGCATGCTGCACCAGATGACGCCAGAGGCGCGGCATGGTGAAGCACTTGGCCTGCGCCTGATGGCCATCAATGCATCCAGCGTACTCATGCCCATGATGTTTGGCTCTGCGGGTGCGCTGATTGGCGTTGCCGCCGTCTTTTGGGTCACTGGCACCGTGGTGGGTTTGGGGTCACGGCTGGCCTGGCTGCTTAAAGACAGTGTCCAGTCACATCGCTAGTCATCGTTAGCCGGTAGTTGCCGGTTGCTGGCTTCAGATCTGGTAAAAGGCCTTGATCAGATCCCAGGCGACCTGCGGGTCGTCGACGTACTGCAGCAGTTTCATATCGTCCGGAGAAATCACGCCTTCTTCAACCAGCATGTCGGTATTGAGCAGGCGTTTCCAGTAATCAGTGCCAAAAAGAATGATCGGCACCTGTTTGGACTTGCGCGTTTGCACCAGCGTGATCACCTCAAACAGCTCGTCCAGCGTGCCGAAACCTCCGGGGAACACCACCAGCGCCTTGGCCCGCATCATGAAATGCATTTTGCGCAGCGCGAAGTAGTGAAACTTGAAGGACAGCGCGGGCGGAACGTAGGGGTTGGCCTCTTCTTCCATGGGTAGTGCAATCGCCAAGCCGACGCTGATACCGCCGGCCTCATGCGCCCCCCGGTTGGCCGCCTGCATGATGCCGGGACCGCCGCCGGTGCAAATAAAAAGCTTTTCACTGGGCAATTTTTCTTCACTGTACTTCGCCACCAATCCGCCGAAAGCGCGTGCTTTTTCATAGTAGTGCGCATTGCGCGCCAGTTTGCGCAGGCGGTCTGCCAGCGTTTCGTCACCGATGGCCTCAGCTTGTGCGAGCAGGGCTACAGACTCTTCCTCGCTTCGAAAGCGGGCGCTGCCAAACACCACCACTGTACTTTCAATGCCGTGCGCCTGTTGCTCAAGATCGGGCTTGAGCAGTTCCAGCTGAAAGCGTATGCCGCGGGTTTCTCGCCTGAGCAAAAACTCCGGGTCGGCAAACGCCAGGCGTGAGGCGTCGGGCTCAAGCTGATTGCCCGCATTGGAGTGGGCCTGAAGCACAGCCCATGCATCGGCCAGGCGGGGTGCGTGGATATCGTGGGTTTTGTTTGATTTGGCGGTCATAACTCCGATTGTGATGGAGTTTCAGGAGGACCGAAGGAAGCTGGGCTGGGGGAAAAACGGCCTGAAAGGAACGTAAAAAAGGCCCCGAAAGGAGCCTTTTTAATTTGAACCATAAAACCCGTGACTAAACGCGTTTGCGGTATTCGCCGGTGCGGGTGTCGATTTCAACGGTATCGCCCTGGGCCACAAAAATCGGCACGCCGATTTCAAAGCCGGTGGCAATCTTGGCAGGCTTGAGCACCTTGCCAGACGTGTCGCCCTTGACGGCAGGCTCCGTCCACGTGATTTCGCGCTCTACGCTGGTCGGCAGTTCGACAGAAATGGCCTTTCCTTCGTAAAACACGACTTCAAGTTCCATGCCGTCTTGCAGGTAGTTCAGCGAATCGCCCATGTTTTCGGCTTCGACTTCGTACTGGTTGTACTCGGCGTCCATGCAGATATACATCGGGTCGGCAAAGTAGGAATAGGTGCAGTCTTTTTTGTCCAGAATGACCTGATCAATCTTGTCGTCGGCCTTGAACACGTTTTCAGTGCCGAAGCTGCCAATCAGGCTTTTGAGCTTCATGCGCACGGTAGCAGAGTTGCGACCGCCACGGCTGTATTCGGTCTTGAGCACCACCATCGGATCTTTGCCGTGCATGATGACGTTGCCAGCGCGTATTTCTTGAGCGATTTTCATGGAATGAGCCTTGTGCGGAAATGCGCAGAAAGTCTACGCAAAGCCTAACATTCTAGCTGGTTTTATCGAATTTCCAGGGTCTGTGTGTCATGGATTTGTCATCCATCGGTCACAAAATATCGTGGGTGTCAACTTGGGGTTGGCGCAAATCGCGAATCCGTAGCAACGGCGATTTCAGTCATGCAACCGCTGATTTTTCCTTTCCGCGTTTTTCTGGACTTTCCCGTCATCATTAACCTGGCCATCTTTACGTTATGTTTCCTAAACAGACGCTAGTTCGTTCCACTCTTTTTTTGGCCTTATTCCCTGCAAGTCTTACGGCGCAGGCCCAGCCAGTGAGCCCGGCCACCGGACTTCATTTCAATCGGATA
>JANOCP010000123.1:0-3817 GCA_031412235.1 Polaromonas sp.
CCAGCACGCCGCGCTTGAGGTCGGCAAGGGCGAAGTTCAGGTCTGGCGCGACACCAAAGCCGTGTTCAAGGCCAAACTGCAAGACCTGCATCAGGTCTGGGATTCCGTCAGCTGGAAGATTTGCCAGCAGCGCGACAATCCGCTAGGGGCAGACGCAGAACACGCCGCAGTGGGCGACCCCGCCAACCCCGGTCTGCACGTATTTATCCCCGAATTACTTCCTCTCCCCCCGGGAGAGGGCAGGGGTGAGGGCTCCCCGTACCTGAATTTGTCAAAACCCAAAGTAGCCATATTGCGCGAGCAGGGCGTCAACTCCCATGTCGAGATGGCCTACGCCTTCACGCAAGCCGGTTTCGAGGCCTGCGACGTGCACATGACCGACCTGCAAACCGGCAGGGCGCAATTGGCCGACTTCAAGGGCGTGGTGGCCTGCGGCGGCTTCAGCTACGGCGACACACTGGGCGCAGGAATAGGCTGGGCAAGGTCGATTACCTTTAACCCGGCCGTTTCAGAACAGTTCAAGACATTTTTTGCAAGGCCAGACACCTTTGGCCTGGGCGTGTGCAACGGCTGCCAGATGTTTGCCGAACTGGCAGAAATCATTCCCGGTGCCGAGGCCTGGCCACGCTTCACCACCAACCGCAGCGAACGCTTTGAAGCCCGGCTAAGCCTGGTTGAAGTGCTTGAATCGCCTAGCCTGTTCTTCAAAGGCTTGGCCGGTAGCCGCCTGCCCATAGCCGTAGCGCACGGCGAAGGTTTTGCCAATTTCGAAAAGCAGCTGGGCGGCCGCGGCGACGCAAGCCAGGCCATAGCCGCCATGCGCTACGTAGACAACTTGGGCCAGCCCGCCACAAGCTACCCCGCCAACCCCAACGGCAGCCCCGGCGGCCTGACGGCAGTAACGACGCTAGATGGCCGCTTCACAGCCATGATGCCCCACGCAGAACGCGTGTTCCGCAACATCCAGATGAGCTGGACCCCGCTGGACGCCAGCGCACACAGCCCGTGGATGCAGTTGTGGCATAACGCCAGGCGCTGGGTCGGGTAGGGCGGGGCTGGGTAATGGCGGTCAAAACCAGTTGCCTTGATGCCTTCGCTTGCCTGATTCCGGCCCGATGATCTCTTTTATTGTCCCCGCTTATAACGAGGCGCAATGCCTCGCCGAAACACTCGATGCCCTGCACGCAACAGGCATCTCGCTGGGCGAGGCTTACGAAGTCGTCGTCGCTAATGACGGCTCAACCGACCAAACCGCCGCTATCGCCTTGCAGAAGGGCGCCACACTCGTCAGCGTCAACCATCGCCAGATTGCCGCTACCCGTAACTCCGGTGCCCAGGCGTCAACGGGCGACTTGCTGATTTTTGTTGATGCTGACACGGTGGTAAACGGCGCGGTCGTTCGGTCTGCCGTTGAAACCATGCGCCAGGGTGCGGTGGGTGGTGGCGCTGGCCTGCGATTTGACGAACCTGTGCCATGGTTTGCGCGGTTTTTGCTTAGAGTCATCGTTCGAATTTTCCGTGCGACTGGCATCGCCACGGGCTGTTTTCTGTTTTGCACGCGTGCTGCTTTTGATGCCGTGGGCTGCTTTGACGAAAGATATTTCGGCGCAGAAGAAATCGTGATGAGCCGCGCGCTCAAACGGCAAGGCAAGTTTGTGATCCTGAAGCGAACTGTCACGACTTCTGCAAGGAAGCTGCGCACCTACTCTACCGGGGAGACCGTCAAAATCATGATGAGGATGGCGTTGCGCGGAACCAGGGCATTGAAGCAGCGCCATGGAATGGAGTTTTGGTACGCCGAGCGACGTCAAGACCGGCGTAACGATGCTTGAGTCAGCCATCAAGCGCTAAGCGCTATGACTTCATGCGCCGCTCTCTTCCTTACTCACTGGACTTGCCCCGACTGCACGGACGGTTTAAAGGTTTTTGACCTCTTGGGTATTTTCAATCGGATTGACTTTCAGATCGCTGAAACCCAACCGCCTGAGCGCGCTGAAAGGCTGCATGCCGGTTAGCCAGCGCATGCTCTACCAGTGGTACGACGCGCCAGGCATCTGCCCGGAAGCTATCAAAGACTTAACGGTGCCTTGTGGCGCAAAAACAATTGCGGGTTATTGATTCATTTGGCCTGCAGAACAGTCGTGAACTACCCTTGCCACCGTGCGCGTTGTCAGGCACGGTGGTGTTCAAGTTTCAGCCGGGTTAGGCTCAAGCCCGGTGCATTGTGTTTATAGATGCATCCGGGCCGTGTCGCTCCATGCCGGCAGGACTTAGGAGGCAGTCCGACGTTTCAATCGAAGTGCAGCTGCTTCAGGCGACACTTGCAGGCGCAGCAGACGCCAAGTCAAGTTGTAATTGAAGATCTTGAAACCGGCTGGGATTTGCTGACCGCTGCCAAGTAACGTCTCGCCGAACTTTGGCTGAGTAAAAGTCGGGTTGGCAATCGTGATTTGATAGAGGGTTTCGTCTCCTGGAAAGGTACCGCTGATAGAGCGGTAATACTGCCAAGAGAGGGTTTCGGAGCTGCCAAGTGCTTCCTCTTCCATCCGGGGCCCGTTGTCCGGGACGCCCTGTGTGTTGAAGGGTCTAATTGAGTCGTCCGAATATGTATACGACAGGGTGTCTACAGTTCCGCCTCTGGGTATGTAGTTAAACCCAAGTCCTTTGGCCTTGATCGCGTCCATGACGTCTTTGACGGTGGACTTCAAAGGGTCGATGTTTTCAAGCTCAAGGTAAGGGAAGTAGCAGTAAATCCCGACTGCGCGGAAGGTCAGTTTAGTTGTCATGTTTTTCGCTCCTTTTGTCATTTCTGCCCGGCAAAGACATTCTTGGCCAGTCGCAGACCAGAGGTTTTTTTTCGCCGCCGATTGAAGACAGGGATTCAGACCTGTGCCAAGCGCGGAACAGAAAATTAACCAGAGACTTGACGCCTCAGGAGTAATTTATACGTAACGACTATGACAACTACATGACTAAACGCTGCGTCCCTTTTGGAGCGCCTTTTAGTCTGAACAATGAATCGCACCCGGCAAGCGCTTGCATGAGAGCTTCCCTCACAGCGGATGCTGAAAACGAATTGATTGAAAGTGCCAGCTACTACGCCCAGGAAGCGGGTGCCAAATTGGGACAGGCTTTTTTAGAGTTCGAGCGCTCGGTCGAACTGTTGTGATCACTATAAAAATAATAGCTACTAAAGCCCGTAATAATTGGGCGGTGAGCCCATTTTGCGTATAAAAGCCGGTAAAACCACGCCAGAGAGCAGATTTCGAGCTTTTTGTCAGAATCAACGCCCAGTAGCCGGCGCCACAGCCGCACCCTCAATCCCGTGCCTGGCCAGCGCAGCCGCCACAAAGCCGCTGGCCTTCATCTCTTCAACAAACGCACTCAAGTACTTTGCCCCGGCTTCGCGGCCCTTGGGTAGACCCATGGCTTGCTGGATCACCATGAAGCGGCCGTCCAGCAGGCGCAGGCCGGGCAGGCGTTTGGCATCCATCTGCAGCTGCTGCTTGACGCCTGCGGCTACTTCGAGGCCATGGGCTACAAAAAAGTCGACCACGGTGGGCGATGTTGGAGCGCGCAGCAGAGTGGCGGCTTTTACTTCGCGGGTCAGGTACAGGTCATAGGCGCTGCCGTTGCCTACAGCTATGCGGTTGCCTGCGCGGTCGACTTCGTCGTTGCTTTTGATCGGCGATTCGTTGCGGACCAGGTAAGCCCCTTCAATGATGACGTAGGGCGGCGTTTGCAGCATGTCGGCGCCGCGCACCGGGTCAATGGCTACAAAGGCAATGTCTACCTCCGAGTTTTTGACGGCTTCAAC
>JANOCP010000124.1:0-31898 GCA_031412235.1 Polaromonas sp.
CCGGGCCACGTTCAAGCATGCGCTCGTAGGTATTTCGCAAGCTGTCGTGGTCGCGGGAGTCGCTACTTTGCAGTTTGTCCAGCTTGCGCTCCACGTCAGCAGTGTTGTAGACGCTTCGCACCTTGGCGATGGGCAGCGTGAAGGTGGCATACGTGGGACCGACCTGGGTTGATTCCATTGAGCACTCCTTGTTGTTGGACAGCGTAAGTACATTCAAACACAAGTTCCGGTCATCCGCAGAAGTCGTCAAATGCCGAAGTCTGAAATCAGGAAATGTGTTGTTAAAACTGTCAGCAAGATTCAGACCACGGCCCGGCGTGCGTCAGAAGTGTTGCTGTTTATCGCATCAGCGAGCGGGGAAGGCCGAAAAAAATCAGCATCGCGTCTACCAGGCTCAGCTTCTTTGCAGATTCAAAACACTTGTGTGAGCCAGAGCAAACCGCCCCTCTGTTTTTTCATAGTCCCAGCGCTCCACGCGGCAGCGCACGCCGTCTGCATCGGGCATAAATTCAAGCAGGTTGACCGAATTGGGCGCTTCCCGCCGGGTGCGGCTTGACACTGCTGTACCCGCCTGAACACACCACAGGCGACGGCTTAGCCCGCTGACGGTGGACGACAGATCACATACGTAGGGCAGGTGAATGTGCCCGCCCATCACGATGTCGGCGCCCGCCGCCGCCCACGCTTGCACGGCGGGCTGCCAGCCGCGCAGGCGGTCATGCTCGTCTTGCGGCCGCAATACATGAACCGGCTGGTGCACCACTACCACCCGCAGCTGATGCGGCGTGGCGCGTGATAGCTGCTGGCACACCCGCGCAACCTGGGCTGGCGACACTTCGCCATTCTTGTGCCGCCACCAGCGTGTGGTGTTGGCAGTGACCAGGCATAGCGACGAAGTCATCAACTCTGGCTCAAGCTCTGTACCGAAAGCCTGCTGGTAGGCCGCATAGGGGCGCACAAGCCGCGCAACCAGGTTGAATAGCGGGATGTCATGGTTGCCGGGCAGTGACAGCATGTGCGCAATGCCGAAGCGGTCGCAAAAAGCCCTTGCGTGACTGAATTGCTCATGCGTGGCGCGCTGGGTAATGTCACCCGAGACGACCAGCACGTCAGGCTTTTTTTCATTGCTTAGGGCCAGCAGCGCCCGCATCACATGCGGTTGCTCGGTCCCAAAATGCAGATCCGAGATTTGCAGCAGCGTCGTCATGCGACTTCGGCCCTGTCAGCGGGTGCGGGCACCATCAGCAGTAGCGGCGTGTCGGCAACCTGGAACACCAGCGGTGGCTTCATCCAGGTCACCTCGCCATCGGTGGCCACCTTGACCCGCCGTTTGCCGTGCAGTGCGACCTTCAGTTTGCGAAAGGTAAAACTGTCGATATTTTCTGCGTCACCGAGGCGACCGAGCATTCCGCGCACCAGCAAACCAAACAGCGACAGCGTGCCAATGGCGCGTACCGCAATTCCCGTCAGTGCGCCGCGATTCACCGCATCAGCGTGGTCTTGCTGAATGCCAACCTGTGCAAGCTGCAAATGGTTGTTGCCTACAAACAGTGTGGGCGTACGCAGGCTGGTGGTTTTTCCGGCCAGCTCGATTTCAAGCCTTAGCTGCCCTCGCGCCTGAAACAGTGTGGCCAGTCCGGACGCAAATGCCACCAGGCGGCTTCTGCCGAATTGCTGCTTCCAGACTTCGCGGTCTTCCAGAAGTTGCGGGTACAGGCCCAGGCTGGCATTGACCAGAAAGACGCGGCCATTGACGTCACCCACTGTGACCAGTGAAATGCTGGCGCCGAGCAGCGCGATAGCCGCGGCACGGGCATCCTGCGGTATGGCGTTGGCGCGGCCAAAGTAGTTGAAGGTGCCTTGCGGCAACACGCCAAACGGGCAGCCGCTGCGCAACACTGCTGCCGCCACCGCGTTGATCGTGCCATCGCCCCCGGCAGCCACCACCACGCCGCCATTTTCTTTTGCCAACGCTACGGCTTTGCCGCAGACACTGGAAATCTCGGCGGGATTGTCGAATTGCAGGAACTCAAATGCCCGGCCCGCACCGTTGAACACCTCTGCCAGTACCTCGCGTTCTTCATTGCTGTCCTTGTGGCCAGACGCCGAATTCAGGACAATGAAAAGCGGGCCATTGCGGGCTGCCCTTTGGGCTGAAGCGGGGATTAAATACATGGGCTTTAGCGTAGCGCATGCCTGCAGGTTTGAGCTGTCAGTAAACGCCGCTACTTCGGCGGCGTGGCTGTCTGGGGAGCTTGCTCTTCTACAGGCTCAATCTTGCGCGGTGGCTTCGGTCTGGGGGGTGTGCTGGTATGCACCTGCATGGTGGCTTTTTCCATCTCGCCGGCAAGCAATGCGGGTAGGGCCTTGAGCGACCGGGCGATGCACTCTTCAATTGCCGTGCGATGCTCTTGCACGGGTTTTCTGAGTACCCAGTCCACGACTTGGTCCTTGTTGCCGGGGTGGCCTACACCTAGTCGTAACCGCCAATAGTCGCCGGTACCGAGTTGGGCATGGATGTCGCGCAAGCCGTTGTGGCCTGCATGGCTGCCACCAAATTTGAGTTTGACCTGGCCGGGGATGATGTCGAGTTCATCGTGGGCAACCAGAATTTCTTCCGGCTTGATCTTGAAGAAGCGCGACAGCGCAGCAACAGACTTGCCCGACAGGTTCATGAAGGTTTGCGGCGTGAGCAGCCACACGGTCTGGCTATGGACTGTGGTGCGCGCTACCTGGCCGAAATAACTTTTGTCGAAGCCAAGCGGCGCTTTAAGTTCGCGCGACAGGGCATCTATCCACCAAAAGCCCGCGTTGTGCCGGGTGGCTTCGTATTCGGTACCAGGATTGCCCAGACCCACAAAAAGTTTGATCATGTGATGAAGTCAGCTGGCTGATTTTTGCGCTTGAGGATGTACGCGGGATTATCAACGCAGTAAAACGTGATGACGAAAAAAAAGCCCCTGCACTCCGGAGAGAACAAGGGCTGCAGGCTGTCTGGAAGCCTGAGCGTATGCTGGCTTATTTCTTCTTGGCCGCAGGCGCTTTGGCGTCTGGTTTGGCGGCAGCTGCTGCTTTACCTGCAGCAGCTTTAGCCGCTTTAGGGTCCACTGGTACCGCAGCAGCAGCTGCAGCAGCTGCGTCAGCTTCAGCTTCGGCAGAAACGGCAGAAACAGACACCAGAACCGGGTTGACCTGGCCTTTGGTGACAAACTTCACGCCTTTTGGCAGCGTGATGTCCTTGACGTGCAGTGAGGTACCTTTCTTCAGGCCGCTCAGGTCGATGGCGATGAATTCAGGAATATCTGCCGGGAAGCACGAAATGGTCAACTCGGTCAACACATGGTTGACCAGGCAGTTTTCAGCCTTGACAGCTGGCGACTCTTCTTCTCCGCTGTAGTGCAAAGGCACCTTGACGGTCATTTTGGTCTTGGCTTCAACGCGCTGGAAGTCAATGTGCAGAATCTGCTGCTTGAACGGGTGCATTTGCAGATCACGCAGCAGTACTTTGTGTTCTTTACCGCCCAGTTCCATCTCAAGGATGGACGCATGGAAAGCTTCTTTTTTGATGGCGTGGAACAACGCGTTGTGATCGAGTTCGATCAGCGTTGGAACGCCGGTGCCACCGTAAACAATACCGGGCGTGCGACCGGTGATGCGGAGACGGCGGCTCGCACCCGTACCCTGCAAGGCGCGCTCAAAAGCGACGAATTTCATAATCTTCTCCAATTAGGGGTGTACCGCGACCAGTTCACCCCGATATAAAAAGCTGCATCACCTTCAAATATTTTTTGAAGGAATTTGCAGCCACCTTTTTGCTTCAAATCAGGGCCGGTTGGTCCTGGTCTGAAAACAAGCTCATAACCGACTCACCCTTGGCGATACGCTGGATTGTTTCAGCGATCAGTGGCCCAACGGAGAGCTGGCGAATTTTTTTACAGTTTCTGGCGTTGTCGCTTAGCGGAATGGTGTTCGTAATCACCACTTCATCGAGCGCGTCGCCCTTTGCGATGCGGTCAATTGCCGGGCCCGAAAAAATCGGGTGCGTGCAATACGCATAAACTTTTTTGGCACCGCGCTCCTTGAGCACTTCAGCCGCCTTGACCAGCGTGCCCGCGGTATCGATCATGTCGTCCATGATCACGCAGTTGCGGCCTTCAATGTCGCCAATGACGTGCATCACTTCAGACACATTGGCCTTGGGGCGACGCTTGTCGATAATGGCCATGTCGCAGCCCAGTTGCTTGGCCAGCGCACGGGCGCGCACCACGCCGCCTACGTCTGGTGACACGACCATCAGGTCGGTGTAATTCTTCTGGCGCAGGTCACCCAGCAACACTGGTGACGCATAAATATTATCAACCGGAATATCAAAAAAGCCCTGGATCTGGTCAGCGTGCAGGTCCATCGTCAAAACCCGTGATACGCCTACCGCCTGCAGCATGTTGGCTACCACCTTGGCGGTAATCGGCACGCGTGCCGAGCGTGGCCGGCGGTCTTGCCTGGCATAGCCAAAATACGGAATAACGGCTGCAATACGCTCGGCTGATGCCCGCTTGAGCGCATCGACCATGATCAGCAGTTCCATCAGGTTTTCGTTGGTCGGAGCGCATGTGGACTGCACAACAAACACATCACGAGCGCGCACATTTTGCTGGATTTCTACCGTGACTTCACCGTCTGAAAAACGCCCTACATGCGCGGCACCCAAAGAAATGCCCAGGTGCTGGGCTATTTCTGCAGCCATGCTCGGATTGGCATTGCCAGTAAAAAGCATGAAGTCAGGGTGGGGCGTTTGCATGTGGGACCCAGCTTTTGTTGTTTGCGCTAAACGTTGCAGAGGTTTTAGGATGAAATTTATAAAAGCAAAGCGTGCTTTAAAAATACGCAGACCCGCGCATTGCGCGGGTCTGCTAAATTTGGCAGGGGTGGAAGGAGTCGAACCTGCGAATGCCGGAATCAAAATCCGGTGCCTTAACCAACTTGGCGACACCCCTACACGGGATTGTTGCCAGGCATTTAAGCCCGCAACAAACCGATAATCATTACCTTGAAATCACTGCCCGAGCCTGCTAGTTTACCAACCGGCCAAAGGATGCGACTGCAAATTGCTGCATTTACGGATTTTCCAGTCACCATGTGTTGTGATCGAATCACTATGGTGAGCCAGGGCACCCGTGTCGTGCGGCAAATGCGCAAATACAGCACTTCCGGAGCCAGTCATTCGTCCCTTTAAATTTTGCGCTGCGAGCCAGTCAATCGACTGGCCAACAGCGGGGCATATTTCAAGGGCAACTGGCTGGAGGTCGTTACGGCCAAATTCAAAAACCGAACCGTAAGTATTTGCAGCAAAGCCTAAGAGTGTAGCAGTTTCCGAGTCCCTTTTGAGGCTTGGCGAGGTGAAGATAGCCTGTGTTGGCAAGCCGTCGGCGGGTTTGACGACCAAAAACCTTGCGGAAGGTAGTTCGATGGGCGTGATCTGCTCCCCCACGCCTTCAACCCAGGCATGACCACCTGACAAAAAAAACGGCACATCTGCGCCCAGTGAAAGCGCAATCGCCAGCAACTGGTCGCGTGGCAGCTTCACGCCCCATAAACGCTGCAATGCAAGCAGGCAGCTGGCCGCATCGGAGGACCCGCCACCCATGCCGGCCTGGGCCGGAATACACTTTTCGAGACTGATGTGCACGCCCAGCGCGGTGCCGCAGGCTTTTTGTAGCGCCCTTGCGGCGCGCAGGGTAAGGTCTTCAGCGGGCAGGGGGGCGGCGATCTCGCCCGTGGACAGGTCGCTGCGACTGATGGTGCCGTCCAGCCTGAGTTCAAAATGCAGTGTGTCACACCAGTCGATCAGCATAAAAACCGACTGAATCAGGTGGTATCCGTCAGTCCGTCGTCCTGTAATGTGCAAAAAAAGGTTCAGCTTGGCAGGTGCCGGGACGTCGTAAATTGCCTTGACGGCATTCATGGCTTTAAGGGCTTTCATGCGCAGCTCGTAAATCCTTATTGATCCAGCACGATACGCAGCCTGGTTTGTGGCGCTGGCTCGGTTCTGGTGGCGTCAATACGACCGGTGTCCCGCTTTGAAAGATCAGCCGTCCAGCCATAACTACTGGTGTTTTTACCTGCCAACCAGTCAAACAACCCGGCCACGGGTATGGCGGCACCTGTGGTTTGCTGAAGCAGCAAATCGACGGATGCAAAACGTCTGATTTCACCAGCTGATTCGAGCACGGCCTCGTCAGGCGACCAGCGCATCACGCCCAGCACGTTGCCAATCGGGCTGGTCAGCGTCAGTTCACCTCGCTCGGCCTGGCCCTTGAGCTCAAAACCGGTATAAAAGGCCTGTGGTGGCTCGCTTTGTATCTGCAGGCTTATGCGGCCAGTCCAGACCGCGGTTTTTGAGTCGTTTATGCCGCTAGCCGATGTTTTATGGGCACAGGATGCTATAAAAAAAGTAGCAAAAAAAATTACCGGTGAAAACGCGATGCGCAGGCGCGAGGAAACGCCATGGGTATTGGCCAAGGGTAATTCCAGTGCTAGAGCTTGACCCGAAAGCGCTTGAGCGTTTCGAGCAGCGTTTCGTTCTCAGGATTCAGCAACTGGCCCTCGCGCCAGATGGCAATTGCCCTGTCGCGCTGACCCAGACTCCATAGTACTTCGCCAAAGTGGGCGGCAATTTCTGCATCAGGCTTCGATTTGAAGGCTTCTTCAAAGATCTTGACAGCGACCGCCAAATTGCCCAAACGAAACTCGACCCAACCCAGGCTGTCCTGAATGAACGGGTCGGCAGGAACAAACTCAAGCGCCTTGCTAATCAGCTGCTTGGCCTCTGGCAGGCGAACATTGCGGTCTGCAAGCGAGTAGCCCAAGGCGTTGTAGGCGTTGTGGTAGTCGGGCTTGTCCTTTATTATGCGGCGCAGCAAGGCTTCCATTTCTGCCAGTTTGCCAAGTTTTTCGGCCATCATGGCCTGGTCATAAACCAGCTCGGTTTCGTCGGGGAATTTAACGACGGCCTGGCCTAGCAGGTCATAAGCCAGCTGGTACTGCTTGAGCTCGCGAAGCAAGCCGGCTTCGGCAATTACCTTCAGGCGTGCATCACCGGGGTTGCGCTCGGGCAGGCGTTTGATCAGAGCACGACCTTCGGCAAGTTTGCCCTGACTGGCCAGAATTGACGCGCGGCGCGTTTGTGCCTGCATCATCTCGTCGGAGTCTTCGATTTTGGCGATCCAGCTCTCGGCAGTCACAAAGTCTTTTCGCTTCTCGGCGATCTGGGCCAACGACAAATAGGCCTGAGCCAGTCCGCGGCCAGATTCTTCGCCGGGGGCCTGCTGCGCCAGTGCAACGTAACGCTCCAGCGATGTTTGTGCCTTCGCCAGCTGGTTGTCCTGCAACTGCAGCGAACCCAATACCAGCCAGGCTGACGAAAAATCGGGTTTGTCACGGATAACGAGTTGCAGCTGCATGGTCGCCTCTGCGTAGCGCTGGGCGTCCAGAAGCCCGCGCGCATAGCCCATACGAATTTCAGAAACTATCAGCGCACCGTTGCCCAGATATTTTTTAACCAGGGCTTCAGCTTCGGGTAGTTTGGGCCCCATCAATTCCAGAGCGATCAACACCGGACCGTCCCCCATAGGGTCGGCAGCATAGCCCTTCAAAGCGGCCTGCAAAGCGCCCGGTGCATCGCCAGCGGCCAGGCGCATGCGGCCGGTGGTTGACCACGCCGCGCTGGCTGTAGCAGGGTTAACCAGATAAATCGCCAGTGCTTCTTCAACCACTTGCGCAGCCAGCTTTTTGTCGCTTACGCGTGCATATGCACGGGGAATGGCTGATATGGCGAGTGAACGCTCGGAGGCCGATGCGAATCCGATCTCGCCCTTCAATGGCTCCAGGGTGGCGCGCACCCGGTTGAGCGCAATCAATATCTGTAACACGTATCGACTTGCCTCCCGGGAGTCAGGTTGTGCCTGGCGCCACGCCTGTGCGGCTTGCAGCGCTGCATCGCCAGAGCGGGATTGAAGCGCAATATCGGTAGCCCGCTGGTAGAGTTGGGCGTCATTGGTTTTTCTTGCCGCATCCAGAATGAGCGCATAGCCCGCCGAGGGCTCGCCGTCACGGGCGGTGATTTCCCCAATCAACAGTTGATATAAAAGCTCGCCGTCCATTGCTGATGGTGGCAAAGCGGGTTGTGCCTGAGCGTCGGTTGCTATCGCAGTGGCGGGCTCAGGTGTGCCGGGTATCTGGGCATTTGTTTGCGCCAGAAGCAGCGGGGCTGCGACCGACAAAGCACCGAGAACGCCGATCAGTTTTTTCTTCATCAAGCCATGATAATTGAAGCTTCCAGACAATGCATCCTGCCCAATATGTAACCGTGCAGTGTCTGGTGCCGGTATGCAAACCCTTATTGCGACTTGTTTGTCTCTGCTTTTTAAGCCTTTTTAAAGCTCTCCAATGCCAGAACTGCCCGAAGTTGAAGTCACTCGCCTGAGCTTTGCTGACCGTATTTTTAATGCCCGGATCGAGTCGTTGCAAATGGGCAAGCCCCTGCGCTGGCCATTGGGTTGCGACACAGGTGACATTCAGGGGCAAACGGTGCTGGGCGTGCGCCGCAGGGGAAAATACCTTTTGGTCGACTTGAGCGAGGGACTGCTGTTAATCCATCTGGGCATGTCCGGGAGCATCACTTTTGGACTTGACCTGCCGCCACCGGGCAAGCATGACCATTTTGAGATGGTGACAAGCCTGGGTACCCTGCGACTGCATGATCCGCGCCGATTTGGTGCGGTGGTGTTCGCCCCTGACGAAGATCATGCTGCAGCGCACAAGTTGCTGGGGCGGCTGGGGGTGGAGCCGCTAAGCGATGCGTTTGATGCTGCCAGTTTTCATCAGGCGCTGAAATTGCGCAAAACTGCCATCAAGCAGATTTTGCTGGCAGGTGAGATTGTGGTGGGCGTGGGCAATATTTATGCGTCAGAGGCGCTGTTTCTGGCGGGTATTCGCCCGACAACCCGGGCATCGCAATTGAGTAAACCCCGTGCCGCCAGGCTGCACGAGGCAATTCGCTCGGTTTTGACGCAAGCGGTTACAAAAGGCGGCAGCACCCTTAAGGACTTTTCCAATGCGCAGGGAGAGTCTGGCTATTTTCAGCTGGAAGCCATGGTTTATGGCCGTGCGGATCTTCCATGCAGGGTCTGCAGCGCACCGGTCAAAGCCCTGAGACAGGGCCAAAGGTCAACCTATTACTGCAGCAAATGCCAAAAACCCTGAGGCGATTTGGAGAGGTGCATCGCGTATGTCCCATTTGGCTAATAGATATTTCGCTTGGGCGATGCTATATTGACCATCCCTAAAGACGATTGACCATGTCCTTCAACGAACAATTTGACCAGCACGGCGCTTGGCGGCGTGAGTTTGCCCTGCGTCTGAAGCTCCTTGCCGAGTGGATGAAGGATCACGATCTGCTGGATGCGGCGGTCGAAGAGCGCCTGCACAGGCTGGAGTCGCAGGTTCGGTCAGACAAAGTCATGGTGGCTTTTGTTGCTGAATTTTCGCGTGGAAAATCCGAGCTCATCAATGCGATATTTTTTGCTGGGTACGGACGGCGAATCATGCCTGCCAGCGCCGGGCGGACCACCATGTGCCCGACTGAGCTCGGCTACGACGCCGACGTGCCACCGTGCCTGAGGTTGCTGCCCATTGAAACCCGGCTGCAAACGCAGGCCTTGATGGAGTGGCGTGCAGTACCTGAAAAGTGGACCCGCGTTGATCTGGATGTCAACGACCCAGCCCAACTCGCCCAGGCGCTTGAAAAGGTCGCTGAAGTCCGTCATGTGAGTAAAGACGACGCGAGAGCTCTGGGTTTCTGGAGCGACGAGCTGATTGACGACAACCCCCTGGTAAGGGCGGATGGCCTGATTGAGGTGCCCAAATGGCGTCACGCGCTGATTAATATTGCACACCCGCTCCTCAAGCAGGGCTTGGTGATTCTGGATACGCCAGGGCTCAATGCCATTGGCGCCGAGCCCGAGTTGACCGTAAGCCTGATTCCGCAAGCACATGCGGTGGTGTTCATCCTGGCGGCAGATACGGGCGTTACCAAGTCGGATTTGTCGATCTGGCGCGAACACCTGATTACCGGCGGTGACCCAGCCATTTCACGTCTGGTTGTCCTTAACAAAATCGACACCCTTTGGGATGCACTGAGTTCGCCCGAACAGGTCCAGCGCCAGATTGAGCGTCAGCGCGCCAGTTCTGCCGAAATACTTGGTTTGCCGGAGTCGCAAGTGATTCCTGTGTCGGCACAAAAGGGTTTGGTTGCCAAAGTGACGCGTGACGCGGAACTGCTCAAGGCCAGCTGTTTGCCCATGCTCGAATTGGCGCTGGCCGAAGGCGTGATGGGCCAGCGACAGAAAATCCTGCGCAGTGCAGTTTCGGGCGGGATATCCGAACTCCGGGTCGAGGCAGGGCGCGCGATTCATATTCGTCGCCGCGACCTGGCTGAGCAGATGGATGAGCTGCGCGGATTGCGCGGCAAGAACTCATCCGTGATCAAGCACATGCGCTCACGAATCCAGCAGGAACAGTCAGAATTTGACATCAGCGGCGCAAAAATACACGCGATACGTTCAGTTCACCTGAAACTTCTGCGCGAAATTTTCAACTTGCTTAGTACGCCCACACTCAAGGGTGAGCTGGCAGAGCTTACCCATACCCTCAAGCAGCCTGGCATCAAGATGGGCGTCAAGAAAGCCTACGGGCAGACTTTTTCACGCTTGCGTGATGGCTTGCAAAAGGCGCAAGTCATCAGCGGTGAAATCCATTCCATGCTGATGGCTTCATTCAAGCAGCTAAATGCTGAATTCGGGTTTTCACTTCAGGCCCCCAAGGAGCCCGAGCTGATCCGCTTTGGAAATGATCTGGACCTGATCGAACGCAGCCATCTGCAATATCTGGGCGTAAGTAATGTCCTGAAACTGACCCAGCCTGATTTTTCCGAGCGACTGGTTCGGGCGCTGGCAACACGCTTGAGGGTTGTTTATGAGTCCGCTTTGGGTGAGGTTGAACTGTGGAACAAGTCAGCCGCATCGCAGCTGGATGCCCAATTGCGTGAGCGGCGGCGCAATTTCAGTCGTCGCCTGGAAGCCATTGAGCGCATCCAGAGCGCCGCGTCGGGGCTGGACGAACGCATTGGCGAGATCAATGTTCAGGAGGATGTTCTGAACAACCTCGATAACAAGCTGACCGAGTTGACCTCATACCTTGCAGGCACTCAGGCAGAGGCCGAACCGCCGGCCCAGACCAATGCGCCCGACACCGATATTCACACGCTGATGGACGAGACGGTTTGAGCTTTACGGCAAGTCTGAGTGACCGTGTTTTTTTGTGAACTTGCGGTGAAGCTATCGTGACTTTCGTGGAGCCTGTTGCCCCTGCCGCTCCGGATTTGGTGGCGGAGCTGAAAAGCAGTTTTTCACACGTCCTGGTGAAGTGGCAAAGAACGCATGGCCGCAACAGCCTGCCCTGGCAAAACACGCGTGACCCCTACCGCGTGTGGCTGTCTGAAATCATGTTGCAGCAAACCCAGGTAGCAACGGTGATGGAGTACTACACCCGTTTTCTGGAGCGGTTTCCGGCTGTAGAACATCTGGCCGCAGCGCAGGCTGATGACGTGCTGGCCTTGTGGAGTGGCCTGGGTTACTACAGTCGTGCCCGTAATTTACATCGCTGTGCGCAGCAGGTCATGGCGCTGCATGCGGGTCGATTTCCGCAAACTGCTCAAGAGCTTCAAACCCTGCCTGGCATTGGACCCTCAACAGCCGCTGCGATTGCCTCGTTTTGCTTTGCCGAGCGGGTGGCGATTCTGGACGGCAACGTCAAGCGGGTGCTGACGCGCGTTTTGGCATTTTCAGGCGATATGGCTGAAGGCGTGCAGGAGCGCAAACTGTGGCGCATTGCCACCAGCCTGCTGCCAGAAACCGACCTTGAGCAAATGGTGCCCCGCTACACGCAGGGCCTGATGGATTTGGGCGCGACCGTTTGTACCCACCGAAAGCCGCAGTGCGGCATCTGCCCCGTGCAGCCGATGTGTCATGGCTTTGCCAGCGGTGAGCCCGGGAAATATCCGGTGAAAACAAGGAAACTCAAACGCAGCTCACAAAAGCTCAGCCTGCTGTGGGCGCAACGGCCCGATGGTTCTGTGTGGCTTGAGCGAAGGCCGGGCACAGGTATCTGGGGTGGCCTGTATTGCCTGCCGGTTTTTGACAGCCATGAGGCGCTTGCAGCGTTTGTTCCTGATAGCCTGCATTCACGAATGGCGTCACTTGCGCCTTTTGTGCATGTGCTCACGCACAAGGACTTGCATTTGTGTGTGGTAGTTGTGGGCTTTTCGCAGAGTCAGCCCATGCCTTCGATGGCCTCAGCTACCAGGGTGGCCAGTGAACCAGAAGCTTCGGGTGCATGGTTTGCGCCTGATGCCTGGCCCGCTTTGGGTTTGCCTGCACCTATACGCAAGCTGCTCGCCGACGAAGCTGCGGGACACTGAAATCAATTCGCAGCGTCAAGCTCGCGATGCCGCTTTAGGGTCTTCCAGTACTGGCCAAAAGCCAGGGTAAGTGCCTCCACCAGATAGACCGAACGGTGTTGACCGCCAGTGCAGCCAATAGCCACCGTGACATAGCTGCGGTGGTCCCTGACCAGGGCCTGCAACCAACGGTTGATGAATTGTTCAATATCATTGAACATGTCGCCCACTTCAGAATGTGAACGCAGGTAGTTGGCGACGTCTTCATCACGACCGGTCAGATGCCGCAGGCCGGATTCATAGTGCGGGTTGGGCAGCATGCGTACATCAAAAACATAGTCTGCATCAAGCGGTACACCGCGCTTGAAAGCAAAAGATTCAAAGACCAGCGTCAATTGATTTGATGGCGCCGAGATCAGTGACTTCACATAGCCCTGCAATTGCGATGAGCGGATCATGCTGGTGTCCAGCACATGGGCCTGCTCGCGCATTTCACCGAGCAACTCGCGCTCAAGCTCGATGGCATCGACCAGGGCTCGATGCTGGTCAGACGCGTCCATGCGCGACAGTGGGTGCAGGCGACGGGTTTCTGAGAACCGCCTCACCAATGTCTCGGTGTTGGCATCCAGAAAAATCGACTGCACGGTAATGCCCTGGGCGCGCAGCTGCTGCAACTGCTTTGGAACCAGCGGCAGCGATGTAGCACTGCGCACGTCCATGGCGATGGCTACCTTGCTGGCACCGTGCTGCTTTTCAAGTGCTGCAAAGGGCGTAAGCAGCTCTGGCGGCAGGTTGTCTACGCAATAGTAGCCAGCGTCTTCGAGTGCATGCAGGGCTACTGACTTGCCCGAGCCAGACATGCCGGTAATCAGGACTATTTCAAGCGCAGCTTTCATTGGCCCAGCATTTCCTTGGCGTGTGCCAGCGTTGTGCCTGAAAGCCTTTCACCGCCCAGCATACGGGCAATTTCGGCCACGCGCTGTTCGCCATTTACGGCTTGCACGGTGCTCATGGTCTGGCCCTTGTCGGTTTGCTTGGCCACGACGAGGTGCTGGTCGGCGCAGGCGGCAACTTGCGGCAAGTGGGTTACGGCCATGACCTGTCTGTCCTTGCCAAGCTGCTTCATGAGTCGTCCCACAGTTTCAGCAACTGCGCCGCCCACACCAGAGTCAACCTCGTCAAATATCAGGGTTTGCGCTTCACCGAGCTGGCTGGTGGTAACGGCAATGGCGAGTGCGATGCGGGACAGCTCGCCGCCAGAAGCCACTTTGCCCACGGCGCGCGGTGTTGTACCGCTGTGCCCTGCGACCAAAAACTCCGCTTGTTCAAGCCCGTATTGCGCGGCTTGCTCAAGCGTGTGCAGGGCAACATCAAACTTGCCGCCCTGCATGCCCAAGCCCTGCATGGCCTGGGTAATGGCTTTGGCCAGTGCAGGGGCTGCCTTTGCGCGCAGCTTTGAGATTTGCCTGGCTTCTTCCGCATACGCGGTATGGGCGAGTTTTTCAGCACGCTCAAGCTTGCCCAGGTCGGTGGCAGCATCGAGCTTTCGCAGCTCTGCACGCCATGTTGCCAGTAGCTCCGGCAGATCGGCAGGCACGCGTTTGTAACGCCTCGCAAGGCTGATCCATAGTGACAGGCGTTCATCAAGTTCGCTAAGGCGCTGCGGCTCCAGCTCGGCATGTCTGGCGTAACCGTGCAACGAGTGCACAGCATCTTCTGCTTGAGCCAGCGCACTGCCAAGTACATCAGTGATGGCCTTGAATTGCGGCTCTATGTGTTGTTGTGCCTGCAAGCTTGTGAGCGCCCGGGACAGGAGGCTGCTGGCGTTTTGTTCCGCTTCTTCAAGTGCTTCAAGTGCACCCTGAACCGCATCGCGCAAAGTCTGGGCGTTCGAAAGCCGGCTGTGCTGGGCGTTTAGCTCTTCCCATTCGTCTGCGCCGGGCGCGAGCTTGTCAATTTCACCAATCTGCCACGCCAGGCGTTCTTGCTCGCGCTGCAAACTGTCTTGCGAGCTACGCGCATCATGCAGTGTTTTTTGTGCGGCGCGCCAGTCTTGCCAATGCTGCGCCAACAGCGCAGTTGACACGCCACCATAAGAGTCCAGAAGGCCGCGCACCGCATCCGGTCGGGTCAGGCTTTGCCAGGCATGCTGTCCATGAATGTCTACCAGCTTGTCGGCAATTTCCCTGAGCTGGGTGGCGGTAGCCGAACTGCCGTTGATCCACGCGCGGCTCTTGCCTTGCACGTCGATAGTGCGGCGCAGAAGCAGCGTATCGCTGGCGGGAAAACCGGCTTGCTCCAGCCAGTCAAGCAATGCGATGGGACTGTCAAATTCGGCGCTTATCTCGCAGCGTTGAGCACCTTCGCGCACTACACCCGCATCCGCCCGCGTACCAAGTGCCAGTTGCAGAGCATCAATCAAAATCGATTTTCCAGCGCCGGTTTCACCCGTCAGCACGGTGAAGCCGCCGTCAAGGTCAATGTCCAGCGCATGAACAATGACAAAGTCACGAAGTGAAATGCTTTTAAGGCTCACGCAACGCCCTCGTTCCAGTGAAGTTTTTTACGCAGGGTGTCAAAGTAGCTCCAGCCCTTGGGATGAAGAAAACGCATTTGGTATTGCGATCGCTTCACGGTGATCCGGTCACCGTGGAGTAATGAGGCCAGTGATTGCATGTCGAAATTGGCACTTGCGTCCCTGCCTGCAACTATCTCAATGGTGATTTCACCGCTGTCTGACAGCACTATCGGGCGGTTTGACAGCGTATGCGGCGCGATCGGCACGAGAATCCAGCCTGCAATCGAAGGATGCAGCAGGGGGCCGCCAGCAGAAAGTGCATAAGCTGTTGACCCGGTAGGCGACGCAATGATCAAACCGTCGGCCCGCTGGTTAGCCACAAAACGGCCATCCACCTCAACGCGAAGTTCAACCATGCCAGCCGTTGCACCGCGATTGACCACCACATCGTTCATGGCCGTCGCGTTGAATACGCAATGACCGTCACGTACGACCTTGGCCTGCATCATCCATCGCCTGTCTTCTTCAAATTCGCCGCGCAGCATGGGCTCAAGCACGCTCTGGTAATCCTCAAAGGCAATATCTGTAATGAAGCCAAGCCGCCCCTGGTTGATGCCGATAAGCGGAATGCCAAACTTGGCCAAAACCCGGCCAATACCGAGCATCGTACCGTCTCCACCGACAACCAGCCCCAAATCGCAATGGGCACCAATACCGGCAACATCCAGAATCGGGTACTGCGTCAAGCCGGTGTTGCTGGCCGTATCTTTTTCAATCGAAATGTCGCATCCCTGGGTACTTAAAAAGTGAGCAATGCTTTCCAGTGCCGAGCGCGAACCATGGGCGTGATACTTGCCAATGAGTGCGACGTGACGAAATTGCGACTTCATCTTCAAATTACATCACAAGATTTGTCTGTGGCTTCGTAGAATGTATGCATGCTGGATGATAGAGCCCGATTGTTATTAAAAGCGCTTGTCGAGCGCTATATTGCCGATGGCCAGCCGGTGGGCTCACGTACTTTGTCGAAGGCATCGGGGCTTGAACTTTCACCAGCCACCATACGCAACGTTATGAGCGACCTGGAAGAGCTCGGCCTGATAGTCAGTCCACACACTTCTGCCGGGCGAATCCCAACGGCCAGGGGTTATCGCCTGTTTGTTGACACCATGCTAACAACCCAGCGTGACCAGTACCCCATGGGCGGAAATATGGGCGGCGGCATGGCTGGAGGTATGGGCGCTCCGCGGCTTGCGCCGGATCAACCCCAAAAGGTGTTCAGCAATGCCGCGCACATGCTGTCAAGCCTGTCGCAGTTTGTGGGGGTGGTCATGGCGCCGCGCCGCAGCTCAGTGTTCAGGCACATCGAGTTTTTGCGGCTTTCTGAGCGGCGCTTTCTGGTGATCATTGTTTCCCCTGATGGTGATGTGCAAAACAGGGTCATCTTTACCGAGGCAGATTACACACAGTCCCAACTGGTAGAAGCCGCCAACTTTTTGAACTCGCACTATGCCGGAATGGCGATCGAAGAGGTCAGGGAGCGGCTCAAGAACGAGGTGGAAGCCCTGCGCGGTGAGATTGCCACCCTCATGCAGACAGCGGTTCAGGTCAGTTCTGAAGCCATAGAGTCACGCGACGAAGTGGTTATCTCAGGTGAGCGCAACCTGCTGGCCGTGAGTGACTTTTCAAGCGATATGGGCAACCTGCGCAAGCTCTTTGACCTGTTTGAGCAAAAAGCGCAGCTCATGCGCCTGCTGGATGTTTCAAGCCGCGCAGAAGGTGTGCGCATTTACATAGGCGGTGAAAGCCAGGTGATTCCGTATCAGGAATTGTCAGTGGTTACCGCGCCGTATGAGGTTGATGGCAAGGTGGTAGGCACGCTCGGCGTTATCGGCCCCATGCGTATGCCCTACGAAAAAATGATCCAGATTGTGGATATAACTTCCAAGCTCGTAAGCACCGCGCTGAGCCATAGCAAGTAGGCCTTTACAATAGCGGCTTGGTTTGGGGCGTTAGCTCAGTTGGTTAGAGCAGAGGACTCATAATCCTTTGGTCCACAGTTCAAGTCTGTGACGCCCTACCATTCATAAGCTATACTATGAGGCTTAGCGGCTGTAGCTCAGTTGGATAGAGTACTTGGCTACGAACCAAGGGGTCGTGGGTTCAATTCCTGCCAGCCGCACCAGAATTTCGATTCTAGATAAACAGCTTAGAGGCTTACCCCTCTAGGCTGTTTTTCTTTGTGCGTCGTGTTTTGGTATCAGGTGTACGGGGCCACCATGCTGGGGCAAGGAATCGTTTGAATGCGTGTCTGACTTCGCGTCTGCAAAAACTGAAAGCCCCAATTTGAGTCCGATACGAGTCAGCACCGAAGTGTCTGGTTGTGTGTTCTGTGCTTTGTTCGCTATGAAAATACTAGCTACTAGTAACCGTATTCATTGGGCTAATGGCATATTAGATGCTAAAAATGACTCAAATGTATGGTGTGTCCAGCGGTAGACGGCCATTGGATATGTCAGAGATTTTTTGATCCAGATTGTCCCCCTGATTTTGAGTCAAATAGCTCCTTAGCCCAATGAACACGGCTATAAGTCGCTATCAAAAATGCAGGAAATGAGGGGCTAGCGGTATACCCGCGATCCCAAGCCGCATAATCAGGCCAGAAAAGTTTAGAAAGAACCGCAATGCCTCTGGAGCCCGACTTGCCAGGTGATCTGGAGCAACTGCAAAAGCGATATGAGGTGCTGCAGGCTGAGTATTCGGCACTGGTGCTTGAAAAGCAGCAGCAGGAAGCCGCTTCAAGGCAGTGGCTGGGGCAACGCACCCGCGAGCTTGAGGCTGAGGCGCTGGAGCAAAAAAAGGCCGAAACCCTGCAGCGCGTGTTTTACCGGATTGCCGAGCGCGCGGCAGCTGACTTGTCTTTTTATGACTTTTTGCAGTCAGTGCACGCCCTGCTGGGGGAACTGCTGTATGCCAAAAACTGCTACGTTTGCCTGTATGACGCGCAAAAGCATCGCAAGGATTTCCCCTACTACGTGGATGAACGCGATGGCGATGCGCTTCAGCTCAGCAATGTGCCGCTGCGCCGCGGGCTGACGGAGTTTGTGCTGCGTACTGCCCAGCCGCAGATCATTGATGCCAGCCGCCTGCAGCTTTTGCAGGCCAGTGGGGAGGTCACTGAAGGTAGTGGCGACATGAGCTTTAGCAGCTGGCTGGGTGTGCCGATGCACATTCGCGGCGCTATTGGCGGCGTGCTGGCCGTGCAGGGCTATGAGCCTGGCGTGGAGTACAGCGCGTCTGATGCCGGCATTCTTTCATTTGTGGCCAACCATGTCAGCAGCGCCATAGAGCGCTATCAGGCACTGGACGAGCTGCGCAAATCTGAAGAGCGCTACCGAACGGTGATTGAAAAAGTCGGCGTTGGCGTGGTCGTTGTGCAAGACGGCCGTATGGTTTTTGCCAACCCCAGCCTGGTGCGCATCGTCGGCCATCCGCTCGACTACCTGCTGTCGCAGCCCTTTAACGCCACGGTCCACCCCGACGACATGCCTACCATGGTGGAGCGACATGAGCGTCGCCTGCGTGGCGAGCCGGTGGAGTCAATGTACGGGTTTCGGGTGGTGACGCAGCAGGGCGAGGTTCGTTCGCTGGAGCTGTCAGCCGTCAAGATTGAATGGAGCAAACGTGATGCAACGCTGATTTTTGTAGTTGATGCCACTGCGCGGCTGAAGGCCGAGCAAACCATGCGGCTGACGATGCAGCGGCAGACCGAGATTAACGACATGAAGTCGCGCTTTATTTCAGTCGCCTCGCATGAGTTTCGGACACCGCTCGCCTTTATTTTGTCGTCGGCAGAACTGCTCAAATATTACGGAAACCGGCTGCCTGAAGCTGAAAAGCAGGAAGTCATCAGCACCATAGAAAACGGCGTGCAGCGCATGACCGGCATGCTAGACAGGGTACTGCTGCTGGGTAAAGTCGAGGCAGAGATGCTGGAGTTCAAGCCCCGCCAATTGGATATAGCGGCGCTGTGCAGCAGCCTGGTTGAAGACGCACGCATTCAGCATGCGCAGGCTAATGTTGCGCTCATTACCCGTTTTACTGGCTTGCCCGAATCCGGTTTATATGACGAAAAACTGCTTCGCCACATCATCGGTAACCTGCTGTCTAACGCCATCAAGTATTCGCCCAAAGGCGGGCAGGTTGAATTTCGGGTTTTTGCGGCAGATGGCAAGCTGGTTTTTGAGGTGGCTGACCAGGGCATAGGCATTCCGGCTGAGGAAATCCCGCACCTGTTTGAGTGGTTTCACCGAGCCAGCAACGTCGGCAACATTCAGGGAACGGGGCTGGGGCTGGCGATTGTGAAAAGCTCGGTAGACCTGCACGGCGGCAGCCTGAGCGTTAGCAGCGTACCTGACCAGGGAAGCTGTTTTACAGTCACGATATAAGGCTTGGTAGAGGTTTGCCGGTCCCGCAAACAGGCTCTAAGATGGCACTCAAACGATGTTCACCGGGCAGCTTTAAATCGGGACAAAAATGGCACGCATTCTGGTAGTTGAGGACGAGGCGCCCATACGCGCAAATCTGCTTCGATTTGTGCGGCTGGAAGGCCATGAAGGCCTGGAGGCAGCCGATGGCCTGGCGGGCCTGCAGGCGGCCAAAACGCAAAGCCCTGACCTGATATTTTGCGATGTGATGATGCCGCACATGAACGGTATGGAGGTACTCGCCGCCATCCAGCTTGACGCAGCGCTGGACCAGGTGCCATTTATTTTTCTGTCAGCCAGTGCTGAATCTGAGCGGCTGGAAGAAGCCTTGCGGCTAGGCGCCAGCGGCTACGTCACCAAGCCGTTTAACTTTGCCCAGTTGCAGGCGGTACTGCAGCAGTTTTTGCCGGGTGATGTGGGCGGTTAATGCCCAGTCAATGGCCAGTAAAAACACAACCAACACAGCATGCCAGGCTACATGCTATGGTGCTTGTTCCATGAGCAAAGCCTTCACCAAAGAAACCGACGCTGAGGACGAAGAACCGTCGTTACCGCCCTTGCCTGTGGGTGGGAAAAACTACATCACGCCAGTTGGTTACCAGCGCCTGCGTACAGAGCTGCTGGGTCTGATTGACGATGAGCGGCCCAAGATTGTCGAGATTGTTCACTGGGCCGCCAGCAACGGCGACCGGTCTGAAAACGGCGACTATATCTATGGCAAAAAACGCCTGCGCGAGATCGACAGGCGCATCAGGTTTTTAACCCAGCGCCTTGAGATTGCCGAAATAGCCGACCCCAGCGTTCACCATGGCGAAGACCAGGTGTTTTTTGGTGCCACGGTGACCTATGTTGATGATGCCGGAGTGGAGCGCACGGTAACCATTCTGGGCATTGATGAGGCCGATACGTTGCAGGGGCAGATCAGCTGGATTTCGCCGGTGTCAAGGTCGCTGCTCAAGGCCAGGGTCGGCGACGAGGTAAATCTGGTTATGCCCGGCGGTGTGCAGGTGCTGGAGGTGTTGCGGGTGGACTACCCGGCACCGCAAACGCCAGATTCCTGAGCTTGAACGGAAGGCGGTCAGCCGCCGGGCCTTGCGCGCTGTACGCGCAAAACCGATGCGGTTCGTTTCACGCTGCGCAGAACTGAAGCCAGATGAACGCGATCACGCACGGCAACGCCAAAGCGCAACTCGGTGGCATCCTGGGCCCGCTCATTTCCCATATTGACATGGGTAATGTCAGCCTCGGCGCTGGCCATGGCTGCAGCAACCCGCGCCAGCACGCCTTTGCCGTTTGACACCGTCACCAGCAGTTCGGTCTCAAAAGCGCGAACCGGCTCGTCTGACCAGTCCACCGCAATAAACCGCTCACTGTCCCGGTACTGCAGGCGCTTGGCTACCGCACAGTCATCGGTGTGCACCACCAGGCCTTCGCCACGACCCAGATAGCCCAAAATACTGTCTCCGGGGATGGGCTTGCAACAGTTGGCAAACTGGACCGATGCACCCTCGCTGCCGTCAAGTACAAGGGCACCCTGGGAAACCGACTCATGAGCCGTGAAACGCTCACGGCTCATGAGCAGGGCGTCCGGTTTTTCTCCGGTTTCGGCCATCAGCGCAACCATTCGCTTGGCGATCATGCTGGCAATCCGCTTGCCCAGGCCGATGTCCGTCAGCAGGTCAGTCCTGGAGCGGTTACCGCTGAAGCGCAGAATTTTTTCCCATATGACATGGTCAGCACCACTGTCTGCAGGAAGCCTGTCAATGCCCTCGGCGCGCAGTGATTGCGTCAGCATTTTCTCGCCCAGATCCTGCGATTCGGTCAAGGCCATGGTCTTGAGGTAGTGACGAATCTTGGACCTGGCCTTGCCCGTTCGGACAAAGCCCAACCAGCCGGGGTTTGGGCTGGCGACTGAAGCCGTGATGATCTCGATCACATCGCCATTGTGAAGCTCGGATCGAAGCGGTACCTGCTCGCCATTGACCTTTGCCGCAACTGCGCGGTGCCCGATGTCGCTGTGAATGGCGTAGGCAAAATCAACAATGGTAGCGCCACGCGGCATCGCCATGATCTGGCTTTTTGGGGTGAAAACATATACTGCCTCGGGAAACAGGTCGATCTTGACGTGGTCCCAAAACTCGGCAGCGTCGCGTGTTTCGTGCTGAATATCAAGCAGCGACTGCAGCCACTGGGTGCCCAGGCGCTGTGACGCATCACTGTCAGGGTCTGACGCCTTGTAAAGCCAGTGAGCCGCAACACCGGATTCTGCGACGACATGCATGGCTTCGGTACGCATCTGAAATTCAATATTGGTGCCAAATGGCCCGACCAGTGTGGTGTGCAGGGACTGGTAGCCATTGATCTTCGGAATCGCGATGTAGTCCTTGAACTTTCCGGGCAGGGGCTTGTAGTGCTGGTGTAGCACGCCCATGGCGGTGTAGCAGGCGTTCAGCCCGCCGACAATGACCCTGAAACCATAAATGTCCGTAACCTGGGCAAAAGACAGGTGTTTTTCGTCCATCTTTCGGTAAATGGAATATAGCGTTTTCTCGCGTCCGGAGATCATCACCGGAATACTTTGCTCCTCAAATGCTGCTTCGACTTCAGCCTGCACGCGCTTGATGACATCACGCCTGCGCCCTCGGGCTTTTAGCAGCGCCTTTGTGAGTGTGGCGTAGCGCCAGGGGTGCAAGTGCTGAAAAGACAGGTCTTGCAGTTCCCGGTAGGTCGTATTCAGGCCCAGCCGGTGCGCAATAGGCGCGTAAATATCAAGGGTTTCACTGGAAATCCGTGCCCATTTGGCCCGCGGCACATCGCCCAGCGTGCGCATGTTGTGGGTACGATCCGCCAGCTTGATAAGAATGACGCGCACATCACGCGCCATTGCCAGCAGCATTTTGCGAAAAGACTCGGCCTGGTTTTCTTCACGGGTGTTGAACTCCAGCTTTTCGAGCTTGGTCAGTCCGTCGACCAGTTCTGCCACTGATACACCGAAGCGTTCAATCAGCTCCGGCTTGGTCACGCCACAATCTTCAATCGCATCGTGCAGCAGGGCTGCCATCAGGGCCTGGGCATCGAGCTTCCACTCGGCGCACTGCTGGGCTACAGCAATCGGATGCGTGATGTACGGCTCGCCGCTATTTCGAATTTGCCCCAGATGCGCTTCGTCGGCAAATTTGTAGGCGCGTCGAATATTGTTGATGTCGGCCGCAGTCATGTAGTCAAGCTTTGCCGTAAGCGCGGCAAAGCTGGCCGCCGCTGCATTTGCTGCAGCGGGTGTTGGCTTGCTGACTAGCTTGGGCGAAAGCAGTGCACTCATGCCTCAAATGTATCGCGACGCGAAAAAAACATAAAACCAACGGCCTTTACATTGTAAAAACGCTACGCCAGAAAGCAAAAAAGCACCGCCTCGCGGTGCTTTTTTGTGGGCTGGGCGAAAAAATCAACCCGGCACTTTTTTCAGCATCTCCAGGCCGATTTTGCCTTCAGCAATTTCGCGCAGGGCGGTAACCGCTGGCTTGTTTTTGCTTTCGATCCTGGCGGCATGCCCTTGGCTAAGCATCCGTGCGCGGTAAGTTGCCGCCAGCACCAGTTGGAAACGGTTGGGGATTTTTTCGAGGCAGTCTTCAACGGTAATGCGGGCCATGGTGATCTCCGGTGGGGTCAGTAACTTAAGAAATGTGAAGGGCCTTGAAAGTCTCGGCGCGGGCTCTGCGCTGGGCCGAAAACTTGAGGCGTTGAGCATGAACAATGGTTTTCAGGTCGAAAACTGCCCGCTCGAACAACTCGTTGATTATAACGAAGTCGAATTCCCGGGCCTGTTCCATCTCGGTAGCGGCATTTTTGAGGCGCAATTCGATCACGTCTGCGGCGTCCTCGCCGCGCCGCTGCAGGCGAGAGCGCAGTTCTTCCCAGCTGGGTGGCAGTATGAAAATCAGTATCGCGTTGGCAAAAATCCGCTTGACGTTCATGGCACCCTGAAAGTCGATTTCAAGAATCACATCTGCGCCGTGGGCAACCCGCTCTTCAATGGTCTGGCGCGACGTGCCATAGCGGTGCCCGTGCACGTGGGCCCACTCGAGGAACGAATCCCGCTGCACCATGCCGTCAAATTCCTCCGGTGACAGGAAAAAGTATTCACGGCCATGCTTTTCCTGCCCGCGCGGTGGCCGGGTGGTATGAGATACCGCAGGCTGGATGCGCGAGTCAAGCTCCATCAGTGCCTTGACCAGGCTGGATTTTCCGGCTCCGCTGGGGGCGGCAACAACAAACAGGTTTCCGGGGTAGTCCATGGATGCTAAGAGTGGTAGTACTGTTAATTTTAGGCGCGGGACTGACGAGACCATCAGAGGCCAGACAGGGGCGCCGGCGGCTTATTCGATGTTCTGGACCTGTTCGCGGATCTGTTCAATCAGCACTTTCATGTCTACTGAGATGCGTGTGAGTTCCAGCGAGGTTGACTTTGAACCCAGCGTATTGGCTTCGCGGTGCAGTTCCTGAATCAGGAAGTCAAGCCGTTTACCAAGCTCGCCGCCGCTTTCCAGCAAACGGTCAATTTCATCCAGATGCGAAGCCAGCCGGGTGATTTCTTCGGCGACGTCAATGCGTATCGCGAAAGCCGTGGCTTCTGCCATTGCTCTTTCCTGGGCTGCCTCGGGCAATACCTTGCTGTCGGGCAAGGCCATGGCTTCTTTCCAGCGTTCCAGAAAACGAGCCTTTTGCTGCTCAACCAGTTTGGGCACCAGCGGCACTGCCAAAGCTGACAAGGTGCGCAGTTGCGCGGTGCGATCGGTCAGCATGAGTGCCAGGCGAGTTCCCTCGCGTTCGCGTGCTGCCAGCAGCTCATTCAGGGCCTTTTTAGCCAGCTTGAGCATATCCTCGCTGTGGTCGTGCGGTTTTTTGTCTTCATTGGTCGCGATGCGCAATACATCAGCCACGCTGAGCGCTGCCGCGTTCGGCAGCCATGACTTGATGTTGTCTTCAAGGGAGCCTAGTCTTTGCAGGGTGCCGGGTGAGGGTGCACGCAGGTTGTTGGCCGAGTGGCTTTCGAGTGCAACCCGCAGTTCGACCTTGCCGCGCTTGAGCTTTACGGTTAAGAGTTCGCGTAGCGCTGGCTCGGCTTGACGCAGTTCATCTGGCAGGCGAAAGGCCAGGTCGAGAAAACGGCTGTTGACCGAGCGTATTTCCACGCCAAGCCTGAAGCTGCTGTCTGGACCGGATTCATTTTCAACCGCTGAACTTGTCGTGTTTGACTGAACAGCTGCATAGCCCGTCATGCTGTAAACTGACATTTAGTGATACGTTTCTTGTAAAAATCAGGACTTTAAGAGCGGGTGAAAGCATCGTTGGTTGACTGCTTCACCTCTGCTGACTTCAAATTATGTCAAAGGTCAAACCAGCACCATTGCCTCCCGATACCGTTATTGGTGGCTATCGCGTTGTGCGCAAACTTTCTGCCGGCGGTTTCGGTGTAGTTTACTTGGCTGTCGATAACGAGGGCCAGCAGGTCGCCATCAAGGAGTATTTGCCATCATCCCTTGCCGGACGTCCACCGGGGGAATTGTTGCCGCAGGTGCACCCCGACAAACTTTCGCTTTACCGCCTTGGCCTGAAAAGCTTCTTTGAAGAAGGTCGATCGCTGGCTCAAATTTCGCACGGCTCGGTGGTCAGCGTGCTTAATTTCTTTCGCGAGAACGAAACTGTCTACATGGTGATGAACTATCTTGAAGGCGGAACGCTTCAGGACTTCATCATCACGGCACGTGAACTGAAAAAGCAGAAAGTCTTTCGCGAATCGACCATACGCTCGCTGTTTGATGAAATCCTGCGTGGGTTGCGTATCGTGCACCAGCACAAAATGTTGCATCTGGACATCAAGCCTGCCAACATTTTCATCACTGACGACAATAAAGCCGTGATGATTGATTTTGGCGCAGCCCGCGAGGTTTTGAGCAAGGAGGGCAACTTCATCCGGCCCATGTACACCCCCGGTTTTGCCGCGCCCGAGATGTATCGCCGAGATTCGTCGATGGGCCCCTGGACTGATATCTACGCCATTGGCGCCTGCATTTACGCCACCATGCAAGGCTATCCGCCAAATGACGCACCGCAGCGGCTCGAAAAAGACCGCTTGTCCCTTGCCTTGTCACGACTGCGGGGTGTGTATTCAGACAACCTTATTGAGGTTGTCGAGTGGTGTATGTCACTTGACCCCCTGTCGCGGCCACAGTCGGTGTTTGCGTTGCAAAAAGAACTTAGCAGGGAAGGCGAGCGCCGGTATACCAAGCTGACTGTCAGCGAAAAGGTGCGCCTCCAGTTCGACAATATGGTGTCTGATACCAAAAAAACAGCGCGTAAGGCCACAGGCTACGCGACTAAATTCAAATGAAATTTTCTGTCTTTCAGGTAAGCCGTAAAGGCGGACGCGAGAAAAACGAAGACCGTATGGGCTATTGCTACACGCGGGAATCAGGACTTTTCGTGCTCGCTGACGGCATGGGTGGCCACCCGGAAGGCGAAGTCGCGGCGCAATTGGCACTGCAAACCATTTCTGCGCTGTATCAGAAAGAAGCGCGCCCACTGATTACCGACCCGACCGAATTTTTGTCAAACGCACTGATGGCCGCGCACCACCAGATCATTCGTTACGCCAGTGAAAAAGGCATGCTCGACACGCCGCGAACCACGCTGGTCGCATGCATTTTGCAGGGCGCTGGTGCCACCTGGGTGCACTGCGGGGATTCGCGGCTTTATGTGGTTCGCGACGCCGAAATGCTGACGCGCACGCGTGATCACTCCTATCTTGAGCAGCAAAACGCTGGCATGGTCAAGCTTGAACGCATCAACCGCAATATTTTGTTTACCTGCCTTGGCTCGCCCGCCAAGCCGGTGTTTGACATCGCTGGACCGGTCATATTGCAGCAGGGCGACAAATTGCTGCTTTGCTCTGATGGCCTGTGGGGCAGCCTGAGCGACGCAGAAATTGTTCGCCAGCTTTCTGCCAAGGGCGTATCTGATGCCGTGCCCGATCTGGTTGAAAGCGCACTGCGCGCCGGCGGCGAGCACAGCGACAACGTTACCGTTCTGGCGATGGAATGGGAAACTCCGGATGCGTTTGAGTCCACCCGTGGCGTGTCTACCGACAGCATCATGGATGGCGTGTTTGCCTCAACCATTCAGGCGGGTGGTTTTGATACCGTGATAGACGATCTTGATGAGGCGACAATTGAGCGATCAATTGCCGAAATCAACGAGGCTATACGCCGCTCGGCTGCCCGAAAAGCCTGAACTTCAAGGCCTTTGCCTACATCCGGTAGGCAACCCGGTATGTTTGCTCACTCTGGAGCAAGTTCTGATTTCTTTTTTTACCCCTGCGGCATGTACCGCAAGAAAGCCATTGTCATGAGCCAGTTTGAAAGAAGCGGCGCACGCGCTGTAGACGCCTTGCGCCCGGTGAGCATTACCCGCCATTACACCGTTCACGCTGAAGGATCGGTGCTGATTGAATTTGGTGGCACCAAGGTGCTGTGCACCGCCTCGGTTGAAGAAAAGGTGCCCGGCCATAAAAAAGGCAGTGGCGAAGGCTGGGTCACAGCCGAATACGGCATGCTTCCACGCGCCACCCACACCCGCAGTGACCGTGAGGCCGCGCGCGGAAAGCAAAGCGGCCGCACGCAGGAAATCCAGCGCCTGATTGGCCGCTCCATGCGCGCTGTGTTTGACCTGAAAAAGCTCGGTGAACGCACCATTTACCTTGATTGCGACGTGATCCAAGCCGACGGCGGTACGCGTACCGCCAGTATTACCGGCGCTTTTGTCGCTGCGCAGGATGCGGTCAACACGCTGCTGGCGGCTGGCAAGCTCAAGGAGAGCCCGATTCTTGACCACGTTGCCGCTATTTCGGTTGGCATTGTGCAGGGCACGCCACTGCTGGATCTGGAGTACACCGAAGACTCGGCCTGTGATACCGACATGAATGTCGTCATGACCGGTGCGGGCAACTTTATTGAAGTGCAGGGCACCGCAGAAGGCGCGGCCTTTTCACGCAAAGAGATGGATGCATTGCTGGTATTGGCTGAAAAAGGCATCACCGAGCTGGTTGGTCTGCAGAAGCAGTCACTATCAAATTAATAGCTACTTATAGCCGTACTCATTGGGCAGGGAGCACATTTGACTATAAAAATCGTGTTGGCGTCGAATAACAGGGGCAAACTCGCCGAGTTGCAGGCCTTGCTGATGCCGCTGGGCATGCAACTGGTGCAGCAGGCTGAACTGGGCATTCCCGAGGCTGAGGAGCCTTTTCGTACCTTTGTAGAAAACGCGTTGGCCAAAGCTCGTCATGCATCACGCCTGAGCGGTCTGCCAGCCCTGGCTGATGATGCCGGGCTGTGCGTAGATGCTTTTGGCGGTTTGCCCGGCGTTGACACCGCGTTTTATGCCACGCAGTTTGGCTACGCCAAGGGGGATGACAACAACGTCAAGGCCTTGCTGGAACAGATGGCCAGTATTGACAACCGGCGCGCGGCGCTGGTCAGCACCCTGGTGGCGGTTCGGTCGGCTGAAGATCCCGAGCCCCTGATTGCGGTGGGGCGCGTGGTGGGCGACATCACCCGCGAGCCCATGGGCAGCAACGGTTTTGGCTTCGATCCGGTGATGTTTATCCCCGCGTTTGGCCAGACTTTTGCGCAATTAGCGGTTGAAGTGAAGAACGCCAACAGCCATCGCGGCAAGGCCGCGCAACAGATGATTGAGCTGATGCGCGACCGCTGGACTTTGGGTAACAGCTAGAACACATGCCCCAGCAAGACATCCAGCACTACATGCGAAGCGGCACCCTGCAGCTTAAAAGCCTGCCGCCGCTGTCGCTTTATGTGCATTTGCCGTGGTGCATCAAGAAATGCCCCTACTGCGACTTCAATTCACACGAAGTAGCTGGCGGAACGTCGCAGATGCCCGAGCAGCGCTACATCGACGCGCTGGTGGCCGACCTTGAGTCATCACTGCCGCTGATCTGGGGCCGGGTGGTACACAGCATATTTATTGGTGGCGGTACGCCCAGCCTGTTTTCACCGCAGGCAATTGATCGTTTGCTGGGTGAAATCCGCGCGCGCCTGAGGCTGACGCCCGATTGCGAAATCACGCTTGAGGCCAACCCCGGTACCTTTGAAAAAGACCGCTTCAGGGCTTTCAGAAGCGCGGGTGTGACGAGGCTTTCAGTAGGCGTACAGAGTTTTAACGACCAGCACCTCAAGGCACTCGGCCGCGTCCATGACCGCGCACAGGCGATCGCGGCAGTTGAAGAGGCAGCGCAGGCGTTTGACACCTTTAACCTTGACATCATGTATGCGCTACCCCGCCAGACGCTACAAGATCTGGAGCAGGACATGCGCACAGCGCTTGGGCTACAGCCGCCCCACATATCCATTTACCATTTGACGATCGAGGCCAACACCTACTTTGCCAAGTTTCCGCCAGTGATACCCGAAGAAGACATGGCCTACGCCATGCTCGACAAAATCACCGAAATGACGGAAGGCGAAGGGCTGCAGCGCTACGAAGTCTCAGCCTACGCCAGACCGGGGCATCGCTGCTTTCACAACCTTAATTACTGGCAATTTGGCGACTATCTGGGCATAGGCGCTGGCGCCCACAGCAAGCTCAGTTTTGCCCACCGCGTAGTCCGGCAGGTGCGCGTACGCGAGCCACGCCTGTATATTGAAAAAGCGCTGCTGGGTGACGCCGTCACGACCGACAGCGAGGTCAGCCGGGCAGACTTGCCGTTTGAGTTCATGCTCAATGCCCTGCGCTTGAAAGAAGGCTTTAAATTGCAGGATTTTGTTGAAAAAACAGGACTGCCATTTACCGCGATTGCGCAGGGCATGGACGAGGCCGAGCGCAAAGGCCTGATTGAGCGCGATTTTGTTCACGTCAAGCCCACAGTGCGCGGCTTTGACTTTTTAAACGATTTGCAGGCCCTGTTCCTTTAAGCCTGTTCCTGCAAGCCAGTAACCCCGTCCAAGCATCCATGGAAACTTCAAGCATTCTTCTTCTGGTTGTCAGCGCGTCCATCAGCTTTGCTCTAGGCCGCACCATCATGCATTTCCGTAACAAAAAGCGAAACGCTGAAAAGGAGCGCGTGCGAAAGCTGCATGCGCAGGCTCTACGCGACGCGCCGCCGGGACCGGAGTCAAAAAACAAAAGCAAACGCAAGCGGCAGGCGCGTATCGACAAGCGCTAGCCAGGCTACAACACATCAGACAAATAAAACGGGTAGATCATCATGACTTTTGAACCTCTTGTTGAGCATGTACGCGGCCCGCTGGCCGAAATCATTCACGCCGGTGCTGTCGCTGTCGTCGATGCCAGCGGCAAAGTGCTTCGCAGCGCCGGTGACCCTGGCGCCGTGTGTTTTACCCGGTCTACCCTCAAGCCCTTTCAGGCACTGCCGTTCATGCAGGGCGGCGGGGTAGCGCATTTTGGGTTTGAGCCCGCCCATGTTGCCTTGCTGTGCGCAAGCCATAACGGCGAAGACATGCACGTACAGAAGGTAGATGAAATGCTGGCCCGCGTTGGCCAGCCGCATACCAGTCTGCAGTGCGGCTGCCACGTGCCGCTGCGCTTCAGCTACGGCGGTTTGACGCCGCCAGCCGATGCGCAGTTTGACGAACGTTACAACAACTGCAGCGGCAAGCACACCGGTTTTTTGGGCTATTGCGTACAGCACGGCCTGCCTCTAGAGGGTCACCTTGAGCCTGCGCACCCCTTACAGCAGGCCATTCGCAAGCAGGTGGCGCGCGTTACCGGGCTTGACGACGCGCAACTGGTGGCTGGGGTTGATGGCTGTTCAGCCCCTAACTACGCCATGCCGCTGTCCAGGCTGGCCTTTTCTTTTGCGCGTCTTGCCAGTGGTGCGCAAGACACCGAGTTTGGCGAAGCATTTGAAACGCTGGGCAATGCTATGGGGGCACACCCCGAAATGGTTTCAGGCACCGGTCGCAATGACCTCGCCTTTACCCGGGCCGGGCGCGGCGACTGGCTGACAAAAATCGGCGCAGACGGCGTGCAGGTTATCGCCAGCAAAAGCCGCCGCCAGGGTATAGCCATCAAGGTGATCAGCGGTCACATGCCCGCCTTGTACACGGCGGCAGTCGAGGCAATGGAGCAGGCCGGCTGGCTCGATGACCACCAACGCGAGGTGCTAAAACCGTGGGGTAATCAGGAGATTCTGAACGCGAAGGGCCGACAGGTCGGCGAAATTCGTGCGGTGTATGACCTCAAAACCCACTAGCCCTGCGCTGGGCTGAGGTGGTGAGTGAGGGTAATTAAGTGGCGGAAGCTGTGAGATTCGAACTCACGGAGGACTCGCATCCTCGGCAGTTTTCAAGACTGCTGCATTCAACCGCTCTGCCAAGCTTCCAAGCCCTCTAGTTTAACCCTTGTGAGCGGCCGCCCTGAACGGCGGGCTCAAAAAAAGCGCTTTTATGCCGCTTGCAGCATGCCTTTGGTCTCAATGAAAGCCACCACTTCAGCGAGGCCGGCGTTGGTTTTGAGGTTGGTCATGACAAACGGTTTCAGGCCTTTGGCGGTGGTGCGCATACGTATGGTGTCTGCTTCCATCACCTTCAGGTCCGCCCCGACATAGGGGGCGAGATCGGTTTTGTTGATGACGAACAAATCGCTTTTGGTGATGCCTGGGCCGCCTTTGCGCGGGATTTTTTCACCAGCGGCCACGTCAATCACGTAAATCGTCAGGTCGCTCAGCTCGGGGCTGAAGGTGGCGGCCAGGTTGTCACCGCCGGATTCGACAAATACCACGTCAGCGTCAGGAAAATCGACCAGCATGCGGTCAATGGCCTCCAGGTTGATGGAGGCGTCTTCGCGTATGGCCGTGTGTGGGCAGCCGCCAGTCTCGACGCCCATGATGCGGTCTGCGTCAAGCGCGCCACTGACGGTGAGGATGCGCTGGTCTTCCTTGGTGTAGATGTCGTTGGTGATGGCGACCAGGTCGTATCTGGTTTTCATGGCCTTGCAGAGCATCTCCAGCAGGGTGGTTTTGCCTGAGCCTACCGGGCCACCTATGCCTACACGAAGGGGCGGCAGTTTTTTGGTGCGGTTGGCGATATGGTGCATGGGTGACGTGTTGGTCATGATCTGAACAGTCTTGAATATTGGGTTTCGTGTTGCGATGAAAGAATCGCCAGCATGGGCGAAAAGGCCTGGCGCTCTTCGTCTGAAAGGCCTGTTGCCAGCTCGACAGCTGCCGGAATGCGGTGACTCAATCGCGCCAGAATGCGCTGCCCCGAGCTTTGCCCCAGTGGGACTGATTTGAGCGCAGCCTGCACCATATTTTCAGCCCAGCCAAAAGCGTAGGCCAGCAGGC
>JANOCP010000125.1:0-5354 GCA_031412235.1 Polaromonas sp.
CAAAGCGTACTTTCCGCCGGGCGTGACTTACGCGATTCCATACGACAGTTCGCGCTTTGTCGGCATTTCAATCCGCCTGGTGGCTGAAACGCTGGTTGAAGCGGTTGTTTTGGTGTTTTTGGTAATGTTTTTGTTTTTGCAGAACTTTCGCTACACCATCATCCCGACGATTGTGGTGCCTATAGCACTGCTCGGCACCTTTGCAACGCTGCTGGCGCTGGGCTTTTCAATCAACGTGCTGACCATGTTTGGCATGGTGCTGGTGATTGGTATCGTGGTCGACGATGCGATTGTGGTCGTTGAAAACGTAGAACGCATCATGAGCGAAGAAGGCCTGCCGCCACTGGAGGCCACCCGAAAGGCCATGACCCAGATATCAGGCGCCATCGTCGGCGTGACGGTGGTGTTGATTTCAGTGTTTGTACCGCTGGCATTCTTCGCGGGCTCGGTGGGTAATATTTACCGGCAGTTTGCGGCCGTTATGGTGACCTCCATCAGCTTCTCGGCTTTTCTGGCCCTGTCGCTTACGCCGGCACTTTGCGCCACCTTGCTCAAACCGGTTGAAGCCGGCCACCACCACGCGAAGAAGGGGTTTTTCGGCTGGTTTAATCGTGGTTTCACGCGTACTGCCAAGAGCTACGAAGGCCTGGTTGCCCGCCTTCTGAAGCGCGCCGCCCGCTACCTGATTATTTACGCGGCCATTATTGGCGTGGTGGCCGTTATTTACACGCGGCTTCCCACGTCATTTTTGCCGGCTGAAGACCAGGGCACCATGCTCGTCAACGTCCAGTTGCCGCCCGGTGCTACGCTGGAGCGCACACGCGGCGTGATTGAACAGGTTGAAGGCTTCATCCTCAAGCAGCCCGAAGTGCAAAGCATGGTGGGCGTGCTGGGCTTCAGCTTCTCGGGCCAGGGTCAGAATGCCGCGCTGGCTTTTGTGACGCTCAAGGACTGGTCTGAGCGTGAGGGCAAAGGACAGTCTGCGCAAGCCCTTGCAGGCCGCGCCTTCGGTGCGCTGGCAGGCGTACGCGACGCGTTTATCTTTCCGCTGAGCCCACCGCCGATTCCCGAGCTGGGCAATGCGTCCGGCTTTACCTTTCGTCTGCAAGACCGTTCTGGTGCCGGTCATGACGCGCTGCTGGGCGCGCGCAACCAGTTGCTGGGTATGGCCGCCAAAAGCCCGATATTGACGCAGGTCAGGCCAGACGGGCTTGAAGATGCTCCGCAACTGCAAATCGAGATTGACCGGGACAAAGCCAACGCCCTTGGCGTGAGCTTTGATGCGATCAACGCCTCACTTTCTACCAGTCTTGGGTCAAGCTATGTCAATGACTTTCCGAATCAGGGGCGTCTGCAGCGTGTAGTGGTACAGGCCGATGCGCCCGCCCGCATGCAGCCAGATGATCTGCTCAAGCTCAACACCAGCAATGTCAAAGGCCAGCAGGTACCGTTTTCAGCATTTGCGACCACGCGCTGGGTCACGGGGGCGATGCAAACGATTCGCTACAACGGCTACTCCGCCATGCGCATCAGTGGTTCGGCCGCGCCTGGCTACAGCACAGGCGCAGCACTGGCTGAGATGGAAAAACTCGCGGCCCAGCTGCCCGCCGGTTTCGGCTATGAATGGACAGGCCAGTCACGTGAAGAGAAACTGGCTGGCTCGCAGGCCATCATTCTTTACGCCTTTGCCATCCTGGCGGTGTTCCTGTGCCTGGCCGCGCTGTATGAAAGCTGGACCATTCCGCTGGCCGTGATTATGGTAGTACCGCTGGGCGTGCTGGGTGTGCTGCTGGCGACGCTGTTCAGGGGGTATTCAAATGACGTTTATTTTCAGGTGGGGCTTATCACCATCATTGGCCTGTCTGCCAAAAACGCCATTTTGATTATCGAATTCGCCAAAGACCTGCAGGCGCAGGGCAAGGGCGTTGTCGAGTCAGCGCTGGCCGCAGCGCACCTGCGCTTTCGGCCCATCATCATGACCTCGCTGGCCTTCATGCTGGGGGTGTTGCCACTGGCGCTGGCATCGGGTGCGGGCTCTGCTGCCCAGCGCGCAATTGGCACGGGTGTGATTGGCGGCATGATTACCGGTACCTTTTTGGCGGTGTTTTTTGTACCCATTTTCTTTGTGGTGGTGCGCAGCCTGTTTAAGGGCAGTGAGCGGCAAAAAAAGATGTACATGCAGCACGCCGAAGCCGCAGGCATTGGCGGTGATGACGTCAACAATTCAGCTCATTCAAATCATTCAGGTGGGGAAAAAACGCATGGCTAAGTCCACACTTCCTAAACTCTCGGTACTTTGTGCTGCCTTGTTGCTGGGCGGCTGCTCGATGATTCCAAAGTACGAGCGCCCGGCCGCGCCTGTCGCGGGCGACTGGCCAGTTACCAGCTCGGTAGCATCGGCTTCAGCCACTCCTGCTGCAGATATCGAATGGCAAAGCTTTTTCAGCGACGCCAAACTCCGGCAACTGATTGCGGCTGCGATGCAGTCCAACCGTGACCTGCGCGTGGCCGTGCTCAATATCGAGCAGGCCAGGGCGCAGTTTCAAATCCGGCGTGCAGACCAGTACCCCACCGTTAACGCTGCAGCTACCGGCTCACGCCAGCCAGCCCGCGCCGCTAACGGCGACAGCTTTATTGCCAGCACCTATACCGCTGGTTTGGCGGTGACGGCATATGAGCTGGACTTTTTTGGCCGCGTGGCCAGCCTTAAAGAACAAGCCCTGGCGCAATACCTGGCCACCGAAGAAGGCCGCAAAACAGCCCAGATCAGTCTGATTGCCACAGTCGCCAACACTTATCTGAGCCTGCTGGCTGACGACGAGCTACTGGGCATTACCCAGCAAACCCTGGTCACGCGGCAAGAGTCTTTCAAGCTCAGCAAATTGCGCTTTGACAACGGCATCACGTCCGAACTTGACCTGCGACTGGCCGAATCACAGCTCGAAGCCGCTAGAGCATCGCTGGCCCAGCTCGTGCGCCAGCGAGCGCTTGACCTCAACGCCTTGACCCTGCTGGTCGGCCAGCCGCTGGTGGGTGACCTTGCATTGCCAGGCGGCCGCAGCTTGGCTGACGCCCCCTTGATGCAGGACGTACCCGCAGGTCTGCCATCTGACCTCTTGACCCGCAGACCCGACGTACGGCAGGCAGAGCAGCAACTGATAGCCGCCAACGCCAACATTGGCGCCGCGCGTGCCGCGTTCTTCCCGCGCATATCGCTGACTACCAGCATTGGCAGCGCCAGCTCGCACCTGGGCGATTTGTTCAAGGGCGGCTCTTACGGCTGGACACTGGCGCCCCAGTTGCTGCTGCCGATTTTTGATTCAGGGCGCAACCAGGCCGGGCTGGGTTCAGCCAACGCTGGGCGCGACATCGCCGTGGCGCAATACGAAAAATCCATCCAGACCGCCTTCAGGGAAGTAGCTGACGCTCTGGCTGGCCGCGCCACCCTGGGCGAGCAGCTGCGCGCCCAGCAGGCGCAAGCCAATGCAGAAGCCGTGCGCTACAAGCTGGCAGGCCTGCGCTACGACAACGGCATAGCCAGCTACCTGGACGCGCTTGACGCGCAACGCTCCCTGTTTGCTGCCCAGCAGTCGCTGGTACAAACCCGCCTGGCACAACTGCAAAGCCAGGTGACCTTGTATAAAACGCTGGGTGGTGGGTGGAAAGAGACGGCTGCGGTGACTGTTGCGCCTTATTGATGTGGCCCAATGAACTATGAACCGTTCGCCCTGAGCTTGTCGAAGGGTTCCCCCTGTGCGACCCTGGCTTCGACAGGCTCAGCCCGAACGGAAAGTAAATACGTCATCGGGCCGAATCAATAGGGATTGCTGCGGGCTGGGTTTTGCTACTGTGGCCCGAGGCCGCAACGACGTTTGCAGAAGGAAAAGCCCCGCAAATAACTTTTTG
This sequence comes from Polaromonas sp., assembly GCA_031412235.1. Lineage (GTDB taxonomy): Bacteria > Pseudomonadota > Gammaproteobacteria > Burkholderiales > Burkholderiaceae_C > Polaromonas. The sequence goes on from JANOCP010000125.1 coordinate 3,907, forward strand.
CGCCAGTTTTCAAGTGTTTTATGCACTCTGCCCAATGATTACGGCGATTAGTAGCTATCAAAAGCGTAGCGACTGGACTGAGCTTGCCTGCCTTTAAGAGCGGCTCAGCTGGTTCGCAAAGTCATGATTGACGTCCCGGTGGCCCGCCTCATCTTCGCGTATCACCAGAATCACGTCGCGCAGCCGGGCGTCAGGTGCCAGCTGCCAGTAGTCGATGGCAATTTGGGGTGCGGCCACGTTTTCATATTTGCCGCTGTCAATGCCGGCAAGGTATTCGGTGTAGCTGTAAACCGCTTCTTCTTCAAAGTAGCCGACCAGCCGGTGAGCAGTACGCGCTGACACCAGGTACAGCAGAAAGAACAGGTTGTAAAACACACCTTGCGTGAGCATGATCATCCAGCGTTCCAGGCGGCTGGGCTGGGCGATGTGGATAAAGGTCATCAGGTGCATGCGCTCGTTTTCGGCTTCGTCCAGCAGGGTATGAATCCAGCCGTCGTCACCCTTCATGCTGCGCAGCGATTTGAGGTGAACCAGCGCGCCACCGACCATGCCCGGCACGGCAGCCACGGTTTCAAGCACCACGGCGCGGTTGCCGTAGCGGTCAGCAAAAAACGTATCAGCCAGAAATCGCAAAAAACGGGTAGTGCGCCAGGCAAACCAGTCTGAAAAGTCTGACTGTGCGTGATGCTCGTCTTTGGGCGGCGGGGGCGAACCTCGCTGTGGGGCTGTATGTGCCGTCATGTGGGTCCTTGTGGTCAAAACTGATTGAACCATCTGAAAGGCGTAGGACAGTGCCGCCAAAGACACTTTTAGCCCGAAATAATGGTCATTTATGCTCTTTGCCCAATGATTACGGCTTTAGCTAGCTATCAAAACTATAGTGAATTGACGGCCGCATCCAGGCCCAGCCAGCGGGCGGCGGCAGACTGCAGTGCGTGCGGCTGGCCGGTGGTGAACAGTGTTATCTCACCAGCGGGAAGTTCCAGCGTGCCGTCGGTGTTGATCAATTTTCCAGCCAGCAAGCGCCTGGTTTGCCGCGCTATGGCTTTTCCGTTGTCCACAATCTGCACCTCTGGCCCCAGCAGATCCTGCAAATACTGCGTGGCAAACGGGTAATGCGTACAGCCCAGAACCAGCGTGTCAATTTGCCCCGTTTTATGACCAAATATGCCCTGTGTCCATATCAATCGGCTACAGGCAGCTATTATTTCTGTAGCGTCCTGGCTCTCAACCCCGCGCTCTATGGCGTCGGCCAGGCCGTCGCAGGCGCGCACAGCAAAGTTTGCCAGCCCGGTTTGCGAGTCCAGCAGCGCCTGAAACTTGGCGCTGGCCAGCGTGCTGCGCGTGGCCATCACGGCGATATGGCCGGTTTTGCTCAAGGCCACGGCGGGTTTTAAGGCCGGCTCTACGCCAATGATGGGCAGCAGGGGGTACTCGGCCCGCAGCAG
>JANOCP010000126.1:0-2102 GCA_031412235.1 Polaromonas sp.
CCTGATGCTGCCCTACACCGGCACCTTTGCCCAACTGGGCGTGGCGATTGAAAACGGCTTTCGCATGGCGATCAATGAGCAAGGCGGCAAGCTGGGTGGCCGTGAGATTGAATACTTCAAGGTCGATGACGAATCAGACCCGTCCAAAGGCATCGAAAACGCCAACAAACTGGTGCAGCGCGACAAGGTTGATGTGATTGTCGGCACGGTGCATTCAGGCGTGCAAATGGGCATTCAAAAAGTCGCACGCGACACCGGAGTGCTGAGCTTGATCCCCAACGCGGGCGTGCATGCCGCCACCCGCAGCCTGTGCGCACCCAACGTGTTTCGCACCAGCTTCAGCAACTCGCAGCCCACCCGCGCTCTGGGCAAGGTCATGGTCGACAAAGGCCACAAAAAGACGGTGTGGATCACCTGGAAGTACGCCGCGGGCGACGAGGCCTTTGAGGGCTTCAAAGAAGGCTACACGGCCGCTGGCGGCACGATCGTCAAAGAACTTGGCCTGCCCTTCCCACAAGTTGAATTTCAGGCGCTGCTGACTGAAATTGCCGCACTCAAGCCCGATGCAGTGGCCTGCTTTTTCGCCGGTGGCGGTGCAGCCAAGTTCATCCGTGACTACGCAGCTGCGGGCCTCAAAGGCAAAATTCCTTTGTATGGCTCGGGCTTTTTAACCGAAGGCGTTTTGGACGCAGCAGGCCCAGCCGCTGACGGCATCATCACTACAATGCACTACAGCGACTCACTTGACACGCCACGTAACCAGAAATTCCGCCTCGAATACGCCAAGGCATTTCGCAGCCAGCCCGACGTGTACGCGGTGCAGGGCTACGACACGGGCCTGCTCTTGGTGCAAGGCGCAAACGCCGTCAAAGGCGACCTGGCCAGCAAGGCAGCGCTGTACAAGGCGATGGAAGGCGCAGTCATCGACAGCCCACGCGGCAAGTGGAAGATGAGCCCTTCACACAACCCGATTCAAGATATCTACGTTCGCCAGGTGGAGAACAAGGAAAACAAGGTGATTGGAGTGGCGGCAAAAGCACTGGCTGATAGCGGTGCTGGTTGCAAGATGACGTGACCCCCACGGTGGATATTGCCCCCACGGTTGCTCACTTCGTGTAGCGCCCTGGGTTTTTGGGGTCAGAGCCCAAATTCGCTGAGCCTTCGGCTCGCCCGCAGGGTGCAGCGCTTTGCGCTGCAGCGAAATTGGTGTCTGACCCCAATAACCCTGCGGACTGGCATAGCCAGATCCGCGGCCCCTGCTTGACCTAATACCAATCTCCCTCTCCATGGACTTTCCGCAATTCCTTATCCAGTTACTTAACAGCGTGCAGTACGGACTGCTGCTGTTCATGCTGGCTGCTGGGTTGACGCTGATTTTTGGCATCATGGGTGTGGTGAACCTGGCGCATGGAAGTTTTTACATGCTGGGCGCTTATCTGGCATGGTCGCTCAGCTCTGCTTTTGGTAGCTTGACGCTGGCTATATTGGTCGGGGCTGTGCTTGCTGTTGCATTCGGCTTGGCGCTTGAGTGGCTGCTGTTCAGGCACTTTTACAAGCGCGACCACCTCGACCAGGTGTTGCTCACGTTTGGGCTGATTTATATTTTTGAAGAGTTGCGCTCCATTATTTGGGGTGACGACGTTCATGGTGTGACGATTCCTGCGCTGCTCAGCGCATCGATTCCATTGACCGAAAATTTGTCTTACCCGGTGTACCGCCTCTTCATGTCGGGTGTTTGCATTGCGCTGGCGATTGGTTTGTATTTACTCATTTCAAAAACCCGGCTGGGTATGAAGATCCGCGCGGGCGCATTCAACCGCGACATGGCCGAGTCACTCGGTATCAACATCAAGCTGATTCACGCAACCGTGTTTGCGCTCGGCGTAGGCTTGGCGGCAGTGGCCGGCATGATCGCCGCGCCGATTGCCAGTGTCTACCCGAACATGGGATCGCAGGTGCTCATCATGTGCTTTGTGGTGGTGGTGATTGGCGGCATTGGTTCGGTACGCGGCGCACTCATTGCGGCGTTGCTGGTGGGCTTGGTCGATACCTTTGGCAAGGTGCTGCTGCCATCAGTCTCGGGCATGTTGGTGTACATGTTG
>JANOCP010000127.1:0-8087 GCA_031412235.1 Polaromonas sp.
TGCTCTGGCGAATCCAGGTGCGGCAGCGTGTTGTAGGTCACCAGCATGTGGCGCTTGGGCGTAAAGGCAAATTCAGTCACCGACGCATTGCGTATGCGCAGGTTCAGCTCAATCGTGGTTTCGGGGCTGGTGCCCAGCACATGACCCACGGCGGTGGCAATCGGCCCGCCGCTCGATACCAGCAGCACATTGCCGGTGTGCGTGGTGCGAACATGGTCCAGCGCACGGGTCACGCCCGCTACAAAGTCGCCGTAGGCTGGCATGCCTTTGGGGCTGACAACGCCGTCCATCCATTGCCGGAGGCCATCGCGCAGCAGGCGAAAATGGCTGCGGTACATCTCGGGTGATGTGGGCTTTTCCAGCTTGTGCGGGTGAATGGCGCCTATTACCGCTTCGCTGTCGTACTCGTTGAGCCCCGGCCACTGGGTAGCTTCAAGCCCGCAACCCATGCCCTCACAAATACCCGAAAATGTGTGGATCTGGCGTTGCAGGGTGCCCGTCATGGCCGCGTCAAACGTCATCCCCTTGTATTTGAAATACTCGCCCAGCCGCACAGCCTGGCGATGACCAAGCTCACTGAGCACATCGTAATCATCAGCGCCAAATGAAGCCTGGCCGTGGCGTACCAAATAGAGAGTTCCCATAAGTTCCATTGTGCTGCGGCATCACACCCCGTGCATGTCACTTGGGTGTCGCTAATCGCGTGGACGCGAGGCTACAAATCAAAACTCAGTTGCTGGCCACCCTGGTAGACATCAGCAGGGCCAGTCAATGGTTTTTTAGGCGGGCGTTTGACACCGCTTCGCGCGCCTGAAGCCTCCATCCGCGCACGATTCGGGCTGCGCGAGCCGTGTTTGTCAAAAACTTTTTTGGCCTCGCTTTGCACTGCTGGCTCGGCTTTTTTACCGTAGATTTTGTCTTTGGCCGTTTGCGTGGCGGCCTTCAGGTCAACAATCGGCAAGGGGTAGTTGAGCGGCGGCTCAGGGGCCAGCCAGGGCTGGTGAATGAACTCGACCGCCATGTCTTTGAGTTCAGGCACCCACTGGCGAATAAACAGGCCTGTCGGGTCCTGGTCGTGGCTTTGCTTGACGGGGCAGTACATGCGAATGGTGTTGATGCCCGTCACGCCTGACTGCATCTGGCACTGGCTCCAGTGGATGCCAGGCTCAAAGTCAGTGAACTGCCGTGCCAGGTGCAGGCCTGTGTGCCGCCAGTGCAGCCACAGCTGGTAGGCGGCAAAGCTCATCAGCATCGCCCGCATGCGAAAGTTGATCCAGCCTGTGGCGCGCAGGCTGCGCATGCAGGCATCGACAAACGGAAAACCCGTGCGGCCCGTACACCACGCACGCAAGCGGGCCTGCTCATCAGGCTGCAACACGCCTTCATTGCGCAGGTGGTCAAAGCCCCGGTTGACGTTACGGTGCTCAATGGCGGGCTCAGACTCCAGCTTTTGAATGAAGTGGCAGTGCCAGTGCAGACGACCTTCAAAACTTTTAAGTGATTGCAAAAAGCTCTCGGGCCGCTCGCTGGCGGGTAGACGGGTCAATCGACTGCGCTGCGTGGCCACGGCCTTGATGCATTCACGCACGCTGAGCGTGCCCCACGCCAGGTGTGCCGAGACGCGTGAACAACTCTCGGGCGCAGTCACGGGGCTGGACATCTCAAACCGGTAGTACTGGCCGCGCCGCTCTAAAAATGTGAGCAGCTCCAGCAGCGCCTGTGAGCGCCCACCGCGTTTTCTAAGCGGCTTGTCGTGCCCGCGCATGCCCAGCTCGGCGGGGCCAAGCTCCCCGCAGGTCGGCAGGCCTTGCAGTGCAGCGGTAGCGACCCAGCGCACGCCCTGCGGCGCATCAAGCAAGCCGGACTGCATGCGCTGCAAGTGGTGGGCGCTCCAGCGGTTGCGCCCACCCAGAGACTTCAAGCGGCGCACCACGCCGTTGCTGGCAAACTCGCGCCACTCCACGCCGTGGGTATGGCACCAGGCCGCGACGTCCAGGTCACGCTGGTAGCTCCAGCTGTTGCCGGTTTCTTCGTGGCTGACAAGGGTCAAGCAACCGAGCTGGGCGCGAAGCCGGGTTAATACTTCCAGCATGTCGCCCTGCATGCGGCACAGGCCGGGGTGGGCAGGGCTGCCGGTGGTTGGGGTGCCGGTTTGACTATCGGGCTGAGCACAGGTTTGCGCATCATGTTGCACCCAGTCGCTCAACTCGCTCAGGCATTCGTTGGCAAAGCCCAAGTGCTGCACCGCCATATCAGGTTGTTGCCACATGGCGGGCTCGTACACCCATAGCGGCAACACCGCAGCGCCGCTGGTCGCGCCTGTTTCTGCCCACATGGCGGCGTTGGCCAGGGGCGCGTGGTCATGCCAGCGCAAATCTTTTTTAAACCACACCACGTACATCATCCAGTCAGTTTAGTGGTGTGTAAAAGGCTGTGCTGCCCAACTGGATCTGGGCGCTGCAAAGCGCGGTGAGCCGCTGTGTGGCAAATTGAGCGCTTGACTGGTGAAAAACGTTACTGCTGCATATGAATAGGCGGCTACCAGCTATGCTATTTGTAGCAAATAGTACTGGTCGGAGCATTTCATTTTTTCGGTCTTTTGGCCACCCTGAAGCCTGGGCATTCACTCATGCCTGTTCACCCACCTACCTGTCAAGGTATGAGCCGCCGGCCGGCCCGCCCGCCGGGCACATGCGCACCGCGCCAGACCGCCAATTGGCCATTGACCAGCACAGCTTCAATGCCGGCGGGCGGCTGTGTCGGTTGCTCGTAAGTGGCGCTGTCGCGGATGGTGAGAGGGTCAAACAGCACCAGGTCAGCGGCGTGGCCTACGGCCAGCGTGCCGCGCTGCTTCAGGCCAAAGCGGTTAGCTGTCAAGCCTGTCATTTTGTGGACGGCCAGCTCCAGTGGCATCAGGTTTTTGTCGCGGCTGTAATGCCCGAGCACACGCGCAAATGTTCCCCATAACCGGGGGTGGGGCCGGGCATCGTGCGGCAGGCCGTCAGAGCCAATCATGGTCAGCGGGTGCCGCAGTACGCGCTCTACGTCTTCAGCGGCCATGCCAAAGTAAATCGCCCCGCCGGGCATCAGGCGTTGTGCGGCTTCCAGCAGGCTGACACTCCAGGCGTCGGCAATGCTTTGAAGGGATTGCCCGTTGTGCTCGGGGTGGGGCGCAGACCAGCTGATCAGCACACGCCCGGTGCGCGCGGCCTTGGCAGCGTCAAGCATGGTGGACGATGCCTCATAGGGGTAGCAGTCCATGCACACCGACTGTTGTTGCGCAGCCTGCTCAATGGCAGCAAGGGTGTGCCGGGTATGGCCGTGGTTGTGCAGGCCCACCACCTTGTGGTGCGACAGCACCAGAGTGGCCTGGCTGGCCCGGCCCACATCAAGTGCTTCTTTTAACGCAGCATCAATGTTGTCGCCCTCATCACGCAGGTGCATGGCCAGCAGCGCGTTGCGGCCTTTAAGTACGCTGCACACGTCCATCAGCTCTTGTGTTGACGCAGCACGCGCCGGAGGGTAATACACGCCGGTTGACAGTCCAAACGCGCCCGCCTGAAGGGCCTGCAGCACTTCTGCCTGCATGGCGGCGACCTCGCCCGGGTTGGCCGTGCGTTCAAGGTTTGCCACGTGCTTGACGCGCAGGCTGATATGGCCCAACAGTGCCACCACATTGACATGGGGCCTGGCCTCGTCAATCGCTGCAGCGTAGCTGGTAAATGTGTCATAGCGGTAGGCGTCTGCACCCAGCAAGTCAAGCGGTGCGGGCGGGTGCTGGGTGAGCAGCGGTGCAAGACTGATGCCGCAGTTGCCCGTGACCACCGTACACACGCCTTGCAACAACTTGGGGTGTGGCTCAGTGGGGCACAGCACCAGCTGGTCATCATGGGTGTGCGCGTCTATAAAGCCGGGGCACAGCACCAGACCATGCGCGTCAATGATGCTTCGCGCACGGCCGCTGCCCGCGGGCACGATGCCAGAGATTCGCCCTTGCGCCACCTGAACGTCTGCTAAAAAACGCGGGCTACCGGTGCCGTCGATGACGCTTGCCCCTCGAATCACGGTCTCGTGAAGGGCAGTTCTTGTGTTGCTAACGCTGCGGGCCGGGCGGAGAATGGTCACTCGACCTTTGCGCCTGAGCGTTTGACAATCTCGGCCCATTTGGGCGTTTCAAGCCTGGCCATGGTCGTCAGCAAATTCGGCGGCGAGGCCATGGTTTCAAAAGCTATCTGGCTATATTTTTCGCGTACGCTTGGCGTCGCCAAAATACGGTTGATCTCGGCATTCAGGCGGGTCACAACCTCGTTTGAAACGCCCTTGGGGCCGACAATACCTCCCCAAGCGGTGGTCTCATAGCCTTTGACACCGGCCTCTTCAATGGTGGGCAACTGTGCGAGTACCGGGGAGCGGCGCTTGCCACTGACGCCTAACCCGCGTACCCGGCCATTTTTGATGTGCGGGCTGATCGACGAGATGTTGTCAAACATCAGATCAATTTGTCCGCCCATCAGGTCTTGTATGGCCATGGGGCTACCGCGGTAAGGTACGTGCGTGATGAAGGTGCCCGTCATTGACTTGAACAGCTCGCCGCCCAAATGGCTGGTGGTCCCGTTACCGGCGGAGCCCATGGTCAGCTTGCCGGGGTTGGCCTTGGCATAGGCAATCAGATCTCTGACATCGTTCACCGGCAGCCCGTTACGTACCACCAGCGCGTTCTGTACAGTCCCCATCAGCGCGATGCTGGTCAGTGTGTCGGGGTCGTAAGGCAGCTTGGTGTACAGCGATTTGTTGATGGCCAGCGTGACCACGTTTCCGTATCCCAATGTGTAGCCGTCTGGCTGTGCCCTGGCCAGCTCGCTCATTCCGATGGCGCCGCCCGCCCCAGGCTTGTTGTCAACAATGATGGGCTGGCCTAGCGCCATGGACAATTCGCTGGTGAGCACCCGACAAATCACGTCAGGCGCTCCCCCTGCGGCCGACGGCACGATCAGGCGTATTGGCTTGGTCGGGTATGCCGTGCCAACAGCTTGAGCATGCGCCTGACGCGTCAGGCCGAAGCTGGCACCCAGCACAAATGCCTTGCCCATGCTGTGCAGGGCAGCGCGTCGGCTGGGCTGACACGCGATGTCAGTGGTATGTTCAAGGTGCATGGATTTCCCCACAGATTGTTAATAGTGTTGTAAATTTACATTGGTAAACAGATGCTGACTAACGAATTTTTTTGTTTGTATCATTATTAAAACTAATACCATGACCACTACACCGTCTCTGATTGCACTGCGCTGCTTTGATGCCAGCGCCCGGCTGCTGAGCTTTACCAAAGCCGCTGAAGAGATCCACCTGACGCAGGGCGCGGTAAGTCACCAGATTTTGAAGCTGGAGTCGCATTTGGGTGTGCCCCTGTTCCTGCGTCGCAGTGCAGGCGTACACCTGACGGCCGCAGGCAAGGCTTATTGGGCGGAAATCTCATCCGCCCTGCGGCAAATTGAGCGCGCCACTCAAAACCTGGTGACCCATAAAGGAGAAGGGGGCGCGTTAAACCTGTGTGTGGCATCAAGCTTTGCCACGCACTGGCTCATTCCAAGGCTCAGCGGCTTTGTGGCGGCACATCCTGAAGTGACGCTGAATTTATCTACCCGTATTGGCCCGGTTGACTTTTCAAGTTCACCGCATGATGCAGCCATAGAGTTCTGCGAAGGTGCCACATCAAGCCTGCAGGCCGTACTGGTACTGCCGCTGGTGCTGCAACCCTATTCGGCTCCTGGCTTGCTCCGCAGCCTTAAAGCAATCGGGGCTGCGAGCCGAAAATCCGAACTGAGCAACACTGTCCTGCAGCAATTGCTTGAAAGTTACCCACTTATCCGCCACACCACAGTTCCCCACGCCTGGCCTGGTTGGCTCGCGCAAGCCGGCCTGCAGGACCAGGTCGCAGCTGCCAGCCGAACCCAGGGCCCGCAATATGATTTGTTGTCGATGGCCTTGAACGGTGCAATTGCGGGCCTCGGCATTGCCCTGCTGCCTGAATACCTCGCCGCTGGCGCCGTCAGCACAGGTCAGCTCGAAAAGCTCTCGGGCAAGTCATGGCGCGCCGAAAAGGCCTACTATCTGCGCTACCCAGAGTGGAAGTCTGGCCTGGTAGCACTGCAACGGTTTCAGGCGTGGGTGGACTTGGTAAAAGACTAAAAATCACGCGCCAGAATTTTGGCCAATATATCGGTGTCTACGTTCCCACCACAAAGCGTGGTGCCCACCACCAGCCCCTTGAGGCGGTTGCGCTCCTGCATCGCAGCCGCAAAACTGGCTGCCCCCGCGCCTTCGGCCACGTTGTGGGTGTCGGCATACAGGTGGCGCATGGCCTCGGCCACTTCGGCGTCGGTGACCTTGACGATGTGGTCGATGTTTGGAATCAGCACGTCCAGCGCAGCCTGGTCGGCAATGCGGCAGGCCATGCCGTCGGCCAGCGCTATGGTGACGCTTGACTCAATGACCCGACCTGCGGCAATCGAGTCGGCATAAGTAGTCGCATGTGCGCTGACCACGCCAATAATCTTTACCTTGTGGCTAAGGGCCAGCTTTGCGCTAATTGCCGCCGCCGCACCAGAGCCCATGCCAATCGGTACATAAGCCACGTCCATGTGCGGCACGGCGCTGAAAAACTCCCACCAGTAGGTCGCAACGCCAAGCACCAGGTCAGCGTGAAAGCTGGGCACCATGTGCGCGCCGCGCTCTTTGGCCAGGGCAATGGCGTATTCGCGCGCTTCCTGAAATTCTGCGCCGTGCTCCAGCAGTGTGACGCCCAGTGCGCGCATGGCGGCATTTTTCTCCGTTGAGTTGCCGTGCGGCACAACGATGGTGCAGGCCACCCCGTTGGCGCGTGCTGCCCAGCCAATACTCTGGCCGTGGTTGCCGCGTGTGGCGCTGATGACTTCTGCGGGCAGTGCGCCGCGCGCCTTGAGCGCATCAAAATAAGTCAGCCCGCCGCGTATCTTGAAGGCGCCTACCGGCGTGTGGTTTTCGTGTTTTATCCAGCAGTCGGTGCCCATTCGCTCAGACGACAAACCCCAGCGGTATTGCGGTGTGGCCTGAAATTCACGGTACACCACCACGGCGGCAGCTTCAATTTGTGCGAGTGTCAGCATGAGCTTACTTTCGGTCGGTGGTCGCAATGCGCAGGGCCAGGCCAGCCAGCACGCTGCCCATCACATAGCGCTGCGCGGCGATCCAGCCGGGGCTGCGCTCAAAAAACCGGGTGATGCCCGCTGCGCCGCAAATAATCAGGCTGTTGACGCTGGCGCTGACCAGAATCTGCACGGCGCCAAGCTGCAGGCTTTGCAGCCATACCGCCCCTTGCTCCGGGTGCAAAAACTGCGGGAATATCGACAGGTAAAACATGGCTACCTTCGGGTTCAGCAGATTCGTCACCAGCCCCATGCGAAACAGCGTGGCCGGTGTGTCAACGGGCATCGCGCGCGTCTGGAACATCGATGTGCCACCGGGCTTGACGGCCTGCCAGGCAAGCCACAGCAAGTAGGCGGCACCCGCCAGCTTGATGGCGTCAAACGCCAGCGGTACGGCAATCAGCAATGCCGTCAGCCCGGCCCCTGCGGCGCAAATATGCACCACCAGGCCCAGCTGCACACCCGCCAGCGACACCAGCCCGGCTGTGCGGCCCTGGCACAGGGTGCGCGATACGCAATACATCATGTTGGGGCCAGGCGTGATGACCATCACCAGGGTAGCCAGGGCAAACAGCGAAAGTTCGTAGGCGTGCAGCATGTCAAACGCCGTGACTGTGAAGCTGCACCACGCCTTTGGGCGTATGCAGGGTGGCGACGATGTTGGGCGAGCCCAGTGTGATGTCAATGTTTTGGGCCTTGCCTTCAAGGCCAATCGCCGCATAGGCTGCGCGCAGCAGCTCAGCCTGCGGGTGGCAAATCTCCAAGCGCTGCAGCGTCACACCTGAGGGCGCCATGTTTTGTGTGGGGTGTACTGCTCCCCATTCAATCAGTGTGGGCAGCGTGCCATTTAACAGGCGCTGGCCATCGTCGCGCACCGTGATCTTCCACTCCAGCAGGCCCTGCGGC
>JANOCP010000128.1:0-4036 GCA_031412235.1 Polaromonas sp.
CGCCAATGCACCTTGCGCACGTGCACGACGTAGCTGGCCAGCCACATGCGGGCATGGTTGTGCAGGTAGCCCTGTGTTTTGATTTGACCCTGCGACATGAGGCGGGTGAAAGTGGCGAAGGCCGCGCAACGCTTGACGATGCGATGCGCGCACTCTGGCTGCGCTGCAAGGCTGGACCCATGAGCGAGGCCGATTTTGCAGAGGTGTTGCAGTCGCTGGGCAAGCGTTCATTTGCGTCCGAGCTGGCACGCTGGGTTCATGGCGTGGATGAATTGCCTTTAAAGACCCTGCTGCAACAACACGGCGTGAGCGTGCTTGAAGAGCCCGCCCAGCTGGCGCACCGGTTGGGCCTGCGGGTTAGCGAAAACGCGGGCCTGCAGGTCAAAACCGTATTACGCGGCGGCCTGGCTGAAAAAGCCGGTTTTGCGCCTGGCGACGAATGGCTGGCGCTGGAGCCACTGGTAAAAGAAAAAGCAAAAGCGCGTGCAACAAGCACCGCTAACAGCAAGCCTGCGGAAAGCGGCTGGCGTATGAGCCGGCTCGACGACTTGCCGCTGTACGCAGGCACAGCCAAAAAAGTCATTGCATTGGTTTCCCGCGACAAACGCCTGCTGCGGCTTGAGCTGACCCTGCCACCGGCCATGACCACCTGGCGCCTGGCGGTCCAGGATGCGGTAAAAATCGAACAGTGGCTGACCCCCAAAACTACAAATTGATCAACCCAAGCAAAGGACATTTCATGAACCAAGTCACCGGCTACGAAACCATATTCACCTCAACCCAGGGGCCCGAAGGTCGCCAGGTCGGCATCATCACCCTGAACCGGCCCAAGCAGCTCAATGCGCTGAATGACCAGCTCATGGACGAAATGGCCGCAGCCCTGAAAGCTTTCGAGGCGGACGACAGCATTGGCTGCATGATCATCACCGGCAGCGAAAAAGCCTTTGCCGCTGGTGCCGACATTGGCGCCATGGCCGGCTACAGCTTTGCCGATGCCTATGGCAAAGACTTTATTACCCGCAACTGGGAGCAGATTCGCAACATACGCAAGCCCGTCATTGCGGCTGTCAGCGGTTTTGCACTGGGCGGCGGCTGTGAGCTGGCCATGATGTGTGACTTCATCATCGCCGCCGACAACGCCAGGTTCGGCCAGCCCGAGATCAAGCTCGGCATTATTCCGGGTGCTGGTGGCACGCAGCGCCTGCCGCGCGCCGTGGGCAAGGCCAAAGCCATGGACATGGCGCTTACCGGCCGCATGATGGATGCCACGGAGGCGGAACGCTCAGGGCTGGTGAGCCGCGTGGTGCCATTGGACAAACTGATGGACGAGGCCATGGCTGCGGCCTTGATGATTTGCAGCCACGGCAATATGGCGCTGATGGCCACCAAGGAGTCCATCAACCGTGCTTTTGAAAGCGGTTTGAGCGACGGCGTGATGTTTGAGCGCCGCCTGTTTCACTCGATGTTCGCGACAGAAGACCAGAAAGAAGGCATGGACGCGTTTATAAATAAACGGAAACCAGTTTTTCAGCATCGCTAGAAACACCTGGCTATAATCTGGGGCTCGGTGATATAGCTCAGTTGGTTAGAGCGCAGCATTCATAATGCTGATGTCGGTGGTTCAAATCCACCTATCACCACCATATTCACGGGTTTTGACACCCAGGTTATTGGGGTCAGACACCAATTTCACTGTGTTGCTTCGCAACCAACCCACCGGGCGAGCCGAAGGCTCGGTGAATTTGGGCTCTGACCCCAAAAACCTCAGCCTCTGGACAAACACCATGAAACGCTGCACCCCGCGCCTTTCGGCCGCCTTCACAATCGCTTTTTTACTGCTGCCAGGCGTTGTTGGCTTGACCGCCCCACCCGCCCTTGCCCAAATCAGCGACGCAAAACCAGGCGTCCGGGAATTCCCTAAATCCGCCATGCGCGGCGAAATGGTGGTTCAAAACCATCCCCTCCTTACCATCAACGGTAAATCCGAACAGCTGACGCCAGGTGCCCGTATTTTTGACAGGCAAAACCGCCTGGTGCTTTCTGGCCAGCTGGCCGGCCAGAACCTGCTGGTTAACTATCTGCGCGACGGCAGCGGCCAGATTCATCAGGTCTGGGTCCTCAACAGCGAAGAGGCCAAAGAAAAGCGCGCTGGATCAACATCCACCATTTTCAATTTTCTTACCGGCAACGCACCCGTAACGCCTTGACCGACTGCGCTGGCCTGTGGCGTAGTGTTTTCTTCGATATTTTTAGTCAAATAGCCCCTTAGTCCAATGATGACGGCTATAAGTTGCTATATATTTAATAGCTTAACAGTGGATGCGCCATGAGCAAAAAAGTCTTTATCAAAACCTTTGGCTGCCAGATGAACGAGTACGACTCGGACAAAATGTCTGACGTATTGCATGCCGCTGAGGGCTATGAGCCCACGCAAGACATGGAACAGGCTGACCTGATCTTGTTCAACACCTGCTCGGTGCGTGAAAAAGCGCAAGAGAAAGTCTTCAGCGACCTGGGCCGCGTCAAGCACCTGAAAGAAAAAGGCGTGCTGATCGGCGTGGGCGGCTGCGTGGCCAGCCAGGAAGGCGCAGCCATCATCCAGCGTGCGCCCTATGTCGACGTGGTTTTTGGCCCGCAAACCTTGCATCGCCTGCCCGATTTGCTGGCAAAACGCGCAAAACTCGGCAAACCACAGGTAGACATCAGCTTTCCCGAGATCGAAAAATTCGATCACTTACCGCCAGCCCGCGTTGAAGGCGCCAGCGCGTTTGTGTCCATCATGGAAGGCTGCTCCAAATATTGCAGCTACTGCGTGGTGCCTTACACCCGTGGTGAAGAAGTCTCAAGACCCTTTGAAGACGTGCTGGTTGAAGTGGCCGGACTGGCAGACCAGGGCGTGAAAGAGATCACGCTGCTCGGCCAAAACGTCAATGCCTACCGTGGCCCCATGGGAGATACGACCGATATCGCAGACTTCGCCACTCTGCTCGAGTACGTGCACGACATCCCTGGCATCGAGCGCATTCGTTACGTGACCAGCCACCCCAACGAGTTCACGCAAAGCCTGATTGACGCCTACGCCAAGTTGCCAAAGTTGGTCAACCATCTGCATCTACCCGTACAACACGGCTCCGACAAAATCCTGATGGCCATGAAGCGCGGCTACACCGCGATGGAATACAAAAGCACGATTCGCAAGCTCCGCGCCATTCGCCCGGACCTGGCCATGAGCAGCGACTTTATCGTCGGCTTCCCAGGCGAAACCGAAGACGACTTCGACAAAATGATGAAGCTGATAGACGACGTGGGCTACGACACATCCTTCAGCTTCATCTATAGCCCGCGCCCCGGCACGCCGGCAGCCAACATCAAGGACGACACGCCGCACAGCGTCAAACTCAAACGCCTGCAGCGCCTGCAAGCCGCCATAGACCAAAGCGTCGAAGCCATCAGCGCCAGCCGCCTGGGAACCGTTCAGCGCGTACTGGTCGAAGGCGCAGCGCGTAAAACACCGAATGCACTGTTTGGACGGACTGAATGCAATCGGCCTGTGGTGTTCAGCGGGTCGGATCGATTGATCGGGCAGCTGGTGGATATCAGGATCACTGAAGCGCCTATGCGGTCGTTGCGGGGTGAGGTTGTGACTTTGGATGAGGCTTTGGTGGTTTGAGGGTTATTTTGGCCTTGAATTTGGCTAAATTGGATCTCTGCCCAGTATTTGCGGGCGTTGATAGCTATTGAATTTGTAGCGGCGTGCTTTCACGACCAAGCCGGGGGTAGCCCGGCGGCTACTCACTTTTCTTTTGCTTCGCCAAAAGCAAAGTAAGCAAAAGAAAAGGCGACCCGCAGCCTGGGTCCCTGCGCTGCGCTTCGGGCAACTTGCGGTGCTCACAGGAAACGGAAATTTTAGAAACTAGTCGGCTGCGCCGCCGCCCCTCATCTAAAATTTTGACCCGTTTCCTGCTCCGCTCCTCAGCCCAGCCAGGACGGGTTTTTAGGGGAGGATTCGGGATGGGATTCGGAGAACCCTCATCCC
>JANOCP010000129.1:0-7954 GCA_031412235.1 Polaromonas sp.
GATGCCGTCATGAAAGCCGTGTCGCCCACCACATAAAGCGGCAGCCGCGTGGCGGGTGACACATTCATTTCACCGCGCAAAACCCGGGTCGCATCGACCAGCGTTTTGAGCTTGGCAACGTGTGCCTCGGCTTTTTCATCAATCTTTTCCGGCTGGCTTTGCGGGTACGCGGCCTGACCGATGTAGTCTGTCTTTTTGATGCCTGCAACTGGCGCAACTTTTTGCCACAGCGCTTCGGTGATAAACGGAATCACCGGATGCGCCAGCCGCAAAATGCCTTCGAGGGTGCGAATCAGCGTGCGGCGCGTGGCGCGTTTTTGTGAATCATTACCCGTCTGGATTTGCACCTTGGCAATTTCGAGGTACCAGTCACAAAACTCGTCCCAGACAAACTGGTAAATGCTGCTGGCCACGTTGTCGAGGCGGTATTCAGCAAAACCTTTGGCGACATCAGCTTCCACGCGCTGCATGGTCGATGAAATCCAGCGGTCAGCCTGCGAAAAACTCATGTAATTATGAAATTCGCCACCGGGCTGGCACTGTTCTTTGGTGTGCTCGGCCAGGCCGCAGTCCTGGCCTTCGCAGTTCATCAGCACAAAGCGCGTGGCGTTCCAGAGCTTGTTGCAAAAGTTGCGATAGCCCTCGCAACGCTTGCTGTCAAAGTTGATGCTGCGGCCCAGGCTGGCCAGTGACGCAAAGGTAAAGCGCAGCGCATCAGCGCCATAGCCGGGGATGCCAGCCGGAAATTCTTTTTCGGTATTTTTGCGCACCTGTGGCGAAGTTTCGGGCTTGCGCAAGCCCTGCGAGCGTTTGTCCAGCAGCGGTGCCAGCTCAATGCCGTCAATCAGGTCCACCGGGTCCAGCACATTGCCTTCGGACTTGCTCATCTTCTTGCCCTGCGCATCCTTGACCAAACCGTGGATGTACACGTGTTTAAAAGGCACCTGACCCGTAAAATGCGTCGTCATCATGATCATCCGGGCGACCCAGAAAAAGATGATGTCGTAGCCTGTAACCAGCACGCTGGACGGTAAAAACAGGTCCAGCTCTTTGGTTTTTTCAGGCCAGCCCAGGGAAGAGAAGGGTACGAGGGCAGATGAATACCAGGT
The DNA here is from genome assembly GCA_031412235.1 of Polaromonas sp. Lineage (GTDB taxonomy): Bacteria > Pseudomonadota > Gammaproteobacteria > Burkholderiales > Burkholderiaceae_C > Polaromonas. The sequence goes on from JANOCP010000129.1 coordinate 1,110, forward strand.
GTCCAGCACATCTTCGTCACGCGTCAGCGTTTTGCCCGGTGCTTGCGCCTGCGCCGCAGCTTCGTTTTCAGCGACATAAACCTTGCCGTCTTCGTCATACCAGGCCGGAATTTGATGACCCCACCAGAGCTGGCGTGAAATGCACCAGTCCTGAATGTTGTTCATCCACTGGTTGTAGGTATTGACCCATTGCTCGGGCACAAACTTCACGTCGCCATTGGCCACGGCGTCACGGGCCTTTTGCGAGATGGACTTTCCTGTCGGATCACTTTCGCTGACTTTGCTCAAGGCCACAAACCATTGGTCTGTCAGCATGGGCTCAACTACCGCGCCGGTGCGCGCGCAAACTGGCACCATGTTTTTGTGCGGCACGGCTTTCTCTAAAAAGCCCTGTGCTTCGAGGTCTTTCAGCACCGCCTTGCGGCAGACGTAACGGTCCATGCCCTGGTACACCGCCGGCCCGTTTTCATTGATCTTCGCGTCGAGTGTGAAGATGGTGATCAGCGGCAGGTTGTGGCGCAGCGCCACCTGGTAATCGTTGAAGTCATGTGCGCCGGTAATCTTGACGCAGCCGCTGCCAAAAGTCGGGTCTACATAGGTATCTGCAATCACCGGAATGGCACGGTCGCACAGTGGCAGGTCAACCATCTGGCCAATCAGGTGCTTGTAGCGTTCGTCGTCCGGGTGAACCGCCAGCGCGCCGTCGGCCAGCATGGTTTCAGGCCGGGTCGTGGCGATGTGCATGCCGCGCATCGGTGTGCCGTCAGCCGCCGCCTGCGGGCCATTGCTGAATGGGTACTCGATATGCCACATGAAGCTGTCGCGCTCTTCGTTTTCAACTTCCAGGTCAGAAACGGCAGACTTCAAAATCGGGTCCCAGTTAACCAGGCGTTTGCCACGGTAAATCAGGCCCTGCTCATACAGCTGTACAAAAGTCGAGGTCACGACTTTCGACATCTTCGGGTCCATGGTGAAGTATTCGTGCTTCCAGGCTACTGAATCACCCATGCGGCGCATCTGGCGCGTGATGGTGGTGCCCGACTCTTCCTTCCACTCCCAGACTTTCTCGGCAAACTTTTCGCGCCCCAGGTCGTGGCGGGTTTTGCCTTCGCCAGCGAGTTTTCGCTCGACCACAATCTGCGTTGCAATACCGGCGTGGTCAGTGCCCGGCACCCACAGCGTGTTGTGGCCGCGCATGCGGTGGTAACGGGTCAGGCTGTCCATAATGGTCTGGTTAAACGCATGGCCCATGTGCAGCGTGCCTGTGACGTTGGGCGGTGGCAGCTGGATCGAAAACGATGGCCTGGCGGTGTCGAGCGTTGGCTCATACATGCCGCTTTCTTCCCACAGCGGCGCCCACTGGGCTTCAATGGCTGCAGGCTCGAATGATTTGGCCAGGCTATCCAGTCCCGGCGTGGAGACAAGCGCCGTGGCGGTATCGGGCGTTGCAGGGGCGGGGCTAAGGCTGGGGGTGGTGGCTTCGGTCATGGGGGCAATGAAAAACGGCATCTGCTCAGATGCCGTTCGGGTAGATGAACTGCTGTGATTTTATTCGACTGGCTGACGCGCAGTTGCCAGCGCATTTCAAACCCCGTCTGCTATTATTTTAATAGCTTAATATGGCCGTATTCATTGGGCTAGGGAGCTATTTGACCTGAAAATCAGATACCCGAAGGTTTTTTGAGCGTCAGCATGCGGTCTTGCGCCTTAAGCTCTATGGTCTTGACTTCGTCGCCGCGTCCTATGGTCAGCTTGACGGTGTCGTCGGGGTTGGCTCTGGCCCACAGCTTTTTGTAAAAACTCTCCAGTGTGGTGACTTCGGCCCCGTCAACCGCCAGCACGATGTGCCCGGCCTGCAGGCCAGCTTCGTCGGCCGGGCTGCCTCCGCTGACGCGCATGATTTGTATGCGTCCGCCCTGGTCGCTCGAGGTCAGCCCTAGCCACGGGCGGTGGCTTTTGCTGCTGCTGCCTGACTGGCGCATTTCGGCAAGTATGGGTTTGAGCAGATCGGTAGGCACAAACATATTGCCAGGCTGGCGACGGTTTTCACCCGTGGCGTCGCCGACCAAAAGTGAACCTATGCCCACCAGCTCGCCCCTGCTGTTGAACAGCGGCGCGCCGCTGTGGTTGCCGCCACCAGCGGTAATTGGCGGGCTGGTAAACAGGGCGGTGTCGATGTGGTACTCCCAGTTGCCTGAGAAAGAGCGTTTGCTGACCAGCTGGGTAATGCTGACATCGCCTTCGTCACCATCCGCCGTGGCACCAGTGGCGGCCATCAGTGGCTCGCCGGGTTTGAGGTCTTGCAGGCTGCCCAGCGTTACCGGTGCGATGCCGCGCAGGGGCAGCAAGGGGCGCAGCAGGCCAAAACCGGTGGCGATGTCATAGGCGACAGGTGTTGCGGGTACGGTTTTGTTGTTTTGCGTGATGATTTCGATTTGCTGGGCTTCGAGCATCAGGTAGCCGATGGTCAAAATCAGGCCATCACTGCCAATCACCACACCTGAGCCCGTTCGTATACGCCCCAGGGTTTGAATCGAGCGTGCGCCGTCAATGGCCCTGACCTTGATGCCGACCACCGCTGCGTTGGCCTTGTTCATGGCTGCCATCAGGCTTTGCACGCTGGGCGGCGGCGGGGTAGCAGCTCGGGTCGATGAAAGTACGCTGGACGCCAGCAACACCGCCAGGCTCATGGTCAGTGAAAAGGTCAACGACAGGCTTGACAGGCTAAAACATGAAGGTCGCATGTTGGACTCCAGGCAGCGCGGTATGGCGTACCTGAAGAATGCGCCTGTTCAAAGACCCGCGCAAGTAGGGGGACATGATTTTTTGCTGTCATCCAGGGGTCCGTCTGCCTGCTTGCTGCGCCGGCTTTTCACACGCCGCAGTCAGGCAATCCAGCAGCAGCGCAGTGTTTCCGATCTGGTTGGCCATCACCAAAATCAGCCGGGCGTTGAAGGCTTCGGATTCCTCCCGGCTTAAGCCCAAATGGGCGTCCAGCAGGTTCTCGTAAAAAGCGTCCGCGTCCTGAAAATTGAGTGCGGTTTTCATGTGTTGCTTGCCTTGCCTGCGTCAACGGCCGCCATCGCCGCGGCCAGGGCTTGCCTAAGTGAGTTATTTAAAGAGTTATTGCCATGGCGACCCCTGGCCGCGATGTAGCCGTCAGGCCGTACCATGACCCAAGACCTGCCGGGCGACAGGCAAAGCTGCCGCAGATGCCCCGAAGTGTCCAGCACATGCTCAGGCGCCAAGGCTTTTTCATCCGGTGCCAGCACCTGGACACACCTGATGGCGTCGCGCAGGTGGGCTGGCCCCAGGGCATCCAAGTCAGCCGCCCGGATTTGCCCAAAAAACAGTACCAGCATGCGCGCACCGGCCCAGTGCAACAGGTCGCACAAATCACCCGGGCTGCCGTCTGCCCAGCAAAAGGCGACGTTCTGGCTTGGGTAGCCGCCGTCTGGGCTGCAAGCCGCAGAGTGGGTGTAGATATTGGGCACCGACATGCGCCCGGTATTGACCAGCTGCCGGGCAAACACATGGCGCTTTGCCAGGCTGATGGCCGCTGTGCGAAACAGCCGCTCGGCCCCGTCTGCCGGGCGCAAAAAGCGGGCTGTACGGTTGGTGACCAGCACGTTGTGCTGTGCGGCCTCGTGGCGCTCGGTGTGGTAGCTGTCAAGCAGCGCAGGTGCGGCGTGGCCCTGGCTGACAGCAGCCAGCTTCCAGGCCAGGTTGTCGGCGTCCTGCACGCCAGAATTGCCGCCGCGCGCGCCAAACGGGCTGACGACATGGGCTGCGTCTCCCGCAAAAAACACCCGGCCAACTCGCAGCGCATCAAGGCATTCACTGCGGTAGGCGTAGGGACCAACCCAGACGATGTCGTATTCATCGGGCGCCAGCGCGCGGCCAAACTGCGCGTTCAGCCGGGCGCGCACCACGTCTTCACGGCTGACTTCAGCAAGGTTGGCGTCGGGCGGCATCTGGTAGTCAATGCGCCAGACGCCGTCGGCCATCAGGTGCTGCCAGACCGCGCGGCCTTCATTGAAGGGCGCTTCGATCCAGGTGTGGCGCTCCACGGGCGGCGGGTTTTTAAAGCGAACGTCGGCAATACACCAGCGGTCATCACCTTTTTTGGCGGTAACCGCTGCCTTGCACCAGCTGCGAAAAGGGCTGCGCGAGCCGGTGCAGTCAATCACATGGTCGGCCTGTAGCGTGTAGTTGCCCGCTGGCGTGGCTAGCTGCAGCGTGGCGACATTGGCGTTTTGCTCAAATGCCGTGACGCGGTGGCTCCAGCGCACATCAATCAGGCGGGTTTTTGACTCGGCCTCACCGTCGCCCCTAGCTTCGCCTTCAAGCAGCCTCTCAACCAGAAATCCCTCTACATAAAACTGCTGGATGTTGATAAAAGGCGGCTGCCGGCTGAGTGAATGCGTGTTTTGCTGGCGCAGGTCGAACGAGTAAACCTCATCGTTGCCCGCAAAGGTGCGGCCCACGCTCCATTGCACGCCCTTGCTGGCAATGCGCTCGTAAATGCCCAGGCGTTTGAAGATCTCCAGCGTTTTTTGCGCATAGCAAATGCCGCGTGAAGACGCGCCCTTGACGCCCACCGTGTTGTCTTCGTCCAGCAGCAGCGCACGCACGCCGTACCGGGCCAAAGCGCAGGCCAGCGTCAAACCGGTAATGCCGCCACCCACAATCACGATGGGGTGGCGCTTGAGCTCGCCTGTGGCAAGTTCTGGCGGTTCAACAAATGCGTATTCGGGCAGCGTGTAGCCCGCGCCCTGGGCAAACTCATAGCCGTTGGTCAATGCGGCTTTGGCGTAGCTTGTGTCTGTCTCGGGCATGCGCGGTGTGCTCCTGTATCGCTTTCATTTGTGTTTTATGCCCTGAGCCCAATAAGAACGGCTATATCTAGCTATTAAATCAGGAGCATTAACAGTTCGACTTCAACTTGGCGTCAATTTTCTGGTTCGCTGACAGGGTCTGTGCGTTCACCTATCCGTAACCAATTTACTATAACGTAATCAAAATGAAGGCGTGTTGCCCAGGTCGGGAGCGATTACTGGTGCTATGCCAGCGATAGTTTTATTCTTTTGTCTGGATTGATTCCAGCAATTAGACGCAGCTCTCCAGGCGCGTTAACGTGGCGGGTCTTCGGGCGCGGTGCCTGAGGCAACAGGCGGTTTATTCCAGCCGCTTGTCAATCAACCCACTAGGAGATTTCCATGGCAGCACTCAAAGGCTCCAGGACGGAAGAGAACCTGAAAGCCGCCTTCGCGGGCGAATCACAGGCCAACCGCCGTTATTTGTATTTCGCAAACAAGGCTGATGTTGAGGGTCAACCTGATGTTGCCGCACTGTTCCGCTCTACCGCAGAAGGCGAGACCGGCCACGCCCATGGCCACCTTGAGTGGCTTGAGCAATGCGGCGACCCCGCCACGGGCATGCCGTTTGGTGCCACCCGTGACAACCTTGCCTCTGCCGTGGCTGGCGAGACCCACGAGTACACCGACATGTACCCCGGCATGGCCAAAACTGCCCGTGACGAAGGCCACGACGAAGTCGCCGACTGGTTTGAAACCCTTGCCAAGGCCGAGCGTTCACATGCCAATCGGTATGCCAAAGCATTGGCCGAACTGGTCGATTAAAAGCATTCGCCACGCTTGCAAAGGCGTGGCGGTTTGTGAAAAGGCTTGTGAGCAAGCCTTTTCACAAACCCACAAAAAGAGACAGCACCATGGCCACTGAAGGTAACCTTTCTGCACCCACGCGCCACGCGATTGACTGGAAAAACCCGGACTACTACAACGAAGAAGCTACCTTCCATGAGATGGAACGCATCTTTGACATCTGCCATGGGTGCCGCCGCTGCGTGAGCTTGTGCGGCTCGTTTCCCACACTGTTTGACCTGGTAGACAACAGCAAAACGCTAGAAGTCGATGGCGTTGATAAAAAAGACTACTGGAGCGTGGTGGACCAGTGCTACCTGTGTGATTTGTGCTACCTGACGAAATGCCCGTATGTGCCGCCGCACGAGTTCAACCTCGACTTTCCGCACACCATGCTGCGCGCCAAGGCCATCAAGTTTAAAAAAGGTGAAGTGGGTATTGCTGAAAAGTTTTTGGCATCAACCGACACGCAAGGCATGTTTGCCGGCATTCCCGTCGTGGTGCAAACCATCAACGCCGTGAACAAAACCAAACCTGCGCGCGCGGTGATGGAAAAGGTTTTGGGCGTAGACAAAAACGCGTGGATACCAGAGCTGGCCACACAAAAATTTCGCTCAGGCGCGCTTGAATCCCCACCCCACGCCGTAAAAGACGGCATCAAAACACCGGGCAAGGTGGTGATCTATTCGACATGCTACATCAACTACAACGAGCCCGGCATTGGCCATGATCTGCTCAAGATTCTTGACCACAACGAAGTGCCGTATGTGCTGGTAGAAAAAGAAAAATGCTGCGGTATGCCCAAGCTTGAATTAGGTGACCTTGAGTCGGTCAACGCCAGCAAGGAGGCCAACATTGCGGTGCTGGCCAAATATGCAAAAGACGGCTTCGCTATTTTGAGCGCCGTGCCCAGTTGCACGCTGATGTTCAAGCAGGAAATCCCGCTGATGTACCCGGACGATGCTGATGTGCAACTGGTCAAAAAGCACATGTGGGACCCGTTTGAATACCTGATGGCACGCAAGCGAGATGGCTTGCTCAAACTTGATTTGACGATACCGCTGGGCAAAATCAGCTACCAGATCCCCTGCCACGGCCGGGTACAAAACATCGGCAAAAAAACCGAAGAAATGCTCAAGATGGTGCCCGGCACCAGCGTGCACACGCACGAGCGCTGCTCGG
>JANOCP010000130.1:0-4984 GCA_031412235.1 Polaromonas sp.
GGCAAGGTGCTCGACAGCGTCAAGCAAAAAGGTGTGGTCACTTGTGGCGTACACACCGGGCGTGCGGGCTTTGCGCTTGCCGACGCCACCGGTAACTGGAAAGGCCTGGACGTTGACTTCTGCAAAGCCGTCGCCGCCGCCGTCCTGGGTGATGCCAGCAAGGTGAAATTTGTACCGACGTCGGCCCAGACCCGTATTACTGCGCTGCAGTCTGGCGAAATCGACTTGCTCGCCCGTAACACCACATGGACTTACACCCGCGACACCTCGCTGGGGCTGGTCTGGGCGGGCATCAACTTTCATGACGGGCAGGGCTTTATCGCCAAGAAGGCGCCGGGTCTGGACAGCGTGAAAAAACTCAATGGCGCATCCATCTGCGTTGACTCTGGTACCACCACCGAGCGCAACCTGAGCGAGTATTTCCGTGCCAACAAAATGACCTACAAGGCGGTTGTGTTTGACAACCCTGATGCCGCCCAGCAAGCGTTTGCTGCTGGCCGTTGCCAGGCCTTCACGGGCGACGCCAGTGCCCTGGCCATCCTGCGCGCCTTTGAAATCAAGAACTCTGACGACTATGTTGTTCTGCCAGAAGTCATCTCGAAAGAACCCCTTGGCCCCGCGGTCAAGCGTGGAGATGAAGAATGGCTGGCGGTCGTCAAGTGGGTGCTCAATGCAACGATTGAGGCCGAAGAGCTGGGCATCTTCCAGAACAACATCGACACCTTGCGCGCCTCCAGCAACGACCCCGCCATCAAACGCTTTGTCGGTATCGGCGATGACACTGGCAAACACCTTGGCCTCGACAAAGAGTGGACATACCGCATCGTTAAACAGGTCGGCAACTATGGCGAGAGCTACGACAGCAATCTTGGTCGCGCCAGCATGCTACGGCTGCCGCGCGGCTACATGAAGCTCTGGAAGCAGGGCGGCCTGATGTTCTCGCCACCACTGCGCTGATTCCGGGACCCTGACCATGCAATCAAAAAGTGTGTCAAAAGGGGCGTGGATAGCCCAGGCCTTTTTGCTTGCAGTGGTTGTGGGCATGGGCTTCTGGCTTGCGCTGAACGCCCATAACAACCTTTCTGCCCGTGGCCTGAGCGCCGGCTTTGACTTTCTGGCCGATGCCGCGGGCTTTGACATCAGTGAATCGATGATCGCCTACGACGCAACCCAAAGCTACTGGCGTGCGTTTGGTGTTGGTGTCCTCAACACCATCCGGGCAGCGGTTCCGGCAGTAGTGCTTGCAACGGTACTTGGTTTTGCCATGGGCGTGGCCAGCATCTCGACCAACGCAGTGGTGCGCGCTGTGGTCCGGCTCTGGGTTGACGTGGTCCGCAACATCCCGCTGCTGGTACAGGTGCTGGTCTGGTACTTCATGTTGACAGAGCTGCTACCCAACCCCGCAGCACCGTGGTCTGCAGGGCCGGTGTTTCTGAGCAAAATGGGCTTGGCCTTGCCAGACCCGTTTCAGGGCGGCAGTCCGTCAGTTGGCGTATTTGGCGTCACGGGTGGCATGGTCGTCAGCCCCGAGCTGCTTGCACTTGTGGGTGCGCTCACTATCTACGCTGCCGCCTACTGCACCGAGATAGTCCGTGCCGGCCTGACCGCTGTGCCTCGCGGCCAATGGGAGGCGGCGCATGCGCTGTCTATAAACCGTGCCTCAACCCTGCGGCGGGTCATCATTCCGCAGGGGTTGAGGGTGATGTTTCCACCCTACATCAGCCTGGCGCTGAGCACCATCAAAAACTCATCGCTGGCGGTGGCCATTGGCTACCCCGACATTGTTGCAGTGGCCACTACCACGCTCAATCAGACTGGCCGTGCTATTGAATGCATCAGCATCATCGCAGCGGTCTACCTGACCCTGAATCTCGTGACATCGCTGGTCATGAACATCTACAACCGCCGCGCCCAGATCCGGGAGCGCTAGCCATGACCGTAACGACTCTCCAACCCATGGCCATGCCTGCCCGCCTAACCCTGACGACGAGGCTCCGGTCCGAGCTTTTCGCCACCCCGCGTACATCGGCCGTCACCGTGGTCATCGTTGCGGCGCTGCTGCTGGGCCTCTGGCGCTTGCTGTGGTGGGGCATTCTCGATGCAGAAACACAGGCTAATCCGGACGCCTGCCGACGTGCCGCAGGCGCATGCTGGGGCGTCATTGCCGAAAAGCATCGCCTGGTGTTGCTGGGCAGATTTCCGTTTGGTGAATCATGGCGACCTGTCGCTGCAATGGTTGTTTTGCTGGCAAGCGTTGGCATCGCAGCATTGCCCCGGTTATTCGGGCGTGCGGGTTTTGTACTGCTCGTAGCCGGGTTGGCGAGTTTTGGCCTGCTCATGTCGGGCGGAATTGCCGGGCTATCGAAGGTTACTACCGATTTGTGGGGTGGCCTGCCCCTGACGCTTTTTCTGGCTGTGTTGTCCTGCCTTGCTGGCGTACCGCTAGGGATCCTTCTGGCGCTGGGTCGACGCTCAAGCCTGCCAGTGGTTCGCTGGCTATCAACCGGTTACATCGAGCTGATTCGCGGCATGCCGTTGATCACGCTGCTGTTTTTTGGCGCATTTGTTCTGCCCCTGCTGCTACCGGCCAATCTGCGCATGGACCCGATGGTGCGCATTGGAATCTGCCTCTCGGGTTTTAGTGCCGCCTACCTGGCAGAGGTTTTCAGGGGCGGACTTCAGGCCATACCCCGTGGGCAATACGAGGCGGCGCAGGCGCTGGGCCTGGCGCGCACCAAGACTTTGCGCTATGTGGTGTTGCCGCAGGCCATGCGCATCACCATCGCGCCCACCGTCAGCTCGTTTATTGGTGCGCTCAAGGACACCTCGCTGGTGGCGATTGTCAATATTTATGACCTGACGGGCGCACTGAAACTCGCCATGGGCGACTCCGCCTGGAGGCCCTATTTTCTTGAGATGTACCTCATGATTTCCGCGATTTATCTGGCGCTGGGGCTGTGCATTGCACAGTACGGCCGATTCCTCGAAAAGCGCTACTCAATGGACCGAGACAAATGACAAAACCACAAGCGTCGCTGAAGATCAAAGGCATACACAAGTGGTTCGGCAGCTTTCAGGCGCTGGACGATTGCTCACTGAGCGTGCAGGCCGGAGAGCGCATTGTGATCTGCGGGCCCTCCGGCTCTGGCAAATCCACGCTGATCCGCTGCATTAACCGCATTGAGAGAATCGACTCGGGCAGCATCATTTATGAGGGTGTTGAACTGGATGACAGCGCTGCAGCCCGACAGGCACGCCTGTCTATCGGCATGGTGTTTCAGCAGTTCAATCTTTTCCCGCACCTGAGCGTGATTGAAAACCTGATGCTGGCGCCCATGCAGGTCAGCAAGGTGTCGCGCGAGCAGGCCCTTGAGACTGCGCAGGCGCAACTGGCCCGCGTACACATTGCCGAGCAGGCCGACAAATTTCCGGGTCAGCTGTCGGGTGGGCAGCAGCAGCGCGTTGCCATTGCGCGTGCGCTTTGCATGAAGCCGCGCCTGATGCTGTTTGACGAGCCAACCTCAGCACTTGACCCCGAGATGGTTAACGAAGTACTGGATGTCATGGCCGAGCTTGCAGCCCAGGGCATGACCATGCTGGTGGTGACCCACGAGATGGGCTTTGCCCGCAAGGTGGCTGACCGCGTGGTCTTCATGGAGTCGGGCCGCATTCTTGAAATCCAGCGCCCCGAGCTGTTTTTCGATGAGCCCGAAAACCCACGCACCCGCGCCTTTCTGGGAAAAATTCTGCGCCCTGACGGTGCCACGGCATGAGCTATGTACTAGCCATTCATGGGGGCGCTGGAACTATCCGTCCCGGGGAGCTTGACGAGTCGCCGTATCACCTCGGCTTGAGGCAGGCGCTTGAAGCTGGAGAGATGGTTTTAAAGGCTGGTGGCACCGCCCTCGACGCAGTTGTCGCCACGATTGCCGCGCTCGAAAACTGCCCACTGTTTAACGCCGGACTCGGCTCCGTTTTGACGTCTGCGGAGACCCATGAGATGGATGCCGGTCTTATGGATGGTGACACCTTGCGGGCTGGAGCAGTCGCCGGTGTGCGGCACATTCGCAACCCGATACTTGCCGCCAAAGCCGTGCTTGATGACGGCCGCTTTGTGCTGCTGGGCGCTGAAGGCGCGGACCGCTTTGCAACTGACAGTGGTTTGCAGCCTGTCGCCAACCAATACTTCACCACACCCAAGCGACTGGCCGACCTGCGCGCCCTGCAAAAGTCGCAACCTGGCCGGGTCGCGCTTGACCACTCCACAGAGCAGGCCCTGGACCAGGCCAAGTCGCCTGAGTTTGCGGCGCATCTGGCAGACGTCAGCCGCTTTGGCACCGTGGGTGCTGTCGCACTTGACATCCACGGCCACCTTGCTGCCGGTGCATCGACTGGCGGCATGACCAATAAAACACCTGGCCGTATTGGCGATACACCGCTGATAGGCGCGGGCGTGTATGCCAACGACGCAAGCTGCGCCATATCAGCTACCGGAACCGGTGAGCACTTTATACGCGCCTGTGTGGGTTACGACCTGCATGCGCGCATGCGCTATGGCGGCAAGCCACTGGCTGAAGCCGCGCAGGCCGTCATTGACGAGTCACTCGGCGCTATTGGCGGTGAGGGCGGCTTTATTGCCATTGGTCGTGACGGCTCGCTGGCCATGCCCTTTAACTCGCGCGGAATGTACCGCGGCTGGGTTCGCTCCGGGCAAGCCATGGAAACCGCCATCTTCCGCTAATCGCACCTGTAAAAGGAATCAAAAAATGCTCAACTCACTACTCAAGAAATGGCTGCCGCTATGCGCGCTGACAGCTGCCAGCCTGACGTTCACGGCTGGCGCCATTGCCGCAGAACCCGAAGTGCCCAAGGGCTCGCTGGTCATGATTGGCGGAGCGCTGCGCTTTGACAACAGCGAGGTCTGGCAACGCATCGTGCGGCAGGCTGGCGGGCAGGGTGCCCGAATAGCAGTGTTTGCGTCGGC
>JANOCP010000131.1:0-11556 GCA_031412235.1 Polaromonas sp.
CGCAGCGTAACCCGACACGCGCCTTGCGTCACGCCGCTGTTTGTCGGGTTACGCTGCGCTAACCCGACCTACGCTACTTTCTGAATTCTCATGCGTAACATGGACACACTTACAACAACTGGCCACCAACATGACAAGCCCGGATACCGCCGCTGAACTGCCCGCTTACGGCAAGGTCAAGGCTTTTATAAAAACCCGTATCGGCTCGGGCGAGTGGAGGCCGCGCGACCCGGTGCCGAGCGAATCGACGCTGATGGAGCAGTTTGGCATGAGCCGCATGACGGTCAACCGGGCGCTACGCGAGCTGATGGCCGAGGGGCTGGTCACGCGGGTTCAGGGCTCTGGCACCTTTGTGGCAGAGCTGCACCGCATATCGTCCAAACTCATCATTCGTGACGTACATGAAGAAGTGCTGGAGCGCGGTCACACTCACACCGTCAAGGTGCTGCTGGCGGTGGCTGAAAGGGCGCGGGCCGATGTGGCGCGTTCCCTTGGTCTTAAAAGCGGTGGCGAGGTTTTTCACACCACCATCATTCATCTTGAAAACGGCGTGCCTATCCAGCATGAAGACCGCTACGTCAACCCCGCCGCCGCTCCCAAATACCTTGAAACCGACTTCACCCAGGTCACGCCCACCAGCCATTTGCTGCAGGTAGCCCCGCTGACAGAAGCCAGCTACGCGATTGAAGCCTGCCTGCCCAGCGACGAAGAGGCTGGCTACCTTGCCATCACGCCGGGCGAGGCCTGCCTGGTCATGATGCGCCGCACCGTCAGTGGCGCCAACATTGCCAGCGTGGCGCGGCTGCTTTATCCAGGCTCACGTTACAGCTTTGCAGGGCAGTTTCAGGCATGAGCTGGCAAGTGATCAATCTGGCTGATGTACCTGCCGCGCTGTGGAAAAACGGCGGCGGGGTCACCCGTGAGCTGGCCGCCTGGCCAGAAGCCGAATGGGTCTGGCGCATGTCGGTAGCCGATGTGTCGCAAGACGGGCCTTTTTCAGTTTTTGAAGGCATAGACCGCTGGTTTACCGTGCTCGATGGCGCTGGTGTGCGGCTGGATTTGAATGGCAAAAGCCATACGCTGACACCGCTAGATGCGCCTTTTTCATTTGATGGTGCCACGCCAGTTGACTGCTGCCTGCTGGCTGGCAAAACCGTGGATTTCAACCTGATGCTGCGGCGCGGCAGCGCCAGCGCGCACATGCAGCGAGTCGCAGCTCCTTTTGAAAAGCAGCTTGACGCTACTAAATTCATAGCTATCTATAGCGGAAATACATGGGCTAACGTGCGATTTGGCACTGAAAATCTGTATTTACCCGCTTCCAGCCTGGCCTGGCGGCTGGTCAGCACCCCAACCCTTGTTTCGCTGACTGCAGGCGACGCCCTCTGGATGGAGATCAGCCTGTGAGCGCGCAACTGTGGACCAACTGCAAGGCCGCCACCATGCAAGCCGGTGATACAGCGTACGGCCTGATTGAAGATGCCGCGCTTGTCGTTGATGGTGAAAACATCGCCTGGGTTGGCTCGCGTGCAAATCTTCCGCCCGACCTGCTGGCAGTCTGCAGCCTTCAGCACGATGCAGGCGGCGCGCTGATCACACCGGGGCTGATCGACTGCCACACGCATCTGGTTTACGGCGGTGACAGGGCGCATGAATTCGAGCTGCGCCTGAACGGTGCCAGTTATGAAGACATTGCCCGCGCGGGCGGTGGCATTGCGTCGACGGTTAAGGCTACCCGAGCCGCCAGCGATGCCGAGCTGCAGGCGCAAAGTACCGGCAGGTTGCAGGCCCTGATGGCTGAGGGCGTGACCACGCTTGAAATCAAGTCAGGCTACGGACTGGCACTGGCGCATGAGCGCAAAACCCTGGGCGTGGCCCGCGCACTGGGGCAGGGGCGTGCGGTGGATATTCGCACTACGTTTCTGGGCGCGCACGCCGTACCGCCTGAATTTTCCGGGCGCACTGATGACTATATTGATGCCGTTTTGGGCATGCTGCCCAGACTGCACGCTGAAGGCCTGGTTGATGCGGTGGATGCTTTTTGTGAGCGCATTGCCTTCAGCACTGCGCAAACTGAGCGGGTTTTTGCGGCGGCGCGTGCCTTGAATCTACCCATCAAGCTGCATGCCGAACAGCTCAGCGACAGCGGCGGTGCGCAGCTTGCCGCGCGTTACGGCGCGCTCAGCTGTGACCATCTTGAATGGCTTTCAGCTGAAGGCGCGCAGGCTATGGCGATGGCGGGCACGGTTGCTGTTTTGTTACCCGGCGCGTTTTATTTTTTGCGTGAGACAAAACTGCCGCCCGTCGCGCTGTTGCGCGAGCACAAGGTGCCCATCGCCATTTCAACCGACTGCAACCCCGGCAGCTCGCCATGCACCTCATTGCTGCTGATGCTCAATATGGCCTGCACGCTGTTCCGCTTGACACCCGAAGAAGCGCTGGCCGGCGTTACGCGCTACGCAGCCATGGCGCTTGGCCTAAGCGACAGGGGCGTATTGGCGGCAGGCATGCGGGCTGACTTTGTGTTGTGGGATGTCAAACGGTCTGCCGAACTGGCCTATGCCTTTGGCAGCAACCCGCGTATTCAAACGGTGTTCAAAGGGACGCCTGTATGAGCGTAAACGCTTTCACACTGGAGCAGGGCACCTCCCCGCTGCTGGTCAGCATGCCGCATATCGGTACCCTGATTCCGCCCGAGCTACAAGCCGCCTACAACCCCGAAGCTTTGCGCGTTGAAGACACCGACTGGCACCTGTACGAGCTCTACAGCTTTTTGCCAGCGCTGGGTGCCAGCGTTTTACGGCCCCACTTTTCACGCTATGTAATTGACCTGAACCGCCCGCTAGATGACGCGCCCATGTACCCTGGTGCATCAAATACCGAACTGTGCCCAACCCGTTTTTTTAGCGGCGAAGCGCTTTACCTGCCCGGCCAGGAGCCATCGCCGCAAGAGCGCGCGAGGCGGCGCGAGTTGTACTGGCAGCCTTACCACGCTGCGCTGGCTGCTGAGCTGGCACGTATCAAGGCGATTCATGGTTTTGCACTGCTGTGGGACGCGCATAGTATTCGCTCGCAGATCCCGTGGCTGTTTGAAGGCAAGCTGCCTGACCTGAATATCGGCACAGCCAGCGGTGCCAGCGCGCACGAAAGCATCACCGCTGCCGTTGCCAGTACCTGCGCTGGAGCGCCGCACATCACCACCGCTGTTAATGGCCGCTTCAAGGGCGGCTACATCACCCGCCACTACGGCAAGCCCGCCAATGACGTTCACGCCCTGCAGCTTGAGATGTGCCAAAGCCTTTACATGCAGGAGACCCAGCCTTTTGCCTATGACGCTGTTCTGGCATCAAAAATCCAGCCTTTAATGATAAAAATGGTCACTAGCCTAATTTTGGCGGGTATAAGCTGCTATGAAAAGTGAAGCAATCTATTTTGCTGACGACGCCTGGGTTGACGGCATCTGGGCGAAAAACGTGGTGCTCACGGTCTCAGAAAACGGCAGCTGGCAAGGCATTCAGCCCAACGCCACGGTGGCGCAGCAGGCGGGCGCAACCCGGCTGAAAGGCCCGGTTCTGCCAGGCCTGGTAAATGCCCACAGCCACGCGTTTCAGCGCGCCATCGTCGGCCTGACGGAGCGGCGTAGCCTGGGCAGTGGCGCGTCAGACGACTTCTGGAGCTGGCGCGACCGCATGTACAGCGCCGCCAACCGCATCACACCCAGGCAGCTTGAAGCGATTGCCAGCCAGCTTTACGCCGAGCTGCTGGCGGGCGGCTACAGCCAGGTGTGCGAGTTTCAGTACCTGCATAACGATATTGATGGCAAGCCCCATGCCGCACCAGCCGAAATGTCGCTGGCCCTGGTGCGCGCGGCGCAAAAAACAGGTATCGGCCTGACCCTGCTGCCCACGCTGTATATGCGCTCGGGTTTTACCGCCACAGATTTAAGGCCAGACCAGCGCCGCTTTGCCTCAACGCCCGACAGCCTGATGCGTTTGGTTGAAGACGTGCAGCGTCAAACTGCCGATAACCCGCGCATCAATTGCGGTGTCGCCATTCACTCGCTGCGCGCGGTCAGCCCGGCAGCGCTGCTTGAACTGGCCGCCAGTGCAAAAAACGCCAGTCTGCCAGTTCACATCCATATTGCCGAACAGACGCAAGAGGTGGCCGACTGCATCACCCACACCGGGCAGCGGCCGATTGAATGGCTGCTTGAGCATGCCGAAGTCGATGCCCGCTGGAATCTGGTGCATGCCACCCACACCACACCTGCGGAGCTGCAGGGCGTGCGGCGCAGCGGTGCGTCCATCGTGATTTGCCCCGCAACTGAGGCCAATCTGGGTGACGGCGTGTTTGACCTGCCCGGCTACGCAGCAGCAGGCGGCAACTGGTCAATCGGTTCAGACAGCCACGTTACCCGCAGCTGGCCTGAGGAGCTGCGCCTGCTTGAATATTCACAGCGCCTGACGCTGCGCCAGCGCAATATTGCGGCCCATGTCTTGCGTCATGAAAGCAGCGCTGCCGGCCTGTTTGAGGCGGCTCTTGCGGGCGGCCCGGTGGCCAGCGGTCTGGCTGTGGGCGGCATTGCGGCGGGTCAACGCGCAGATTTTGTCGTGCTTGACTGCAACTCGCCGTCGTTGCTCGGCATGCCTGCAGGCCACCTGCTTGATGCACTGGTTTTTTCCAGTCCCGGCCCTGTTTTTACTGACGTTTTTGTTGCTGGCCAGCCGGTGCAAGCCGCAGCAGACGCGCAACTGTCTGATCAATTTAGCCGCGCCATGCGCGATCTTTGGTCTGGCGCGTCATTGCCTGGTGCGACCGCCTGGCCGGTGGGTCAAAAGCATTGACGATGGCATCGGGGTGATGATAGGATAGGACAAGGTAGAGTAGCATACCAAATAGGCCCCCCGAGGCCTACAACACAAGGACGAGACAATGCGCCCCACACAATTTTTACGCAGGCTCATGCTGAGTCTTGCCGTAGTGGCCTGCGGCACAGCCGGGGCACAGGCCTGGCCTGCAAAGCCCGTGAAGATAGTTACTGCATTTGCTGCGGGTAGTGCCAGCGACATCGTTGCGCGGCTGCTGGCCCAGGAACTGCAGTCAGAGTACGGCCAGCCTTTTGTCGTTGAAAACAAGCCTGGTGCGTCCGGCATCATCGCGGCGGAGTTTGTTGCCAAGTCGCCTGCCGACGGCTACACGCTGATGTTGTCCACAAACACCATCAATTCTGGCAATCCGCACCTGTTCAAAAAGCTGCCTTACGACCCGCTCAAGGACTTCACGCCTATCGCGCGGATCTGCAATTTTCTGTTCATACTTGCGGTGTCCGCCGACCAGCCCCTCAAGACGGTGGCGGATTTGAAAGCGTTTGCTAAAGCCAATCCAACCAAGATGAGTTTTGCGTACGGAAACAGCACAGGCCAGATAGCGGGTGCTGCATTTAACAATCTTGCCGGCCTGAACGCACTGGCGATTCCCTACAAAAGCACCCCGCAGGCCCTGACTGCGCTGATTGGTGGTGAAGTGACCTATCTGTTTGTAGACCTTGCATCAAGCCAGGCCCTGCTCAAGGCAGGGCGCCTGCGGGCCCTTGCGGTAACGACTGAAGCAAAAAGCAGGCTTGCACCTGAACTGCCTACGCTGGCTGCCAGCGCCAATCTGCCGGGGTTCGATCTGGCAGCCTGGGTTGGCATACTGGCACCGGCCAGCCTGCCAGCAGACATCACCAACAAGCTCAGCGCGTCAATCAACCGCATCGTTGCGCGCAAGGAAGTGGGTGAAAAACTCACCGCCATGGGGGCAGATGTTTCACCAGGTACATCAGCTGAGCTGCAAGCTTACATGGGTGAACAATTCGCCGCATGGCGTGACAAGATCAAGGCAGCCGGCATTCAGCCAGAGTGAGCCGTCAGGGGCTACCTGGCAGTCACTCCAGTCTTGAAAGGGCTGGATTCAGTGTCAAATATGCTCTGAGCCCAATAATTTCGGATATTAAAAGCTATGAAAATAATAGCAATTAAAACCCCGCCCGAAGCTTAAAACGCCACCTGCGATGCGCCCTTGAGCTGCAAAATTTCACGCGCTTCATCAGGCGTGGCAATCTCCAGCCCCAGGCCTTCAAGAATGTCTCGCACCTTGCGAACCTGCTGCGCGTTGCTGGACGCGAGCTGGCCCTTGGCTATCCACAGACTGTCTTCCAGTCCGACGCGTACATTGCCGCCCATGGCTGCAGACATGGCGGCAATCTTCATCTGGCTGGCACCGGCGCCCAGCACTGACCAGCGGTAGTTGTCACCAAACAGGCGATCTGCCGTGCGCTTCATGTGCATCACGTCGTCAGGGTGGGTGCCGATGCCGCCCAGAATGCCGAACACCGTCTGTATGAAAAACGGAGCCTTGACCAGCCCGCGTTCTACAAAATGGGCCAGGTTGTACAGGTGCGATGTGTCGTAGCACTCGAACTCAAAACGCGTGTCATTGACTGAAAGCTCGGTTAGTACGGCTTCAAGGTCGCCATAAGTGTTGCGAAAGATCAGGTCCTTGCTGCCTTCAAGGTAAGGCCGCTCCCACTCGTGCTTGAAGTCCTTGAAGCGCTGCAACATGGGGAACAGGCCAAAGTTCATGGTGCCCATATTCATAGAGGCTACTTCGGGCTTGAGCACCTTGGCCGGTTGCATGCGCTCATGCACCGTCATGTAGGGTGAACCGCCGGTGGTGAGGTTGACGACAGCATTGCAGCGCGCCTTGATCTGCGTGAGGAAGGGCGTGAAAGCCTCGGGCCGCTGGTCAGGTTTTCCGGTGATGGGGTCCCTGGCGTGCAGGTGAATGATGGCCGCGCCCGCTTCAGCAGCAGCAATCGAAGCCTCGGCAATTTCATCTGCCGTTATCGGCAAGTAGGGCGACATCGAGGGGGTATGAATGGCACCGGTGACGGCACAGCTGATGATGACTTTTTTCTGCTGGAACATGGTTTTGTCTCCTGGTTGAGTCGATGTTTAGGAACGATTCTTCTGCTCTTCTTCTGCGCTTTAGTTGTGCTTTATTGATCCGGCACAAGTTATTACGGAATCTAAACTCCGTTCGCCTTGAGCTTGTCGAAAGGCTTCGACAAGCTCAGCCCGAACGGGTTCATTGATAACTCGTGCCGGGTCAATAGTCGTGTTGCAACCTGATCAGTCGCTTCCCCAGATTTTCACCACGGTACAGCCCGGCAATGGCGTCTGGTGCAGCTGCTATTCCGTCCAGAAACTCCTCGCGGTAGCGCAGACTTCCGTCCCGTACCCAGCCTGCCAGCCTGGTAATGGCCTCTTCGTAGCGGTGCTCGTAGTCCCACACCAAAAACCCCTGCATGCGTGCAGACTTGTTCAGCAGGTGACGATCGATTCGAGGGCCCACGGGCCAGGGTTCCCAGTTTGAAATTGAGGCGGTGCCGCAGACGACGATACGCGCCCCTTTGCTGATATGGCGAACGACCGTGTCTGAAATCGTGCCCGAGGTGTTGTCGAAGTAGACATTCACACCATCTGGGCAGGCTGCTGCAAGCGCTTCGGCAAAATCTGCCTGTTTGTAGTCGACGGCAGCGTCATAGCCAAACTCGTCAAGGCACATGCCCAGCTTGGCCGCGCCGCCGGCTATACCTACCGTTCGGCAGCCCGTAATTTTGGCGATTTGACCGACCGCCGACCCGACTGAGCCTGCAGCGGTAGACACCACCACGGTGTCGCCGGGGCGCGGCTGGCCGACTTCAGTCAGCGCAAAGTAAGCGGTGACACCATTGATCCCCAGCACGCCGAGCGACAGCGACAGCGGCAGGTCGTGCTCTAGCACCTTGCGGCGGATGCCGCTGCCATCACTTATCGCGTATTGCTGCCAGCCCAGCATGCCCATCACCTGGTCGCCTTCACGGTAGCCCTCATGGCGGGACGCCACCACCACGCCGGCTGCAAAGCTGCGCATGACGCTGCCCAATGCTACGGGGTCAGAATAGTTTGCCGCTGCATTGACCCAGCCGCGCATGGCGGGTTCGACCGACAGAAAGTCGTTGCGCACCAGGAACTGGCCTGTTGCAATAGTCGGTACCGCGGCTTGTACGACTTCAAAATGTTCAGCTTGCGGTATACCTTGTGGGCGGGCTTTGAGCAATACCTGGGCGTGGGTCTTGGGCACAATAGTCATGGAAGGAGGCCATTCATTTTGGTATTTTTTCTGGCTATTGGTAGTATTCAATACAATATGCAATCATATCAAGTTAGGAGTTTGCAATGGCAGGACTTTATTTTGAGCAGTTTGAAATTGGACAGAATTTCAAGCACGGCATTCGTCGCACAGTCACCGAAACTGACAACCTGCTGTTCAGCACCATGACGCACAACCCTGCCGCCATTCACCTTGATGCGGAATATGCCAAAACCACAGAATTCGGCAAGCCCCTGATGAACAGCGTTTTTACGCTCGGTTTGATGGTCGGTATTTCCGTCGGCGACACCACGCTGGGCACCACCGTGGGTAACCTCGGCTGGGATGAGGTGCGTTTTCCCAAGCCTGTATTTGTCGGCGACACGCTGCGCGTTGAAACCGTGGTGCTTGAAAAGCGCGACAGCAAGTCACGACCGCAAAACGGTGTGGTGGTGTTTCAGCATTCTGCGTGGAACCAGCGCAACGAAATGGTGGCTATTTGCAAGCGCATCGCCCTGATGTACAGGTTGCCCCTTGCATAGTCTTGCCTTGAGTGGTGTTCAAGGGTGATCAAGGGCTGGTGCAACGCCTAGTAGGACTTGGGTAGCTGCAAAACCTTCTCTGCAATAAAAGACAAGATCAGTTGTGGCGAGACCGGCGCGATGCGCGGCAGCATGGATTCACGGAAGTAACGCTCGACGTGGTATTCCTTCGCATAGCCCATTCCGCCATGGGTAAGCACGGCAGTTTCGCAAGACCTGAAGCCAGCCTCTGCACAGAAAAATTTGGCTGCGTTGGCTTCTGCGCCACAGGGCCTGCCCTGGTCGTATAGCCAGGCAGCGCGCTGGTACAGCAGGGCGCCAGCCTCCAGTTCAATCCAGCGTTCTGCCAAAGGGTGTTGAATGCCCTGGTTTTTACCAATCGGGCGGTCAAACACAATCCGCTCGCCCGCGTACCTGGCGGCGCGTTTGAGTGCCACGCGGCCAAGGCCCGTGGCCTCAGCGGCCAGCAGAACCCGCTCTGGATTCAGGCCGTGCAGTATGTATTCAAAGCCGCGGCCTTCTTCGCCGATTCGGTCGCCTACCGGAATCTCTAACCCGTCGATGAACAACTGGTTCGAGTCAACCGCCTTGCGTCCGAGTTTTTCAATCTCGCGCACCTCTATCTTGCTTCGGTCCAGGTCGGTATAAAACAGGCTCAGCCCATGCGTTGGAGCGGTGACTTCTTCAATTGGCGTAGTACGCGCCAGCAACAATATTTTGTGTGCAACCTGGGCGGTAGATATCCATATCTTCTGGCCATTGACCACGTACTTGTCACCCTTGCGGACGGCCATGGTCTTGAGCTTGAGGGTATTTAGCCCGGTGTTTGGCTCGGTCACGCCAAAGCAGGCCTTGGCTTCCCCATTGATAATCGGGGGCAACCAGCGCGCTTTTTGTTCATCGCTGCCGTACATCACAACAGGGTGCAGGCCAAATACATTCATATGGATGGCCGACGCGCCCGACAGTCCCGCGCCAGACGCCGAAACCGTTTCCATCATCAGGCAGGCCTCGGCGATGCCAAGCCCCGATCCACCGTACTCGGTTGGCATGGCAATGCCAAGCCAGCCTGCCTTTGCCACAGCGCTGTAGAAGTCCTCCGGAAAACCACCTTCACGGTCTTTTCGCAACCAGTAGTCATCGCCAAAGTCGCTGCATACTTCGCCAATGGCCTCGCGTATGGCGATCTGGTCTGGTGTGAAATCAAAATTCATGACGACTCCGGCATAAAAGAAACGGGCGGATACATACACATATTATATGCAAGCAGACAAAATACTGAAAGAGTTTGTTGCAACGTTGTGCGCTCCCGGCAGAAAAGGCAGGCTCAGACCAGCGAGGAGTCGCTCTTGATGGTCAGCAGGTTTTTTTTGACAAGGCTCAACATGTCTACCAGTGCATGGCGCGACGCGGTGTCAAGCCCTTCCAGAATGCGTTCACTCATGTCGTGGCTGCGAGAACGCATCTCGCTGATGATCTGGGTGCCTTTTGCCGTCAGGTAAATGCGTTTTACCCGGCGGTCATTCTGGTCTGGCCGCCTCTCGATGAAGTGGGACACCTCAAGCCGGTCGATCAGCCCGCCCAATGCAGCCTTTCCAATGTCAAGAACATTGGCCAGGTCGCTTTGAATCATGCCGTCGTGGCGCGACAGGTGCGCAAGAATCCACCACTGTGACCGCGTCATGGCCATGGGCTTCATGAATTCGTCAAACACGCTACGCCGCAGGCGTGAAACGTCATGCATCAAAAAACCCAGTTTTCCGTCCCAGTTCTCGGTCTCGGGCATGGCGCTGCGGGCCTTGCTGGTTTTGACCTTGACGCTGGATGGCTTCGCCGCCTTGATCAGCAAGTCACTTTTCATGGAAATACTCCGTACTCGATCTGGATCGCGCAGCCAAAATAGGGCGCTTATATTATTTTAAGCTAGCATCCCAATTGACGGATTTATGTGGCCCGGAAACAGGTCGATGCTATCTGCCCGCCCACAAACGCCAGGCACCAGTACAGCGAAAGTATGTAGCCATACAATGATTGCGCTGGAAGCAAAAACATGAACACACCACCTGTCACCCGAACCCCGTTACACACCCGCGCCGTAACCTACCGCGGCTTTGCCCGTAGCGACGGCCTGTGGGACATAGAAGCCAGCATGTGCGACACCAAGGACTACACCTTTGAGCGCTTCGAGCGCGGCGCGCTACAGGCCGGAACACCTTTGCACGACATGTTTATCAAGGTCACGGTCGACAGCGACCTGAAGATTGTTGCTATTGAAACCAGCATGCCCGCCACGCCTTTTGCCGAATGCATTCATGCCGCTCCGCCTGTGCAGCGGCTTGTAGGCGCAACCCTGGGCAGGGGGTGGCGCAAAGCCATAGAGTCCGCCATAGGCGGGGTGGAAGGTTGCACCCACCTGCGCGAGCTGCTGTTTAACCTGGCCACAGCCGCCTTCCAGACCATTCCCTCATACATCGAGCACCAGCAACGCCAGGCAGGCAACCCGCCACCAGAACCCACGGTAGCACCGCCCTATGTCGGCCAGTGCATGTCGTGGCGGCGTGACGGGCCTGCAGTGCAGCGGTTTTATCCGCAGTTTTATGCGGCGCGGCCTGAGCGCGGGGCAGACGCCGACCAGGGGTAGCTTTGCGCGCCGCATAATCCCGGCAGTGCTCCCAACTCCCGGCCCACGCCGGCGCTACCTCATGCTTGAAGACATCAAAAAAACACTCTTGGCCACGGCCGACAAGCTGCGCGCCAACATGGACGCCGCCTAATACAAGCACTTGGTGCTCGGCCTGATCTTTGTCAAATACATTTCTGACACTTTTGCCGCCCGCCG